>NZ_JBQSXK010000008.1:0-127710 GCF_052378115.1 Psychrobacter sp. AOP30-A2-5 | reverse complement strand
ACCAAAATTCACCCCAATTGGTAGCTTAGCAACATTGTTATGGCTACATGTACTGGCGGAAAAGGATTATAAAATCAGCTGGGGTCAGTATATGAAGATTGGCTTATTAATCACGCCACCTGTACTACTCGTAACGCTTTTAGCCTTAGTGATTTGGTTACCTATGTTACCCAGCGTTTAAGCGGTGCCTGTATAGCGCACCGATCACGAACAGAATATACATGATAAGTACACCATGAAGTACACCGCGACTACCTAAATAACTCAATATACCGATATCACTTAGCTACAGCCTTATGTTCAAGTCCTCACTAGGGAACCGAACCAGTGAAAGCACTTGACTGGTTCGCTAGGGTATACCCTAAAAAACTTCCGCCAGTTGTCTGATTAAAATCTCCCAAGTTTAAGTGTACGGGATTGACAGCAGGGATCAGTGTGTCTAAGGCTTCCTAGGTAGATTTGGGCAACTTGAGGTTTGGTAAATTCTAACGTACGGATTAAAACCACCTAGCTAGCCGGATATCCCTTGCCTTACTATTTACAGGTTCGGGTTCACAATAATTTTCACTGCTGATTCATTGTTGTGAATTAAAGTCTCAAAGCCTTTAGCAATCAAGTCATCCAATTTGATACGTTGAGTAATAAAGGGCTCAAGGTTCACTAAGCCATCTTCGACCAATTTGATGGTTTCTTGATGATTGTTTACATAACCAATAGTCCCACGTACATCGAGCTCCTTCATGACTACGCTATGTACATTTACGGAAGCTGGGTGGCTCCAGATAGAGACAATCACAACCACACCAGTAGGTTTAGTAAGTTCAACCAGCGAGTCCAATACCTTATTGACGCTGGTGCATTCAAAAGCCACGTCCACACCGCGGTTATCCGTAAGCATCATGACTTCTTCAGTCAAATCTACTTCAGTCGGATCTAAAATGTAATCGGCAATCCCACTTTCTTTAGCCTTCTCTTTGCGCTTGGTACTCAATTCAGTGAGAATGACGGTAATGCCTTTGGCTTTTAAAACTGCCGCCAATAACAATCCAATCGGACCACCGCCACCGACCAAAGCAACATCACCTGCTTTGGCGCCACTGCGCACAAAAGCATGATAGCCAACGGCTAACGGTTCAATCAAGGCTGCTTGATCTAATGGTATTTTATTAGAGATAGGATGTACCCAGCGGCGCTTGACCGCAATTTTTTCAGACAAACCACCACCGCGACCACCAAGACCAATGAAGTTCATATCTTTTGATAAGTGATAATTCTCACCAGGCGCGGTAGAAACATCATCAGCGATAATATATGGTTCAACCACGACATGCTGACCGATCTCAATATCATCAACACCCTCACCAATAGCATAAACGACGCCTGAGAATTCATGACCCATAGTGATTGGGGCAGACTCTCCTGAGATTGGGTGAGGATGACCGCAAGGGGGAATAAAAATAGGACCTTCCATAAACTCATGCAAGTCGGTACCACAGATGCCACACCAAGCGACATCGATTCCAACGGTACCCGACTCTACAGTAGGCTCTGGAATATCTTCAATACGAATATCGCCTTTGTCATAAAAACGTGCCGCTTTCATATAAATCTCCTTTGATTGTCATTAAAAAAATATTGGATGGTGCATCAAAAATTATGCTGGCATCAAACGTAGCCATAATGGATGATTGTAAATATTTGGCTGAGCAGATAAAAAATAGGCATAGATGCCCTAACCTCAAAATCATTATCCACTGCCAAAGCAAGATTGCAACCGTGAGCTACACACATATAAGCCTAAGAGAACGATATCAGATTTATGGCATTAAAAGGGCATAACATGGCAGTCAATTTGTAGTAGAAGCTGTCAAAAAGATAACAGACAACAATCGTAACTTGAGTGCAACTGTTCAGCAGCTCGAAATAGAGATGCAAACGCTCTCAAATTGGCATAACAAAGCCAATCAAGGCAAGCTTGTAGGAACAAAGCAGTATGACCCTGAACTTATGAGTGCGCTTGAAGAGGTAAAACGCCTAAAGCGACAGCTTAAAGTTGCCGAAGAGGAGCGCGAGATCTTAAAAAAGGCGACGGCGTACTTCGCGAAAAACAGTTAGTAAAGTACGCCTTTATCAAAGACAACCAGCAAATCTTTAGCATCAGTAGGATGTGCCGCGTACTTAGCGTTAAACCATCGAGCTACTACGACTGGCTGAGTCGTGATATCAGCTGTCAGCAGGTACACCGTAATCAGTGCGAGCTACTAGTTAAAGCCGCTCATAGTGAGACTCATGAGCGCTATGGTGTTGAGCGTCTGCATGCAACGCTCACCGAGCAAGGGTATGATATTAGTCTATACATGGTCAGAAGCATCAAAGAGGAACACGGCATCAAATGCCGTCGTCATAAGCGCTTTAAAGTCACCACTGACTCTAATCATCACAAACTGGTCTATCCAAACGTGCTCGATCAGAAGTTTGACACCAATCGCCCTAACCAAGCATGGGTAAGCGATATTACTTATATCTGGACACATGAGGGCTGGTTGTATTTAGCGGGAGTCAAAGACTTATATACCAAAGAGCTGGTCGGTTACGCTATTAACAAACGCATGACCGCAGATTTGGTCTGTCGCGCATTGAACATGGCCATCAGGAATAAACGTCCAAACAAAGGGCTAATCGTTCACTCTGACAGAGGCAGCCAGTATTGCAGCCATGCCTACCACAAGATCGTTAAGCAGCATCAGTTTACAGGTTCAATGAGCGCTAAAGGTAATTGCTTCGACAATGCTCCAATAGAAAGCTTCTGGGGCATATTGAAGAATGAGTTGGTATATCATAAGGATTATAAAACTAGATTTGCCGCCATTACCGATATCATTAGATACATCGAGCTATATTACAACCAGACTAGGATTCAAAAGGGCTTGAGCTATAAATCGCCAAGACAGATGTGGTTTGATTATTATCGTCAAGCTGCGTAACTAAAATCTCCCAAGTTTATGTATACGGATTTGACGGCAGGGGTCATTGACATAGAAGAATACCAAATCAAACACCTTAAAGTGGTTATCAAACTTCTTTGAGAAGCAGCAGGTCTTTCGAACGGCTCGTCGCAATCGGTGCCTAAGGCGACAGTTATTACCTTCTATGCCTACCGTATGCTGCTTGCCGATTTGTTTCTTGTCAGGCTTGAATGCGGTTATAAAGCTATCCCAGTTATCCATGCTAATAGAGCCATAGCTGACTTTCAGTTGTTTAAGACGGGCTCTTAGCTTCTTAGCTGTTTTCAGGTCACGTTTGCCCCAGACATAAGCGACAATCTCATTGGTAGCGCGGTCATAAGCATAAATAAGCCAAACTTTACGCTTCTTGCGATACACGTAAGTCCAAAACTCATCAACCTCTAAGCGTTCATAATAGCGCTTCTTAGGCGCAATCTTATAAACAGATGAGCCTATGGTGCTAAGCACTTTACCAATGCTAACTGAGGCTATAATAGCAATGTCTCTGACGCCACAGCCTCTCACTGTCATTAGCCGTATTTTATCTTCTATTCTAGAGTGACAGCCGTGATAAGTTAGGGCATGATCGCCAATAAACTGGCGTTTGCAGTCCTTACATTGATAGTTCTGCTTGCCATAGCTTTTTTTGCCGTGTATCGAAAAACTGGGACTGTGACAGTCGGGGCAATTGATCTGTATTTGTGTCTTCATAACCTCAAATATATCATCTTGCTTTGGCTGTCACCCTCCTTTCATCTCCTCAGCATACTTTCTGACACACCACCACTTTTTGAATACCTTAATAGGTCTTTACTTACAAACGCGCGCTGATACAGACGTATCGTTCTAGGATGCGTTACGAAAAAGTAATGAGCGCTAAAAATAAACTGGGCTCTAAACCGTTCTAGTCATTTGAAAATAAAACTGTCATACTTTTAAATTGAATCTGCTACACCCCAAGTAATCGCCCAATAAGTGATGTTGCGACCATGGCCAATACACCCCACACGACGACGCGAGTGACAGCAGGGAGAGTGGGTGCACCGCCCAAGCGCGCCGATACCATGCCAAGTAGGACTAAGCCGACTATGGTCAGCGCGGCCAATGACCAAACAAGGATCTGGGCTGGAAACACCAAGATGCCGATGACAGGAAATATGGCACCAGTACTAAAGGCCAATGCGGAGGCAATGGAAGCTTGCAGGGGCTTTGCTTGACTGATTTCAGTTAGCCCTATCTCGTCACGAGCATGAGCCTCAAGTGCATCGTGCTCAGTTAAGGCGACAGCAACTTGGTGTGCTAAGTCTTGATCAAGTCCACGCTGCTTATAAATTGTTGTCAGCTCGACAAGCTCCCGCTCAGGATTATGCGCCAGCTCGTAAAGCTCTTTTTTTAAATCAGCCTTTTCAGTATCTGCTTGTGAGGACACAGAGATATACTCACCAGCCGCCATCGATAAAGCCCCTGCAGTCAGTGACGCCAATCCTGTCAGTAATAAGGTTTGGCTGCTCGCGTTTGCGGCGGCAACACCAACCAGTAAACTGGCGGTAGAAATGAGTCCATCATTGGCGCCAAGTACCGCTGCTCTGAGCCATTGACTCCGGTTACTTAGGTGCGGCTCATCGTGAATAGAGTATGACATAGACATCCTCAAAAAATACGGTGGTGTTCTAAAAAGTATGCTGGCGATAAAATCAATAAGAAATCTATGCTAAGTTCTCTGATTCTATAGGGCTTTCAAGGCTTCAAGAATTGTTCAAATTTTAATCAAGTTAAAGATTCAGTTCCGAATTTGAGAGCGATATTAGAGATCAGTTAACCTATACAATCTGCACTATAACTTATTAGGTAGTGGATCCCTCAATATTATAGTGCTCGAAATATTATTAATATCTATAATTACTATGGGTTTATTTAAATCTTATGAGTCGAGAAAGCTCTATATGCTACTATTTATATAGTGTAGAAGACTGAGGTATGAAGTTTACTTTCCTTAGGTGACGTTGTTAATATCGGGGTTTCTTTAAACTGGGACTGTGACAGTCGGGGCAGCTGATATCTACTCAAATATATCATCTTGCCTCGGCTGTCACCCTCCTTTATTCCCCAGTATACTTTCTGACACACCACCGAGTTTTTTTAATTATTTGTCATAGTATATATCAAGATAATTAAAACAATCATATGAATAATTTGGATTGGAACAAAAGCAAGTGCGTATTGAAAACCACCCGTAATTGCCGCATTAATTGATTTAGAAATTGCATGTGTCGCTAAACCCAATAATAAGGCGAGCAATAAAATAGGGTTAGTTGGGTTCCCTTGCATGACTACAGCAGCCATTGCTGCATGCACCTCAAACATAGAACTCAGTACGGTTCCTGCGATAAGACCGGCGTCACCCAGCCATAAACTTAAACCATAAACAAGTACTTGAATAATAGTAAGTGTGACTACAATGATACCTGCCTCTTTTAAACTAAACATGGGTGTATCAGTTAACTTAGCTTTCTCTTCGGATCGAGCTTTTCTCATCAACCATATCCCAGGAATAATTAAAACTATCATGGCAATAATAGAGGGGAATAATAAAATTTTAAGCCAGCTAAAACTTACACCTGCAACAATAATAAGAAGCTGTACCACTGTTGCGACACATGATATAAGCGCAGCTCCAGCATTTTCTTTTGCATCTGCACGACCCTGACGAACTTCTATTCCAAGGCTTGCAATCGTGGCTGTACTGGATATAAATCCTGATGCTAAAGCAGATAAAAACATGGCGTGGCGTGATGGTAAAAGCCTCTTTGCCATATGTGCTAGTGCTTGAATGGTTAAAATCAATATCAATAATTTTAAAATAATATAAGGATTTAGTACTGAACCCCAAAGATCCCTATTGGGGGTTAAAGGAAGTGCAATTAAAAGC
Organism: Psychrobacter sp. AOP30-A2-5; assembly: GCF_052378115.1. Taxonomy (NCBI): domain Bacteria; kingdom Pseudomonadati; phylum Pseudomonadota; class Gammaproteobacteria; order Moraxellales; family Moraxellaceae; genus Psychrobacter; species Psychrobacter sp. AOP30-A2-5. The sequence continues at coordinate 121,776 of NZ_JBQSXK010000008.1, read as the reverse complement.
AAGGCCAGTAAAAAGATACCATCTTTAAATTCACGCTCAGTAATCCATCTAACCGCTACTCCATGCATTGAATGCTTTGTCACTAGAAGGAAAGTAAGGACGACTGTAAGTGCCGCTGCATAAGGAATATGCCATAAACATAGTCCGCCTATAAAATAGGTGAGTATAAAAGCAAGTTCAGTGGTTACACCTGGATCTTCAATTTGTTTATTAGTAGAGATGATACTTATACCACCTACTATCAATGCTCCTATGAGCCCCATAAATAAACCGAAAGCAAAGCAAATTGCCCCTAATAAAGAGCAAATTGCAAAAGATCTAATACCTGCAAAGCTGTGTTGATTTTCACGTTGTTTGCTACGCTCTCTTTCTAGACCAATGAGTAGTCCACAACCTAATGCTGCAGTAGATGCAGTAATTAAGTTTTGGATAGGTTCAATCGTAAATGTATTTTCTATTATGAAATTCATCCCACTCTCTATGACCCCTGCTGTCAAATCCGTACAGTTGAACTTGGGAAATTTTGATTACGCAGCCTGATGATAAAAATCAAACCACACCGGTCTTAGCGATCTATACCCCAAGGGAACCAGCTATCCCACCCTTCAAACCTATTAACAGACCACTTAAAATAGACCGCTATAATGGAACCACTTAGAACAGACTATTTTAGGTGTTTATGTTTATCAGAGCGTATCTACGAGCGTCTACCAAAGAACAAGACGCTAAGCTAAGCGTGCCAAAAGCGAACTCATAGCCTTTGCCAACGATCATGGCCACAAAATTGCTGCTTTCTATGTCGAAAACGAATCAGGAGCTATCTTGGTGCGTTCAAAGCTTATGCAGCTGATTGAAGATGCTCATAAGGGCGATGTGATCTTAGTTGAGCAAATTGACCGCTTGGCGCGTTTGAACCAAGCTGATTGGGATACTCTCAAAAGAATGCTATCAGAAAAAAAGCTGTCTATCTTATCAAAAGACCTCACTGGACGCTCAAATCTCTGTCAAATTTCGTTGTATATGGTCTTCATCATATCTTCTGCATACGATCTGGAGTCTTCAAGAGATCTATGTTGTATGTTATGTGATGGAACATTTAGCGAACCTCGAAGATCGTCAAGTGACAGAAAACTACTTTCTGTAATATAGCTATTGTCTTTCAAGGCTTTTAAACAATCATTAAAAGTACTTTTTTCGTTTAAATTAAGCGAGATAAGCTGTCGTTTATAGCGACTTCTCATCTCAGCTTCGACGAATACACGTAGTTGTTCTATTTTATCTTCATTTGTCCTACGTTCTACAAAATCCATTATTTCATTGTAGCGTTTATTATGTGCTGTTTCAGTCATTTCAGCTTCAGTTGCCTGCTTTAGTATTGATCCATTCTGTGTTTGAATGATTTTTATAGCACTAGCTTCCTTACTGAACTTCATCATCATAGATGAAGCCATACCTTTATAATGTGTAGTAACAATCAATTGTTTAACATGAGATTTTAATCTATATAGTATTCCTAAAATACTGGTAATTCTCTCACTGTCAAAACTAGTAACAGGATCATCCATAATTAAAATAGCTTTCAATCTCTCATCCTCAGGTAGCTTATTAATTTTGGCGAAGTAAACAGAAAGAGCTAGCGCTCTGCGATCTGATTCACTAAATATGCAATGAAACTTATCTTTATTTATATTCTCTCCTTTAAAAGAGACTTTTAATTCATAGACAGTTCTCGTTCCAATATTGTTAGTACCTCTAGATATTTCAAAATTCTTCGTTCCAATGCTAGAGAAAATCCTGTTTATCTCATCAAAATAATTGTTCAAGAATTCCTCTTGATCTTCCTCCAGTTTGGCCTTGCGCTCTTTATATTCATCCTCAGCTGCTTGCAGATCAGAGCATAAACCAGAAAATTCTATGCAATCCTCGTTCATATCAAGTCTTTTTCTTTGAGATAGAAGCAGTTTCTCTGCATTTGCCTCATTATCCACTGAATTCTGTAGCACTACGGTGTTCTGTGATGCCTTAAATCGTTCTAGTTCCACGTTAATTTTATCTTTAACGCTATTATATTCAGCAATTGAATTATCAAATATAGAGAACTTGCTCTTTAGTTGCGTAAAATCTATAGGGGGAAGTGAACTGTAAGGAACTTCGTACTTGTAACTAAGGTCGTTTTCTATGGTTTTAGCGACATTATTATTAGTATGATATAAATCAGATAAAGCTAGCTCTATGCTTTGAAAACAGGTCATCAACTGATTTATATACTCGTGTGTCTCTAATTCACTTCTAATATCAGCTTCAATATAAGTATCTAAAAATGCTAAATTCCTATCATGTTTCTCTCTAATATCTTCTATATTTGTACTGATCAAAGACTTTCTTTTTAGAGAATTAGCTTTTGATTTCGTTTGAGCTACAAAATTTTGAAAATTATCATCGAAAGCAGTTTGATAGTTTTCAATCAAGGACTGAGCTTCTTGCTCTAATTCCTGTCCACAAAAAGGACAATCATCTTTTAGATGAGTAATACCTTTAGCAGCCCAAGCATCAAATAGGTTTGGGCTGCCAACTTTCATCTTGTGATTAGCAACAGCTTCTTTAGAAGCTTCGTGCACATTCTCCATATTGAAGCCTAGACAGTCATTTATAGACTTTAGCGCCGTATCTATAGCTCTATGCCTGATCACTTCTTCAAGATTTGATCTTCTGCTAACTTGAATAGTATTGGTGATCTGAGTACTAATTCTTTGCTGTAATTCCTTAGAATTTTTAATTTCTTCATCAATCTCTACAAGAGATAATGGCGATAAGGGAGAAGCTATAAAATCATCGATGTTATGTATGTTATGGGAATGAAACTTGTTGGTAAGTGTTCTTATTGAATCCCTAACCCCTCTTAGCTTCTGATTATCAACCTCTAATTCTTCAAATTTTACTGAATTTTCACCTAAAATATAGCTTGAAATATTTTTAGAGTTGTCTCTGTTGTATGTCATACCTGCCATAACATTTCTGTAAATGAAAGCTTGGTCAAAAACATGTAATTGGTAGTTATCAGGAAGATGAGAATCCCAAGAATCATTTGTAAAGGCTACAATTTTTTTTCTATCGTCATCAGTAGAAAACTGGATTTTTATTTTTTGCTGTGCTTGGCTAGTCAAATTAGATGGATTTATTGATTTTCTGTCCATAATTATTTTGGGGTCATTTAAAGCGAGCGAGTGAAATATATCGCAAAAAGTACTTTTTCCATTCCTGTTTTCACCATAAATAATAGTTACAGGATTAAAATTCACGTTACCATCAGAGAATTTCTGATAGTTACCTGTGTTCTCAATTAACGTAACTCTTGTAATCATATCCAGTCGCCTCTTAAGCATAATTCCATTTATGCTACCACTTAGTTAAACTATAATTTAAGGAAATATTTTTTTTAGCACAATGGTTAAGTTCCTCTTACTAAGAGTGCGTTTCCGAGGACTGTAATATTTTTCACATATCAGCTCATTTATCCCAGTTCTCAAAACACGTTGGGGACACCCCAAACCCCAAAACTAAGCTCAAAATAGGCAGTGAACCGCCCCGACTATATCGGAGGCAGGTTTACTTGAGTCAGGCAACAATAACTGACATCATTAAATTATCGTTATAGCATCTTCAAAATCAAAGAGATCATACATAAATTACGTATGAGTATATCTAAACCACCCGATGTTTCTTAAAATTCTCAGCCTGCTCAAATATCTCTTTGTAGACTTCTTTTGAATCAACTGGTGGATAGCCCCACTCATCGAGCAATACCATCAAATCAAACTGTAGCTCAGCTCGGATATCCTCTTTCTTGTTCCAATCCGTATACTTAGCCTTCTCATCGATGAGCTTTTTCACTTCTCTAGACAGCTCAATCAGCTTGTCTTCGGGATAGGTAAAGTCGTATTTATGTGCCAGTGACAGCAGGATGTCGTAAAACGCCTTTTCTTCAAAGTCGATACCCATCTCACCAAACGACGCCATCTCTTCGCGCAGCTCGTGATACAGCTTTATGATCTCATCAGAGAAGTCGCCGATGACTTCGGCGCGCAGTACATCTTGCTCGTCACGGTCGTTATACTTCTCGACTAAGGCATTCATCTTCTTACTGAAATCGATGCCCTTGACCTTGTTGGTCTTTTTCAGCTCACCAATCGCTTTTGCGAGTAGCTGTTGTAGCAGCTCTAACTTGGTATTGGGCTGTTTAATCACTTCAAGCTTGGCTAGGTAGTCTTCATCAAAGATATCGATTTCACCGTCGGTGTTATCACCGAGCTTAAAGATCTCTTCTACGCCATCACTCAGCAGTGCGTCTTTAACTAGGTCACGTACCTTCTGGTTCATCTGCTCAACGTCAGGCGCGCCGCCCGTAGTGATTTTAAAGATGATGGTACGAATGGCTAGGTAATAATGAATCTTGTCCTTGTGCGCCTTGGTAAGCTCACTGCTACCGACGCAGATATCATAGGCAGACTTTAAACGCTTGGCCAAATCCATAAAACGTTTTTCTAACTTTTTAGATTGCAGCGCAAAGTCAGCGGCAGCGTTTAAGCAGTTCAGTTGCTGTAGTGGCGTGCCGTTAAAGTACAGGCTGGAGTCAAACTTATGATAGACCGTATCCAGTAGGTTTAAATGGTCTTTGACCACTACCACTGACTTTTGGATGTCTTCTAGGTTTTGAATCTGACCGCCGGTGTAATGCGAGAGCGCCAGGTTCATCTGTTTTTTGATGCCGATATAATCAACCACTAAGCCGCTTTCTTTACCTTCAAACTTACGGTTGACCCGTGAGATGGTTTGAATCAGGCTATGCTTTTGCAAAGGTTTATCAATGTAGATGGTATCGAGAAAAGGTACGTCAAAGCCTGTGAGCCACATATCGACGACGATGGCGATTTTAAAGTTCGATTTGCCGTTTTTAAACTGACGGTCTAGCTCTTTGCGGTAGTCTTTATTACCAAGATTATCCCACATGCTTTTTGCGTCATCCTTGTTACGAGTCATGATCATTTTGACTCGCTCCATCGGTTTGACATTTTTCTTATCACTTTCCGATAAGGTTGAGCCTTCCTCGCACGCTCTTATCTCATCCCATTCAGGACGCAGGTCTATGATGTCTTTATATAACTGATAGGCAGCTTCACGGCTGCTACAGACAAACATAGCCTTGCCTTTTTGTGTAGTGCCCTCAGCGACTCGTGCTTCATAATGCTGAACAAAGTCTTCTGCTATAGCTCTAATGCGGTCAGGGTCACCAAGAATGGTGGACATACTGGCCATGGCTTTTTTACTTTTCTCGATCTGATATTCATTGGTGCCAGCGTCGGCGCTTTCTTGATAGTATTTTTCGACTTCATCAAGCTGTTTGCTATCGAGTAGCACTTTAGCGGCGCGACCTTCATAGACAATACGCACGGTGATCTCATCAAATACCGACTCAACCATGGTGTAGCTATCAACGACTGGACCAAATACATCGAGAGTGGCATCAATCGGTGTACCCGTGAAGCCGACGTAAGTGGCATTAGGCAAAGAGTCATGGAGATATTTAGCGAAGCCGTAGGTCTTTTTGACGCCATCTTCGGTAACGGTGATTTTTTGCTGGAGATTGATTTGGCTACGATGCGCTTCATCAGAGATACAGATGACGTTGGTACGCTCTGTCAGTAGTGCTAAGTCTTCGGTAAACTTGTGAATGGTGGTTAGGAATACGCCGCCACTCTTACGACCTTTGAGTTCTTCTCTTAGCTCAGCACGACTCTCGACACTGATGATATTCTCATCACCGATATAGGTCTTGGCATTGGTAAAGGTTTTGGATAACTGATCATCCAAATCGGTGCGGTCAGTGATTAAGATGATGGTTGGACTACCAAGCGCCAAGTCTTTCATCAGTAGACGGGCTAAAAACAGCATGGTAAAGCTCTTACCACAGCCAGTCGCGCCAAAGTAGGTACCACCCTTGCCGTCACGTAAGCCATTATTGTTAATTAAATTGCCATGACTGTCGAGCTGCTTCATGTGCTGCTTGATATTGTCGTATAGCTTGGTGGCGGCATAATACTGCGGATAGCGACAAACGATTTTTTCTTCCTTGCTTGATTTGTCAGGTACGTAAATAAAATTACGGATGACATCGAGCAAACGCGTTTTATCAAATAAACCGCTCATCATGGTCAATAAGGAGTGGATACCGTCTTTCTCAAGCTTTTCATCGCCTGTGACTTTACGCCAGGAATAGTAGAACTCATAAGGCGCAAAGAACGAGCCCATCTTTGAATTGACCCCATCACTAATCACACATAGGGCGTTGTACTTAAATAGCTCTGGAATATCGCGCTTATACCGAGTGGTCAGCTGGGTATAGGCATCAAACATGGTGGCATCTTCACGGATGCTGCTTTTAAACTCAAACACCACCAGTGGTAAGCCATTGATATAGAGAATGCCATCAGGAATACGCAGCTCAAAGCCTTGTATCTCCATCTGATTGACGATGCGAAAGCGATTGTTATCGAGTGCTTCATAATCAATCAGCTGGATGTATAAATCTTTTTGGGTATAGTCTTCACGCTTGAGGGTAAAGCCATCAGCAACAAGCTTCATGATGGCTTTATTGGTATCGTAAAGGTCGGAGGCAGGAAGGTATTCAAGCTTATGAATGATGGACTCAATCTCGTACTCTGTGATCAAGTCATCTTTATAACGGGTTGCCAGAAACTGTCGAAGATCAGACTTAATCAGCACATCGTCAGGATTGCGGTCGAGTGCTTCGCCAACCGTATGTGGATAGCCCTCAGCTGCTAACAATTCAATAATGGCTTGCTCAAGTCTGTCTTCGGTGAATTTCAATGCTTCGTCCTTTTTTATTATGCTTTATTTTTTTCTCAATAATTACTATGCTAATCTAGAAGAAATACGACAACACTAGGTTATTCATACTCTTTTTTAATCGGATTGAATTTCACAATTTCACTGTAGTTAACATGCTCAATACGCTCATCATCTTCAGTAAGCTTTTCGCCTTTGTAAGTCAACATAATGGGATAATAAGTGGTATTGTCCGACAGTACTTTTAAAGTCCCTTCATAACCATAATACAAAGGCGAGTCTTCATCATAACGAGCATTGCTTGAGCCAGCATCACCGACATAATAAACATTAATAAAATCATTCTCAGGTAGGTGTAAAGCTTTCCACCAGTCATCCCTTGCACCTTGACCCATATAGAAATTCGTAAACATACTTCCTACTAGGTTCTTCCCTAACGGCTGTAGACCATTTTTAATATCTTCAGCATAAAGTCCTGCACTTCCATTGCTACCCGATTCCTCTACGTTCTTTGGTGTTTGACTCACTAACTGAAACAATCCACTCTTCAGTTTTTTAAAGCTGTATAAATCCGCTGTTGCCTTACAGATATGACAAGAGTCAATTTCTCCATCAGAAACATGTGTCTTTTCAATGATAATCAGATAACGATCTTCACCTGCTGTATTTTTATATTGAATAACAGGAAGCATTAAGGCAATAGTTGCCCTTCCAACCTCATCGTATTTTCCCAAGCCGATATACGGTGTATCTTCCATATGATCCACATGAATATCGAACATCTGACCATTGTAAAACTGACGCATAATTTCTTTAAAGCTTAAGTCTTTGATTTTGACTTGAGCCATTTGACTAGCTGAGAAAGCAGGAGCGGCAGCCATTACAGGAGCCGCAGATAGAACGCCTAAGCTGAGCGCTAAACTAAGTAACGGCTTTTTCATACTAGATTCCATTAATTCTTATGTTTTTAAGATAACCGTTTACTGTCAAAAGCTATACTACTTCCTCCACAAGTTCAGCAGCATCAGAAATACGCAATTCGCCTGACATTAACTTAGGTAAAAGGGTGTCGCGGATTCTTGATAAATTATCTACGTCTATTTGAACAGCATGAATTTTATTATGAAATGAATTTATCCAGTTATCGAAATAGTTTAAAACATCGATATTAGGCACTACTACCATATGGTTTTTTAAAATATCTGTTTTTAGATTAGTAAATACACTACCATTACCTTGCATCAAGAGTTCCTGTCTAACAACTAAAAAAAGCTGATATAAATAATTATCAGTAAATATTTTTTTCTTCGGGAAATGTAACCAGCCGTCATGGATACAAGCATCTAAATCTAAAAATTTTGGTAAGCCAGGGGTGGCGCTATTTGATAAAATTAACGAGCCTTTTTTTAATAAAGTCGTTTTATTTAATCCTTCAGGTTTAATAAATTGTTTCGTCTCAACAAGAAATCTTGAATTACTAGCAGTCGCATCACTTATTTTGACCCAAGGTAATCCTTTAGGTACTAAATAATCATGAATTGGTCGAGGAGAGCCACCACGTTTTACTTCAATATACTCACCAAGCTTACTAACTCCCCAACCCTTTGGAATCCACCCCATTTCTTCTGTAAACTCAAACGCATTAGGGAATAAGTGCTGAATATCTGACTTATTCTTTTTCTCAATCGTTTTACGTTGCTCGGCACGTTCAGCGAACTCATCAGGAATGGCGTTACCAGCCGCGAGCGCATTATCAATCACAGGATCAAAATCCACAAACCAGCTCTTAAACAACGCCTGCGCCATTGCTTCTAGCGTTTCATTCATTTGGCGGTTTAGCTCTATTTTGTCATCTAAAGAGCCAAGGATATGAGCAATGGCTTTTTGTTCTGGGAGTGGTGGCGTTGGGATTTTGAATGTTAAACAGTCTCCAACTCTAATGTGACTGACAACAGAACCAGTGCCTTCATGCACGTAAAATTGATGTTGTAAATAAGGGCTAAGGAATGAATACAATAGAAACCTAGAATCTAAAAGAGAAGGATTAACTCTATACTGCATTAGTCGCTGTCCCAAAAATAGATTATCATCAACGGTGATACGACCAACTTCTCCTATCGGTGCCTCTCTTGTCAAAAGAATATCACCTTTTAAGACTTCAGACCTCCTAGTCCATTTTTCAAAAACATGCTCTTCAACATACTTACAGTTTTGAGTATCTACAACGCCATAACGTACATTTGTAGTACGTAGCATTTTATAAGGTGTTTCATAATCAACTTTAGGTGCTGTCTTGTTTACACAGTCAACAATCAACTCGCATAACTCTGAAACTTCATATTCAACCCAATCATTCGCCATAACCCAACACCTCCAAGTTATAACGAATGGTTTCATCTAATTTTGATGATTCTTGCATCTGTGCATATAGCGTTTGGCTTAGCTCAAGCATTTTAGTCTCAAACGGGATGCCATCATCTTCTATTGCCGCAGCACCAACATAACGCCCAGGAGTGAGTACATAGTCATTGGCTTTGATCTCATCAAGCGTGGCAGATTTACAGTAGCCTGCTTCGTCTGTATAGGCTTCATAGCCACCAGCTTCTTTCTCTCCACGCCATGCATGATACGTCTTGGCAATCGCCTCGATATCGTCTTTAGTGAGTTCTTTGTTAGTGCGGCTAATCATACTGCCGATAGCGCGCGCATCAATGAATAGCGTCTCACCACTACGATTACGCAGCCCTTTTGCTTGACTATCAGCTGACGTGGCTTGTTTGTCTTTACTGATAAACCATAAGCACACGGGGATTTGGGTGGTATAAAACAGCTGACCCGGTAGCGCAATCATACAATCGACTAAATCATTCTCGATAATCTGCTGGCGTATCTCACCCTCACCGCTGGTGGTGGTAGACATTGAGCCGTTTGCCAGTACGAAACCAGCAGTCCCATGCTCAGAGAGCTTGGATATCATGTGCAATATCCATGCATAGTTGGCATTCCCCGTTGGCGGTGTTGGATACCCTGCCCAGCGTGGATCATCGACCAGCTCATCAGAGGCACGCCAATCCTTCTGGTTAAAAGGTGGGTTTGCCATGATGAAGTCCGCTTTGAGGTCTTCATGCTGATCTTTAAAGAACGTATCGGCTGCCACATCGCCCAAGTTGCTAGAGATACCACGAATAGCAAGGTTCATCTTAGCGAGCTTGTAGGTCGTGCTGGTATACTCTTGCCCATAGATAGACACGTCTTTGGTATTGCCGTGGTGACTCTCGATAAACTTAATGGACTGGACGAACATACCGCCTGAACCACAACACGGATCATAGATTTTGCCTTGGTACGGCTCCAGCATCTCTGCAATGAGATTGACCACAGATTTGGGCGTATAGAACTCACCACCGCCTTTACCTTCAGTCGCGGCAAACTTACCTAAGAAATACTCGTACACGCGCCCTACTGTGTCTTCTTCTGGGTTACCGATGGTATCGATGTTATTGATCACATCAATCAAAGCCGCAAGCTTACTGGCCGTTAAGCCCAGACGAGAGAAGTAGTTATCCGGCAGTGCGCCTTTAAGCGATTGGTTGGTCTTCTCAATGGTGCTAAGCGCCGTGTCGATCTTAAGAGCGATGTCTTCTTGTTTGGCATTCTGCTGGATAAAGCTCCAACGGCTCTCCTCCGGCAAATAGAACACATTATCCTTGGTATAAGCTTGCACCATATCGATATGCTTTTCATAGCCCGTATCGATAAGCTTCTGTCTTTGCTGCTCAAAGGTATCACTAATGAATTTTAAGAAAATTAGGCTTAAAACAATGTGCTTATATTCTGATGATTCGACGCTACCTCGTAGCTTGTTTGCAGCATCCCAAAGGGCTTCTTCAAAGCGACCATCTTTTATATTGTCGTTCTTATTTGCAGGTGTTTTAGCCATGTTTCTTTATTCTCGATTGGTATTTATTGGTTTTAGAAGGTGAGTACATGCTTAGCTCTATAAGGAAGCTTCATTTATTATTAACCAAAATATAAGTTTTTGATATTTTATAGTAGTTACACTAAGACAATCTTATTAGCCTTCATCTTATCATAAGAAAATTGAAGTGCGGAGGTAGATAACCTCCTCTTCAGTATTGAGTATAAGTGATAATTCTTTAATTAAAAAAATGTACATCAGCTAACTTTTTAATGAGCTAATGTACATTTTTTATTGAAATTTCAGAATATTATGCTTTTAGTGTATCCTTATATATATCAAGGCCTCACACATGTACATTAAAAGTTATGAGTTGACTAGAGCTAAGCCATTGGTGTGTGGCTGGAGAGGCTCGTAGACGTTTACCTGACTTTGGCTACTGGTACGCACCAGATGGGCGTACCGCCGCTCAGCAGCAAGCATTTGAGCGCGTAGAGATTAAACCACAAGCGTTAGAGTGTTTATTTACTCTCGCTTGTGAACGATCATTTGAGGTGTCACAAGATAATTTGTTTGCTGACTTTGATACGAGCAATAGTACATTCGCAAATGACGTCTACCGACAAGTGCAACAATACATCGCTAAGCCGAATATATTGCCACCTGATGCTAAAACTTTATTACACGCCTTACTCAGTGTCTCTATAGCTGATCTAGAGTAACAGCAGCATATCAGCGTAAAGGTGCGGTATTTTTATGTTAACGATTGTCTACGCATAGTAACGGCTTGCAATCAAACTTATATTGGCTTTGCGCTACACTAGGAAGGCAGTGATGCTTTTTTAGTAAACTGAGTGAAAGAAGCATGCGCGCCACCGATATTCTACTTAGTCAAAAACCTCACATTTAAAAACCCATAATTATAAAATAAGGAACTGCTATGCAAGTATTTTATATTCATCCAGAAAATCCACAGCCACGTCTGATTGAGCAAGTGGCGGATCTGTTACGTAAAGACCAGCTCATTATCTACCCTACCGATACCAGCTATGCTTTTGGTTGTCGCTTAGGAGCAAAGGATGCACTCGATAAGCTCAAACAAATTCGTGAACTTGATGATAAACACCAGTTTACTTTACTGTGCCGTGACTTAAGCGAAATTGCCAACTATGCTGCAGTGGACAATATACAATTTAAACAGCTCAAAGCGCTTACTCCTGCGCCCATCACCTTTATCCTCAATGCCACAAAAGACGTACCAAAAAAATTGGCACATGCGAAGAAAAAAACCATCGGTATTCGAGTACCTAGCAACCCTATTGCGCAAGCGCTTTTAGAGGCCATGGATGAACCTATCTTAACCAGTTCATTAATACTGCCTAACCGTGATGACATACTAGATGATCCCTTTGAGATTGAGGATTTATTAGGCAATCAAATCGACGGTTTGATAAATGCAGGTGTAAAGACCACTAAACTAACTACGATTGTTGATATGACTGGTAGCCAGCCTGAAATTATCAGACAAGGTGCCGCGGATGTAGATTCACTACTACGGTAATAAACTAAAGCATCAAACACAAAAAAAGCTCCAATTGAATTGGAGCTTTTTTATATACATCTTTTGCTTATTGTAAAATTAGTCGCGATCAACCAATTCTACATATGCCATTGGCGCATTGTCACCATCACGGTAACCACATTTTACGATACGCAAATATCCACCTGGACGGGTCTGGTAACGAGGACCTAACGTGCCAAATAGTTTACCTACCATAGCTTTGCTACGCATACGGCTAAATGCCAAACGACGGTTAGCAACGCTGTCTTCTTTAGCCATAGTGATTAATGGCTCGGCAACGCGACGTAACTCTTTTGCTTTTGGTAAAGTTGTTTTGATCAGTTCATGCTCAAATAATGAGTTAGTCATGTTCTGAAACATTGCCTTACGATGACTGCCGGTACGACCCAGCTTGACTCCACTCTTACGATGGCGCATAGTCAAAAATCCTTAAAGTTTAACGGCTACGATAAGAAAAGCGATCATCAACACGAAGGTCAGCTGGTGGCCAGTTATCTAGGCGCATACCGAGCTCTAAATCTTTAGACGCTAGTACGTCTTTGATTTCCGTTAATGATTTCTTACCAAGATTTGGGGTTTTTAGAAGTTCAGTCTCTGAACGTTGTACCAAATCACCGATATAGTAAATGTTTTCAGCTTTCAAGCAGTTGGCTGAGCGAACCGTTAGTTCAAGATCGTCCACAGGGCGTAATAGCACCGGATCAACCTCTTCTTTCTCTTTCACAGGCTCAGGCGCTTCTTCAGCTTCTAGGTCAACAAAGATAGAAATCTGTTGTTGTAAAATAGTGGCTGCTTTACGAATTGCTTCTTCTGGATCTATAGTGCCATTAGTTTCAAGCTCAATGATAAGACGATCAAGATCAGTACGCTGCTCTACACGAGCGTTCTCAACCTGATAAGCAACACGAAGCACAGGACTAAAACTTGCATCAAGCTTTAAACGTCCGATTGCTTTAGTATCACCATCTTCACGGCGCTGGTTTGCTGGCTCATATCCACGACCCATTACTACACGCAAACGCATCTTAAGATGACCACGATCACTCAATGTACCCAACACCAATTCTGGATTGACGATGTCTACATTATGCGGTAACGCGATGTCTGCAGCAGTAATAGTGCCTGGACCTTGTTTATCCAAGGTCAAAAATACTTCATTTTGGTCATGAAGCGTAATAGCCAAGCCTTTTAGATTCAAAAGCAAGTCAAGTACATCTTCTTGTAGCCCTTCAAGCGTTGAGTATTCATGGTCAACACCATCAATCTCAGCTTCAATGACTGCAGCACCAGGTAATGAAGATAACAAGATGCGACGTAAGGCATTACCAAGGGTATGCCCAAAGCCGCGTTCTAACGGTTCGAGCGTGACTTTCGCAATCGTTTCATTAACCGTATCCACATTAATGGCATTCGGCGTTAGAAACTCAGTTGCATTTAGCATCATGATGTCACCTCGATTTATTAAACTGGTTTAATTAACGTTAATTGCTCAATGCCGTTTTCACGACATCGAGCAGTACGTCATTACTTAGAGTATAGCTCAACGATCAAGCTTTCGTTGATTTCAGCAGGTAGATCAATACGATCAGGCGCTTGTTTAAACGTGCCTTGTAATTTGCTGTGGTCAACATCTAGCCATTCTGGAATACCACGTTGGGTAGCCAGCTCAATTGCGTTTTTAATACGTAATTGCTCGCGAGACTTCTCTTGGATAGCGATGACATCACCATCTTGCAACTGAATTGATGGAATGTTCACACGAACAAACTCATCACGGCCAGCTTTTTTTACCATAACAGTACGATGACTGACTAGCTGACGTGCTTCAGCGCGAGTTGAGCCAAAGCCCATGCGATAAACAACGTTATCTAGACGGCTCTCAAGCATGGCTAACAGGTTTTCACCAGTAGCACCGCGCTTACGAGCAGCTTCTTTATAGTAATTAGCAAACTGACGCTCTAGTACACCATAAATACGCTTAACTTTCTGCTTTTCACGCAGCTGTAAAGCATATTCTGAGGTCTTGTTACGGCTTACACCGTGTTGACCTGGTGGACGACCAGCTTTTTTCGTTTTTACGTCGTATGGTTTAACGCCAGACTTAAGACCTAAGTCCGTGCCTTCACGACGTGATAATTTGAGTTTTGGTCCAATATAGCGGGCCATTGTTATGTCTCCTATAAGCTTTTGGGATAAAAAGCTTCGTCTTTAATATTAGACGCGGCGCTTTTTAGGCGCACGGCAACCATTGTGTGGGATTGGGGTTACATCAGAGATGCTGTTAACTTTATAACCCAATGCACCTAGTGCTCTTACCGCAGACTCACGACCCGGTCCTGGTCCTTTGACCAAAACGTCGATATTCTTAACACCATATTCTTGAGCCGCTTTACCAGCGACCTCAGCTGCAACCTGAGCTGCAAATGGTGTAGATTTACGTGAACCACGGAAGCCTTGTCCACCTGAAGTGGCCCAAGCCAGTGCATTACCTTGACGATCGGTAATCGTAACAATGGTGTTATTAAAAGACGCATGGATATGGGCAATGCCCTCCGATACTGAACGACGAGTCACTTTCTTGCGACTACGAGTGTCTTTAGCCATCTTTTAGCTTCCTAAGTTAATTATCTTTTGAGAGGGCGTGTCGGACCCTTACGAGTACGAGCGTTGTTCTTAGTATTCTGACCTCTAACTGGTAGGTTACGACGATGGCGGATGCCACGGTAACAACCAAGATCAACTAAACGCTTAATATTCATTGACACTTCACGACGAAGATCACCTTCAGTCATGTAATTTGCAACTTGTGCACGGATAGCATCTAACTGTGTATCATCTAACTGACTAACTTTAGTAGTAGGGGCAATGCCAACTGCTTCTAAGATTTTCTGAGCAGTGGTACGACCTACACCAAAGATGTAAGTTAGTGAAATAACAGCATGCTTATTATCCGGAATGTTTACGCCGGCAATACGAGCCATTGATTTCTCTCCATTAAAGAAAAATAAGCGTTATTTATCAATAAGGCTTTATTTTTCAGATTTGTTGCTGTCAATACTAAAGCTTTTATAATTATTATCGCTGCTTTGACTTGATTACAAGCCTATTCATTGACGGTCTTATAAAAGTTTTTGCATAAACTACGGCAAGTGGCGGATGATATCCCATCCGCCGTCATTTTTCAAGTATTAATTGAGATAGTAACAAAAGTCTGAGACTTTATAATACTAAATATTAACCTTGACGTTGCTTGTGGCGAGGTTCTGCTGTACAGATGATATGTACACGGCCTTTACGGCGTACAACTTTACAGCTACCACAAATCTTTTTAACTGATGCTTGAACTTTCATAGCATGCTCCTTTGAGATATCGTACCGCTCATTTAAGGTTGAGTGGGCGATTGAATTAACGTCTGATCATGATATTGATGGGTCATCAAATGCGCTTGGATTTGCGAAATGAAGTCCATTACCACAACCACCATAATCAGTAAAGACGTACCACCGAGTTGAAACGGCACACCAAACGATGACTGGACGACCATTGGCATTAAACAAATAACCGTCATATACATCGCGCCAATAAAGGTCAGTCGGTTTAATACATGATCTAGGTAACGCTGAGTTTGTTGTCCGGGGCGAATACCTGGGATATACGCACCACTACGTTTAAGGTTTTCAGCTACTTCACGTGGACTAAATACCAATGCCGTATAGAAGTAACAGAAGAAAATAATCATCGCGCCAAACAGAACCAAATATAGCGGCTGTCCTGGAGACAACACCAATGCCATATTCTGTAGTATCTTTTGTGTAAGGGTAGGATCAGTTGATTGACCGACCCACTGCCCTAAACTTGCTGGAAACAACAACAACGAGCTGGCAAAAATGGCTGGGATAACCCCTGCCATATTAAGCTTCAGCGGCAAATGTGACTGCTGCTGAGCATATATTTTGCGACCTTGTTGCTGCTTCTGTGCATAGTTTACTGGAACACGGCGCTGAGCACGTTCAATATAAACGATACCAGCAGTAACCGCGATGCCTAGTAGCACAAAAATAAACAGTACAATCAAGTTCATTTGTCCTTGATTGACCTGTTCAATAGACTGCGAAATCATACCTGGCGTACCAGCCACAATACTCGCAAAAATGAGCATTGAAATACCATTACCTACGCCGCGCTCTGTAATCTGCTCACCAAGCCACATCAAGAACATAGCACCCGCTACCAATGAGGTAACCGCTGGAATATAAAAGGTCAGACCAGAAGATAAAGTAAGATTTTGACTGATTAAGCCAGCACACATTCCTAATGACTGTACTAGGGCTAAAGCAAGTGTCCCTTGACGGGTATACTTGTTCAACTTACGTCGTCCCGCTTCGCCTTCTTTTTTGAGGGCTTCAAGCGATGGCAATACTGCAGACATCATCTGTACAATAATCGATGCTGAAATATACGGCATAATGCCGAGCGCCATAATGGACATACGCTCTAGTGCACCACCTGAGAACATGTTAAACATGCTCAAAATGGTGTTTTCGTTGCGCGAAAACAGATCAGCCAAGTTGACCGGATTGATACCCGGTACTGGAATATGTGACCCTAAACGATAAACAACCAATGCGCCGATTAAGAATAATAAACGCGTCCATAATTCATCATACTTGCGTATGAATGCAAATGGATTGAGCGGTATACCAGTCGATGACATTGATTGTTTTGACACGTTACTACTCCTCGATGCTACCACCAGCAGCTTCGATTGCTAGCTTAGCGCCTTTAGTCACTTTGATACCTTTAAAGGTATAAGCCTTAGTGACTTCGCCTGACAACATAATACGGGCACGCTTCATGTCGTGACGGATTAGGTTAGCAGCTTTAAGTGTTTCAAGGCTAACCACATCGCCATCAATTTTATTCAGTTCAGAAAGACGTACTTCAGCCGTCTTCATTGCCATTTTACTGGTAAAACCAAATTTCGGTAGACGACGATATAAAGGCATTTGACCACCTTCAAATCCTGAGCGTATGCTAGAACCTGAACGAGATTTCTGACCTTTTACACCACGACCACCAGTCTTACCAAGACCTGAACCGATACCACGACCACGACGTTGGGCAGTTTTCTTTGCGCCAACACCTGGTGATAATTCATTTAATCTAAGACCCATTACGCTTCCTCCACTTTTACCATGTAGTTAACGCGATTGACCATACCACGGTTTGAAGGTGTATCTTCTACTTCAACAGTATGATTAATACGGCGTAAACCCAATCCTTTCAAGCTCGCTTTGTGGCTCTTTAGGCGATGGGCACCCGATTTAAATTGAGTGACTTTCATTTTTTTCATCGTAACTCACCTAGTCTAAGTTAACCCAAGATTTCGTCTACAGATTTACCACGTTTTGCTGCCATCTTCTCTGGAGTTGACATATCACGTAAACCGTTAAACGTTGCGCGAACAACGTTAGCAGTATTGGTAGAACCATAACATTTAGTCAAAACATCTTTGACACCAGCAACTTCTAATACAGCACGCATTGCGCCACCAGCGATTACGCCAGTACCTTCAGATGCAGGCTGCATATAAACTTTACTAGCACCATGACGTGCTTTGATCGGATGATACAAAGTTGCATCATTAAGCTCAACAGTAATCATATTACGTTTGGCAGCTTCTAGTGCTTTTTGGATAGCAGCTGGCACTTCACGTGCTTTACCGCGACCAAAACCAACACGACCATTGCCATCGCCCACTACAGTCAATGCAGTGAAAGAGAAAATACGACCACCTTTAACAACTTTTGCAACGCGATCAACGGTAACTAAGCGTTCTACTAGACCGTCAGTCTGTTCATTTTTATCATTTTTATCATTTCTAGCCATGATTAAAACTCCAATCCGTTTTCGCGAGCTGCTTCTGCTAAAGCTTTAACTCGACCATGATATTTAAAACCACTACGGTCAAAGGCAACTTTAGTGATACCAGCTGCTTTTGCGCGTTCTGCGATCATTTGGCCCACAGACGTTGCTGCATCAGCATTGCCAGTCGCGCCTGAGCGCAAGCTGCCGTCTAAGGTAGATGCCTGAGCAATCACTTCACCACCGGTAGGAGAGATAATCTGGGCATAAATATGTTTTGGCGTGCGAGTAACCGTTAAGCGATGAACGCCTAAGAAACGGATATGCGCGCGGGTTTTCTTAGCTCGACGCAGACGAGCTGCTTTTTTATCAAACATTTCAACTCACCTTATTTTTTCTTGGCTTCTTTGCGAATCACATGCTCGTCACTATAACGAATACCTTTACCTTTATAAGGCTCAGGTGGGCGGAAACCGCGGATATTAGCCGCTGCTTGACCAAGCTGCTGTTTATTGTTTGATTTCAAAACAATTTCAGTTTGCGTTGGGGTTTCAGCTGACACACCTTCAGGCAACGTATATTCTACTGGATGAGAGTAACCAACGTTCAAAGTTACCTTGTTACCAGCAACTTGTGCGCGATAACCAACACCAATTAACTGAAGACGCTTTTCAAAGCCTTCATTCACGCCTTTAACATAGTTGTTAACAAGAGCGCGCATGGTGCCAGTGTGCATCATGGCTTCTTTTGAATCGACTGTAGGTGAGAAAATGATCGCATCATCTTCCTGTTTCAGCTCGACCAATTCATGCAGGCGTAAAGACAAAATGCCGTTCTTGCCTTTCACTTCGACCTGCCGATCGTTCAAAGTAACACTTACGCCGTTTGGCAGTGTCACTGGGGCTTTAGCCACACGAGACATAGGAATATTCCTTAAAAAATTAACTTCTTTATATTAGCGAAAAAACTAACAGGCTAAAAAGCGTGTTAGTTTAGCATAGTTGACTGCGTTAGACACCTATCAATTTGAAATAATTCATTATTACTCAATCAATAGAAGTCTAACAATCATCAAATAGACTTTATCGTCGTGTAGCTTACGCTACAAATGCGACGATTTCACCACCGATACCAGCAGCGCGTGCAGCACGATCACTCATGATGCCTTGGCTAGTTGATACGATAGCAACACCCATACCTTGCTTAACAGTAGGGATAGCGTCTTTACCGCGGAACTGGCGTAAACCAGGACGGCTAAAACGTTGAATCGTTTCGATGACAGCGCGGCCTTCGAAGTATTTCAATTCGATAGATAGGGTTGCTTTATTGTTTGCTTCTTCAGTAACAACAGCGCTCGCCACATAACCTTCGCTAACTAGCAAATCAGCAATTGATTTACGTAATTTAGAGCTCGGCATTGCTACCGATACTTTGTTAGCCATTTGTGCGTTACGAATACGGGTTAGCATATCCCCAACGGTATCTTGCATACTCATATAGTTACCCCTTACCAGCTTGCTTTACGAACACCAGGCACATCGCCTTGCATGACACGCTCACGCAGCATATTGCGTGATAAGCCAAACTTGCGGAAGTAACCGTGAGGACGACCGGTGATAGCACAACGATTGCGCAGACGTACTGGCGATGAATTGCGTGGAAGAGCTTGTAGCTCTAGCATCGCTTCCATACGAGTTTCGTCACTTGCAGTCATATCACTGATAGTTTCTTTTAGCTTGATACGCTTATCAGCGTACTTAGCAACCATTTTTTCGCGCTTTAATTCGCGGTTAATCATGCTCTTCTTTGCCATAACGTCTTTACCTTATTTAAATGGGAAGCCGAATGCTTTAAGCAACGCGCGACCTTCTTCATCAGATTGAGCTGACGTGGTGATTGTCACATCCATACCGCGGATACGATCAATCTTGTCAAAATCTACTTCTGGGAATACGATCTGTTCTTTGATACCCAATGAGTAGTTACCACGTCCGTCAAAGGCTTTAGGTGAAAAACCGCGGAAATCACGAATACGAGGAATTGCAATGGCAATGAGACGATCTAAAAATTCGTACATTTGCTCACCGCGTAGCGTTACTTTGCAGCCAATTGGCCATTCTTCACGAATTTTAAAGCCAGCAACTGATTTACGCGCTTTGGTGACGACAGGTTTTTGACCAGCGATAGCGGTCATGTCAGCTACTGCACCTTCAAGCAATTTCTTGTCTTGAGACGCGCCGCCTACACCCATGTTAAGTGTGATTTTAGTGATTTTAGGCACTTGCATCACATTAGCCAAACCAAGCTCTTCTTTGATTTGCTGCTTCAATTCTTCGTTATATAAAGATTTTAATCTTGCCATTACCATTACACCCTTAGTGTCTTACGCAGTCGCCACTACTTCACCGTTCGAACGATAGACGCGTTGTTTCTTGCCGTCTTCGCCGAACTGATAAGTAATACGATCAGCTTTTTGGGTTTGCGCATTTAATATTGCGACATTTGAGATATGTAGAAAAGCTTCTTTCTTAAGAATGCCACCTTCAACGCCAGTTGCCTGATTTGGCTTCTGATGTTTAGTGACAATATTAATGCCTTCAACTTTAATACGATCATTTTTTACAGCTTGTACAGTACCTTGCTTGCCTTTGTCTTTCCCAGCAATCACGATAACTGTATCGCCTTTACGTAATTTTGACATGGATTACCTCACAATACTTCTGGTGCTAGTGATACAATTTTCATAAACTGATCACCACGTAGTTCACGAGTTACCGGTCCAAAAATACGAGTTGCAATCGGTGCTTTATTTTGGTTCAACAATACCGCAGCATTGTCGTCAAAACGCAGAACAGAACCATCAGGACGACGAACGCCTTTTTTGGTACGTACAACTACAGCATTCATCACGTCGCCTTTTTTAACACGACCGCGAGGAATGGCTTCTTTAACCGTTACTTTAATAATGTCGCCAACTGATGCATAACGACGATGAGAGCCACCCAGTACTTTAATGCACTGAACTCGTCTTGCACCGCTATTATCTGCAACTTCCAGCATCGATTCAACCTGAATCATAGCGTTACTCCACACGTATGAGCAATAAAAACCAGTTGCTGCCGCTAGCACAGTATGAGTAGTCGGCATTTTAATAATAATAACCGCTGCTACTCTTAATGTGATTGATATACGCTCGGCGCAATCAGCATCCTTAAAAAGGCGGCTATTTTAACAGCTTCTGGCTTTTAATGCAATTTACTTAGATTTTTTCTACTTTTTCAACCACTTCAACCAAAGTCCAAGACTTGGTTTTAGAGATTGGACGCGTTTCTTTGATGCGGACAAGGTCGCCTTGTTGGCAAACATTATTCTCATCATGGGCTTTGATTTTTGTAGAACGACGAAGCTGCTTGCCATACAAAGGATGACGAACCAGACGCTCAATCAAAACTGTGATGGACTTGTCCATCTTGTCACTGACAACTCGTCCTGTCAATACGCTAGCATTAGCTGTTTGATTGTTATCGCTCATGAGTCGCCTCGTTGTTTCTCGTTAATCAAAGTCTGAAGCTGAGCAATCGCACGACGATTAACACGTACTTCATGGGTATTACCCAACTGACCAGTTGCTTTAGCCATACGAATACGGAAAGCATCAAGTTGCTTTTCATCAAGTAACTGAGTCAGTTCTTCTAATGATTTATCACGTAATTCACTGATCTTCATTACATTATCGTCCGCTTAACAATGGTAGTTTTAAAGGGCAGTTTTGCTGCAGCAAGCGTGAACGCTTCGCGAGCAAGTTCTTCTGAAACCCCTTCGAGTTCATATAGCACTTTACCAGGTTTGATTTCGCATACCCAATATTCTACAGGACCTTTACCTTTACCCATACGTACTTCTAGTGGTTTATTGGTAATTGGTTTGTCTGGGAATACACGAATCCAAATCTTACCACCACGCTTAATTTTACGAGTGATGGTACGACGTGCTGCTTCAATTTGACGGGCAGTCATACGACCACGAGTCAACGATTTTAGACCAATTTGTCCGAATGCAACGGTGCTTCCACGATGAGCTAGCCCAGTGTTACGACCTTTGTGCATTTTACGAAACTTGGTACGTTTTGGCTGTAACATAGTTTAACCTCTGTCTGTGTTTCGACGATTTCCGTTTCCACGACCACGGCGTTTTGGCGCACGAGTCTGCTCTTCTTTAACGGGATTGTATACACTGTTCATACCGTCAAGGATTTCGCCACGGAAGATCCAAACTTTTACACCGATGGTGCCGTAAGTAGTTTCCGCACGTACTGACGAATAGTCGATATCAGCGCGTAGTGTATGCAATGGCACACGACCTTCACGGTACCATTCAGTACGAGCAATCTCAGCACCGCCAAGACGGCCAGACAGCTCAACTTTAATACCTTTAGCACCAGAACGCATGCTGTTCTGTACGGCGCGCTTCATAGCACGGCGGAACATAACACGACGCTCAAGCTGACTTGCGATACCTTCCGCTACTAAATGAGCATCAAGATCAGGCGAGGTGATTTCTTCAATGTTGACCTGAGCAGGTACGCCCATAATTTTGGTCAATTCTTTTTGAAGTCTTTCAATGTCTTCGCCTTTCTTACCGATAACGATACCAGGACGCGCAGTGGCGATGGTAATCTTAGCAGCACCTGTAGGACGCTCAATCATGATTTTGCTAATCATAGCACTATCAAGCTTTTTGCGCAGATACTCACGAACTTGAATGTCGTTGATTAGGTATTCTGAGTATTGTTTAGGGTTAGCATACCAGTTTGCGTTATGCTTCTTTACAACACCAAGACGAATTCCGATTGGATGTACTTTTTGACCCATAACTTATTCTCCTACCTTTATAGTGATGTGACAGGTACGCTTACTGATACGATCAGCGCGACCTTTAGCACGTGGTAGGATACGTTTTAGCGTAATGCCTTCATCAACGTAGATGGTTGATACTTTAAGGGTATCAATATCTAGACCGTTGTTATGTTCGGCATTGGCGATGGCTGAGTTAAGACATTTCTTAACAAATACAGCGCCTTTTTTATTACTATACGTTAGGATATCCAAAGCACGCTCGATAGATTTGCCACGAACTTCATCGGCAACGAGTCTAACTTTTTGTGCCGATATGGCGGCACCGCGTAATTTTGCAGTTACTTCCATGGTAAGCACCTTATCTCTTAGCTTTTTTGTCAATGCCATGACCACGATACGTACGAGTCGGGGCAAATTCACCTAGTTTATGACCAACCATCTGTTCACTCACGATAACCGGTACATGAGTACGGCCATTGTGAACAGACAAAGTTAAGCCAACCATTTGTGGTAGGATCATCGAGCGGCGCGACCAAGTCTTAATTGGCTTGCGTGAGTTGGTGTCTAATGCATTCTCAACTTTGGCAAACAAATGCGCGTCTATGAATGGACCTTTTTTCAATGAACGAGGCATGAAATTCTTCCTTTATTTCTTCTTGGCGCGACGGCGGATGATCATATTGTCAGTACGCTTATTACTACGCGTTTTAAGTCCTTTAGACTTCTGACCCCAAGGGCTGGTTGGATGGCGACCTTTATTACGACCTTCACCACCACCATGTGGGTGATCAACCGGGTTCATAGCAACACCACGAACAGAAGGACGAACACCACGCCAACGTGAAGCACCGGCTTTACCAAGTGATTTCAAGTTGTTTTCAGTGTTAGAAACTTCACCAATAACGGCACGGCAGTTCACGTGTACACGGCGTGTTTCGCCAGAGCGCATACGTAGAATAGCATAAATACCTTCACGACCTAACAACTGAACGCTGGCACCCGCAGAACGAGCCATCTGTGCGCCTTTACCGATTTTAAGTTCGATATTATGGATCACAGTACCCAATGGGATGTTTTTCAGCGGTAAACAGTTACCTGGACGAATTGGTGATAGCTCACCTGACATTACTGTATCGCCAACTGCTTGTTTTTTAGCAGCAATGATATAGCGACGTTCGCCATCAGCGTACTTAAGTAAAGCAATGTGCGCAGTACGGTTAGGATCGTATTCAATACGCTCTACCGTTGCAGGGATATTGTCTTTAGTACGTTTGAAATCGATAATACGATAATGCTGCTTATGACCACCGCCAATATGACGAGTCGTTATGCGACCATTATTGTTACGACCACCAGTTTTACTTTTTGATTCGAGAAGCGCTGCAAACGGACGACCTTTATAAAGGTGTGGATGCACCACTTTTTCAACAAAACGACGGCCTGGTGATGTTGGCTTTGCTTTTACGATAGGCATGAGTGTAATCCTTATTCGTTGTTCGCTGTTTCACTAGTAGAAGCAGTCGTATTCGCGACCTCTTCACCAGCATCAGCCATTTGTACATCTTGACCAGCTTTTAAGGTAACGTAGGCTTTTTTGTAGTCATTACGACGGCCGATACTTTTACCAAAACGCTTTGTCTTACCTTTAACATTCAAAGTGTTTACTTTTAAAACTTCAACACCTTCAAACATCATCTCAACCGCTTTTTTGACTTCAAGCTTAGTAGCGTTAGAGTCAATTTTAAATACCTGCACACCAAGTGAGTCGCCAAGCATTTGAGATTTCTCTGAGAATACAGGTCCTCTTAGGATCTGATAAAGTCTTGCGTTATTCATGCTAGTGCTTCCTCAAATTGTTTCGCAGCTTCGACTGTCATGATCACTTTATCAAAAGCGATCAAGCTCACTGGATCCACTTCACTTGTATCAAGTACATTGACATGTGGGATGTTGCGAGCAGCTAAGTATAAGTTTTCGTCAACTTCTTTAGTGACGATTAATGCACGTGATGCATTTAACTCACCTAACTTTGCAATCAACTCTTTAGTCTTAGGTCCAGAAACGCTTAGCTCTTCGACCAAAATCAAACGCTCTTGGCGAATCAATTCGGCTAAGATACACTGCATAGCACCGCGATACATTTTACGGTTAACTTTCTGTGACCAATCTTGTGGTTTAGCCGCGAATGCACGACCGCCCCCACGCCAGATTGGGCTACGAATAGAACCTGCACGAGCGCGACCAGTACCTTTTTGGCGCCATGGCTTAATGCCACCACCAGAAACTTCGGCACGGGTTTTTTGAGCGCGTGTACCTTGACGAGCACCAGCAAGATATGCGGTGACGACTTGATGCACTAGTGCTTCGTTGAATTCACGACCGAAAGCCGTATCAGAAAGCTCAACTGCCGCCCCTGTAACTGTTTTTAAATCCACGTTAATCCCCTTGCTTAGGCTTTGACTGACGGACGTACGATGACATCGCCACCGGTGGCACCTGGGATAGCACCCTTGATGACAAGTAACCCTTTTTCAACATCAACCGATATCACTTCTAGGCCCTGAACGGTAACGCGTTTGTTACCCATCTGACCTGGCATTTTTTTGCCTTTGAAGACTTTACCTGGTGACTGGTTTTGACCAGTTGAACCAATGGCACGGTGAGATACTGAGTTACCATGAGTGGCATCTTGCATGCTGAAGTTGTGACGCTTCACGCCGCCTTGAAAGCCTTTACCTTTACTGTTACCTGTGACATCAACCATCTGACCTTGTTCGAATAAGTCAGCTAGGATCTCACCACCAATTTCACGACCTTCAAGATCGCTATCATTGGCACGAAATTCCCAAACACCACGACCAGCGGCAACGCCAGCTTTAGCGAAGTGACCTTTTTGAGCTGCTGCTACGCGGCTGTCACGACGGGTACCTGTGGTAACTTGGATGGCTTGATAGCCATCTACATCAGTATTTTTTACTTGAGTAATGCGATTAGCACTGATCTCAACCACTGTTACAGGGATAGATGCGCCTGCTTCAGTGAAGACACGGGTCATGCCGCATTTTTTACCGACTAAACCGATCGCCATTTTAGACCTCTTTATATCTTATATTAATGGGTTGGGTGTTTATGTGCATTAACCCAAAGCAATTTGAACGTCAACACCCGCCGCCAAGTCAAGCTTCATTAGCGCATCCACAGTTTTGTCGGTAGGTTGAACGATGTCAACCATACGCTTATGAGTACGGATTTCGTACTGATCACGAGCGTCTTTGTTTACGTGTGGTGAAGTTAGAACGTTGAAGCGCTCAATGCGAGTCGGCAACGGTACAGGACCACAAACTTGCGCACCGGTGCGCTTTGCAGTATCAACAATCTCTTGTGCAGATTGATCAATCAGACGATGATCAAAAGACTTAAGACGGATACGGATTCTCTGGTTAGCCATGCCAGCAAGCTCCTAATATGTGCTTTTGTCATTTTTGCTTTGCAAAGATATGATCAAAAGCCGTTTGGTTAAATATTCACTTAAAGCGGCCTTCTGTTCTTAACCAGAATGAGTTCTTTATCCGAACTTGTAGCGTGCCAAAAGCAAAATAGTTTAAAGCCCCGCCGACCCTTCCATTATAGGATGTCAGCAAAGGCATAATGAAATAGTGCTAGAAACGATGCTCTAGCTGTCATAGCGCCCGCTGTTTGATTGGCGGCGCATATATAATTCAGTGGTGTATATTATACATAGTATTTCAGTCATTGCAAGGGTAATATCTGTAGCGACTTATGATATTACCCTTTATAAACAGTAATATGTAAACAACAGTATCTGTGCTTAATAATCACGCTTATATGAATTGATAACTATGCACTGTTAATCTAAAGCTATGAAACATCAATCCAAAACAATGTCATATTGCTCTTGAGTATAGAGATTTTCGACATCAAAGGTAATCACTCTACCAAGTAAATACTCTAAATCTGCCACCGTGTCTGACTCTGAAGTTAATAATAAATCAATCACTGCGGCATGGGCAACGACCGTAAATTTCTTGGGAGAGTTATAAGTACGAGCACAACGCATGATTTCACGGAATATCTCAAAGCACACTGTCTCAGCCGTTTTAACAAAGCCGCGTCCTTGGCAGGTCGAGCACGGCTCACATAGCTGCTGCCCGAGCGACTCACGCGTACGTTTACGCGTCATCTCTACCAACCCAAGCTCACTGACCTGAGTAATCTTAGTTTTGGCATAGTCTTGTACTAGCTGTGATTGCAGGCTCTCTAACACATCATCTTTATGCTGCTGTTCAAGCATGTCAATAAAGTCTAGGATGATAATACCGCCTAGATTACGCAAACGCAGCTGACGGGCGATTGCATGAGTTGCCTCAAGATTGGTTTTATAAACTGTATCTTCTAACGAACGCCCGCCTACGAATGATCCCGTATTGACATCGATTGTGGTCATCGCTTCTGTTTGGTCGATAATGAGATAGCCACCTGATTTTAAATCTACGCGGCGTTTTAAAGCATCACGCAAATCATCTTCGACGCGATGGACATCAAACAAAGATGGCTCAGCGGTATAATGTACAATGCGGTCATACACAAAAGGCACAAACTCTTTGGCAAAGGATCTGACTTGTTCGTAAATTTGTGCATTATCAATGATGACTTTCTCGGTATCCGCGTGTACCAAATCACGGATAGAGCGCAGCGGTAATGATAGCTCTTGATAAATAAGCTCAGAACTTTGATGTTGTTTCATCTCTTGGCGACGCGCGCAGATGGTACGCCACAGCTGCAGTAGATAATAAATGTCTTCTTCAAGCTTATCGACAGGGACACGTTCAGCAGCGGTACGAGCGATGAGACCGCCTTTTAGATTGACCGTTTGCATCAGGCTACTAAGCT
This sequence comes from Psychrobacter sp. AOP30-A2-5, assembly GCF_052378115.1. Classification (NCBI taxonomy): domain Bacteria; kingdom Pseudomonadati; phylum Pseudomonadota; class Gammaproteobacteria; order Moraxellales; family Moraxellaceae; genus Psychrobacter; species Psychrobacter sp. AOP30-A2-5. The sequence continues at coordinate 93,778 of NZ_JBQSXK010000008.1, read as the reverse complement.
CAGTCTTCAGACGGGTGCGCTCCTCTTCCCCATCAATACGTTGTGAGATACCAATGTGTTCGCTTGAAGGTAGATACACCAAATAGCGAGATGGCAAGGATATATTGGTGGTCAAGCGAGCGCCTTTACTGCCCAACTGATCTTTGGTCACTTGCACTAAAATACGTTGGCTTTCATGCAAGCGATGTTGAATCAACGTTTTAGAAACAGGGATGACTTCGGTATTTTGTATACTAATCACCGGTGGCGTGACAGCCAAGTTATCAGTACTATTTTCTACCACAGCATCTTCTATATTGCTATCCAAGTTTTTATCGCTATTGTCAGCCGCTTTACTTTTATTTTCTGCTACTGGACGCGGCTCACGCTGCATATCATTGACGTGTAAAAATGCTGTCCGCGACTGCCCGATATCAACGAATGCTGCCTGCATACCAGGTAAAACGCGTACGACTGTACCCAGATAGATATTGCCGACCAGACCCAATTTATGATGACGTTCAATATAAATCTCGCCCAAGATGCCATTGTCTAAGACTGCGACACGGGATTCCATTGGACTAATATTAATCAGCAGCTCTTCGGACATAATGTTTTTCTCTTATCTCTCAGCTTTCTTGTTAGACGTTCATCGTCTATTATCTTTATAGTGTAACAAATGCAGCTGGCTCTCGCCCATTACTCTCGCGTGTTATTATGTGCAGCAGGTTGGAGTGACAACCAATCTCTGAGAGACCAATAATCTCTATGAGGTTCTGTTTCGCATTTTAATTGATACTAATATCTGTGACGTTTTTAATTAACGCCAGCGTTTGTGGAAGTGGTAAACCCACGACATTGGTATAGCTACCATTGATACGGCTGACCCAAATAGCACCCAAACCTTGTATACCATAACCACCCGCTTTATCAGCAGGCTCACCACTGTCCCAATAGTTACTCATCATCTCTGCAGTGAGCGCTATAAAGGTCACTTCGGTACGCTCAGTGATTCGTTGCTGATTAATGATTTGAAATACTGGCTCATGAGTTGAGCTGTTAGCCACTTTAGAAGATAATGATACATGCGTTGCTTGAACTGCTGTCCATACTTCATGGACATTATCAGACATCTGTTGCCACATGCTATAAGCGTGCTCACGATCGATTGGCTTGACCAGCACTGTTTGACCATCTGCCAGCACACCGATGGTATCAGACGTTAGAATGATAAGTGAGTCAGAAAAACAGCTTTTATCCGTTTTCAAGCGTGATGCTAGTTGCTGTATGGCAGCCTCAGCTTTAGTGGCGACCATGCGCTCGATATAGTCTGTAGGTGACTCATCATCATGCTTTGTTTCATCGACATCTACACTCAATGTGCTAAATTCTAGTTGTGCTCTTTCTAACAGCTCACGACGGCGCGGCGAACCAGAAGCTAAAACAATATCCATCGCTACTCTCTTTTTATCTGTATTTATCTACCTACTACCGAAAACTGCTGCCTGTTAGTGCATTAATATTAGTTAGTCATGATTAATAAACACCAGCGCTACAATCTTATTGGCTATCAGCAGAATTTTTCTTATGACGCAAATTTACGCAAAGCCAGTAGTACCAATGGCCAGCTGATGATACTCATCAACAGTGATAAGGCAGATTGTGCGACAAAGACATTCTGGATAAACATCTGCAATATCCATAAACATAATTGAAAAACAACCAATCCTAAGCTCGCTAATAACCATGCACTGATGGTATTTAGTTGCCTAATATAAATACTGGTTATTTTTATGAAGAAGGCGACTGCCACGGCGGCAAAGGCTTGCTGTCCCAAATGGGTATCCATGAGTAAGTCAGCAATGAGACCGATGGTAAATGCTGTAAAAATACCAACATAGCGTGGCTGAAATAATAACCAAAAAATCAGCACCATGATCATGACCATAGGGCGTAAGGTAGCCATACTAGGACTTAACGGATAGACATTAAGCGATGACGCAATAACAAAACTTAGAATGATGGTAGCAATCAGTAGTACCGTTGCATTCTCAGAATCAGGATACGACATGGGTACTTACCTTAACGAATGTATTGATGGCTGCTGTTAAAGCATGAGTGGGCATTGATGGGATAAAAACCATGGCTAAAAATGTATCGACAAACAGACCAGTTAATAAATAGATGCCAGCCATTATCTGATTGATGCTTACGTATTGAGCGCCTAAATTCTTAACGGTCATTGAGGGTAATATTATTTTTATTCACCAGCTTATCTTGCAGGACTAATACATATGCATTATCGATAAAGTTCGCCGCTGGGGTCACTTCTATACTTCTAAAGTTATCGGCTTGAGTATCTTTAATATGGGCGATACGGCCGACACGATACCCTGCTGGAATACGCCCACCCAATCCTGATGACACCAACTCATCACCCACACGCACGTCTGAGGTTTTGAATACATAGTCAAGGCTTAATGAGGTTGGTATCCCTTGCCCTGTCACGATAGCGCGTTGACCTGTGCGCTTGACTGTAACTGCAACCGATTGCTGCTCATCAGTAATCAATAGCAGGCGACTGGTATTGGGATAGACATTAATAATCTGCCCTAAAATACCGTCTTCATCAATCACTGTCTGTCCAACTTGAACCCCGTCTTGAACGCCTTTATTGAGCACTACGATTTGTCTGAGTAAGTTGGTGTCTGTACCGATTACCTGTGCCAAATTAAGATCAAATTGTTCAGGCTTGGTCGTTGATAAAATACCTTGCAGGCGCGCATTTTGTGCCAAAATATAATCTTGCTGCTGCAACTTGGCTTGCGCATGGATCAGTTGCGACTTTAGCTGCATATTTTCGCGGCGCAGCGCTTCTTTAGACTGTAAGCTGCCACCTGCCCAATGCTTGGCATAACTCGGTAACAGTGACAGCTCATAAATAGGCTGCATAGCGGCATGACTGGTACTACGTACTGGATTAAACCATTCTGAATTTTTGCTATCGAACCACATCAGTATTAGAGCTGCTATTAATACAATGGCAGTCTTACGAAGTGCTAACGGCTGGCGCGCAAAAATACTTGGGGTCATAAGTCGTCTAACTCAGGAGTTATAAAATAAGCAGTAGCCAGTACTGGGTTCTAGTTGATTAATGCAATTAAAGGCAGCGCAACTGGCTACCTTTAATTTTATACTGTTTTGACCCACTATTTTTACGCAAGCTATCATCAAGCACGACGAAGATGATTTATCAATACCGCAGTGCTTAACTAAAGCAATCTAAACAAAAATCATGTTCAAGCTTTTGTTATTGATAAAGTCAAGCGCAATACCACCGCCGCGGCTAACACAAGTCAATGGATCTTCAGCAACGGTCACAGGTAGACCTGTCTCTCTTGAAATTAATTTGTCCAAATCACGTAACAGCGCACCGCCGCCCGTCAAAACAATACCACGCTCTGCGATATCTGATGACAGCTCAGGTGGCGTCTGCTCAAGTGCCGCTTTCACCGCGCTAACGATACCGCTCAGCGGATCACTTAGGGCTTTTTGTACTTCTTCTGAGTTGACAGTAAAGGTTTTTGGCACGCCTTCTGCCATGCTACGACCGCGAACTTCGACTTCTAACTGACTGTCTTCATTCAAAGCAGAGCCAACTTCGTGCTTAATACGCTCAGCTGTCGTCTCACCAATCACACAACCATGGGTACGGCGCACATGGGTGATAATAGCGTCATCAAACATATCACCACCGATACGAATCGACTCGGCATAAACGCAACCAGATAAAGCGATAACGGCAATCTCCGTCGTGCCGCCACCAATATCAACCACCATCGAACCGCTGGCTTCATGAACTGGCAAGCCTGCGCCAATCGCTGCCGCCATTGGTTCTTCTAATAGTAGCACTTTACTTGCGCCCGCTGATGAGACCGCTTCACGAATCGCTTTACGCTCAACCAGAGTAGACTTACAAGGCACACAAACCACCACGTTAGGCTGCGCCATAAAACGCTTGGCTTTTACCTTCATGATGAAATGCTTGAGCATTTTTTGCGTCACTTCAAAGTCAGCAATCACGCCGTCTTTTAATGGGCGAATCGCTGTAATATTGGCAGGTGTACGACCAAGCATCTGCTTGGCATCAATACCAACAGCCGCAACGGTAGGATTTTGTGTACGATTACTTCGTAACGCAACCACCGTAGGCTCGTCAAGTACGACGCCTTTATTAGGAATAAAAATGAGAGTGTTCGCAGTACCGAGGTCGATAGCGATATTATTTGATAAAAATCCAAACAGGTTCATGACTAATATTTCCAGCGTATTACAAATGAGGCGAATGAGGCGAATGAGATTGACTGAGGCGTTACTCGTCAGCGTTGAGCAGGTCGTCGTTAGACATCACTTATGGCGAAATTTGAACCTCGCAACAAGTCAAACCTAAGCAATAATGATGCAATGGGAAAACTGAGCTAAATTATACCGATTTGGCTCAAAAAAAACACAGATATTTGCATCAGTAAGTCAGGATTTCGGTCTTAAACGCTAAAAGTTGTTACAAAGTTTAAAATAGCAGTAAATACCATTCGACTTAATGAAACATCATTTAATTCAATAACTAACAAGGCTCTACAGGCAAATGATAATTTTGCTTAGCAGCACAGGTGCATACTGTAACGTATTTCAGAACGTAATGGGTAAGCAATTGAGAATCAATCGTGAATTATACGGTCAATTTTGCAAATCACGCCATCTTGGTTGATATTGTGCATCAATCAAGCGTCATGCTCTGTAAACTTAAGCCAGATGCTTTATAATAAAGCCACTATATATACATCTTAAGATAAACCCCTTGTTTTAGTTTGTGTTAATAATTATCTATATCTAATGCTTGTCTATTTTAGCCGCATTCTACTCTAACAAAAACTGTCCTTCACTGGAGAAACTATGTCACAGCAACCAGCAACGTCTGACAGCAACGTCAGCCGTGAAGAAATCCTAGAAGTTGCCAACCTTGCACGTTTGGGTGTCGATGAAAGCACAGCCGATAGCTATGCCGACGATATTAGTAAAGTATTAAAACTTATGAATACGCTATCTAACGTGGATACCACAGGCATCAAACCCTTAGCGAATATCCATGAAGCTTGCCAAGAATTGCGGGCTGATGTGGCCAAACACGATATCAACCGCGCGCGCAATCAGTCAGTCGCCCCAGCTGTTGAAGATGGCTTATATTTGGTTCCACAAGTGATTGAATAAACGGCGCGCTGCTTTAATCGCTACCCTATTTTACTTTATGCTACTCACATTTTGACGGACGACACCTTATGTCAGAACTTCATTTATTAAGTACCCAGCAGCTTATTACGGGCTTGCAAGACAAACAATTTAGCAGCCTTGAGCTGACAGAACACTACATCAAACGTATAGACGCGCTAGACAATAAGATTAACAGCTTTATCACTCATACTTCTGAGACAGCACGCGCGCAAGCAAAGGCAGCAGATGAGATGCGTGCTCAGGGCGATCAGCGTCCACTACTTGGTGTACCGATGGCGCACAAAGACATTTTTTGTACTCAAGGTGTACTAACGACTTGTGGCTCTAAGATGCTGCATAATTTTATCTCACCTTATGATGCTACCATCGTTTCTAATATCGACAAAGCAGGCATGATTAGCTTGGGCAAGCTCAATATGGATGAGTTTGCGATGGGCTCAGACAATAGCAGCTCATACTACGGCACGGTACAGAATCCTTGGAACCTAGAGCGCGTCCCCGGTGGTTCATCAGGTGGTAGTGCTGCCGCCGTTGCCGCAGGTTTTGTCCCAGTCGCAACGGGCAGTGATACTGGTGGCTCTATTCGCCAGCCTGCCTCATTTTGTGGACTAACCGGTATCAAGCCCACTTATGGTCGCGTCTCTCGCTTTGGGATGATTGCCTATGCCTCAAGTCTGGATCAAGCGGGTAGCATGGGGCGCAGCGCTAAAGATTGTGCCTATCTGCTACAGCCAATGATTGGTCACGATCCACGCGATGCAACGTCCATCAAGTATGATATGCCTGACTACGTACAAGATATCAGCGATGCAGAAGCTGCGGCTGGCGATAAGCCATTTAACGGTCTACGTATTGGTGTTGCCAAAGAATACTTTAGTGCGGGACTAGACGCTGAAGTAGAAACGGCCGTACGTGCTGCTCTGAACAAGTATGAAGAGCTAGGTGCGACGATTGTGGAGGTGAATATCACTGACCCTGAGATTACCCTTGCCACTTACTACATGCTCGCCCCTGCCGAAGCCTCATCAAACCTGTCACGCTTCGATGGCGTACGCTTTGGCTATCGCTGTGAGAATCCAACCGATCTGCTCGATCTATACACGCGTTCACGCTCTGAAGGCTTTGGTCCTGAAGTACAACGCCGTATCTTGACCGGCACTTATGCACTTTCGGCAGGTTACTTTGATGCGTACTATACCAAAGCACAAAAAATCCGCCGCTTAATCGTCAAAGACTTCGATGAAGCCTTTGCTAGCTGTGATGTGATTGCTAGCCCAACAGCACCAACCGCTGCTTACAAGCTTACTGACAACCTTGATCCTGCGACCATGTACTTGGGTGACGTTTATACCATCGCGGTCAACTTAGCGGGTCTACCTGCGCTTAGCCAGCCAGTTGGTCTAACCTCAGAAGGTTTGCCTATTGGCTTACAATTAATCGGTAAGCATTGGCAAGAGAGCCAATTGCTCACGACTGCTCATTTATTCCAGCAGCATACAGACCATAATCTACAACACTCTGCCATCGCAAAGGAGACGGTATAATGAGTACAGCTACTACTGATAACAATGCCGTGCGCGAGCATGCCGTGCGTAAAGAGCTTTTCGTCGATGGTTATGAAGTGGTCATCGGCATTGAGATTCACTGTCAACTCAATACGGAAAGTAAAATATTCTCAAGTGCGCCGACTGACTTTGGTCATGAGCCAAACAGCCAAGCTAGCATCGTAGACTTAGGTCTGCCTGGCGTATTGCCAGTGCTAAATGCTGGTGTGGTCGATCGTGCCCTAAAATTCGGTATCGGTGTCAACGCTGAGTTAGGTCTATTTAATACGTTTGACCGTAAAAACTACTTCTATCCAGATTTGCCTAAAGGCTATCAAATCACTCAGATGGCAAACCCTATCGTTGGCGAAGGCTATATCGATGTGGTGGTCAATGAAGGGGATAAGAACGAATATCCAAAACGTATGGGTATCACCCGCGCACATTTAGAAGAAGATGCGGGTAAATCAGTTCACGATGCCGTCGATGGTATGACTGGTGTAGATTTGAACCGTGCTGGTACGCCATTAATCGAAATCGTCTCTGAGCCAGACATGCGCTCAGCTCACGAAGCCCTTGCCTATATCAAAGCCATTCATCAGCTGGTCACGTGGCTTGGTATTTCAGACGCAGTGATGGCGGAAGGCTCATTCCGTTGTGATTGTAACGTCTCTATTCGTAAGCCTGGTGCTGAATTGGGTACGCGTACTGAGCTAAAAAACCTCAACTCGTTCCGCTTTATCGAACGCGCCATCAATCGTGAAATCGAGCGTCAAATCGACATCATTGAGGACGGTGGAAAAGTCGTGCAGGCAACGATGCTGTATGATCCAGAGCGCGACGAAACTCGTGTGATGCGTACCAAAGAAGACGCCAACGATTATCGTTACTTCCCTGACCCTGACTTGCTGCCTGTGCGTATCGAACAGCATACTGTCGATAGCATTCGTGCAGCAATGCCTGAGCTACCAGTTGCTCGTCGTGCGCGTTTTGAAGCAGCGCTGGGTCTATCAGAATATGATGCTCGTATCTTGACTGGTAGTCGTCAAATTGCAGATTACTTTGAAGCTGTGGTCGCAGAAATTGGGCAAGCAGATGCCAAAATGGCTGGCAACTGGGTGATGGGTGACCTACTCGGTGCGCTAAATAAAGATGATAAAGAAATTACTGACTCCCCTATCAGCGCCAAGCAATTGGCTGGTATGCTAGCCCGAATCAAAGATGACACGCTATCTGGCAAATTGGCGAAGAAAGTCTTTAGCGCTCTATACGAGCGTGAAGGCGGTGATGCTGATGATGCCGCTGACAAAATCATCGAAGAAAAAGGGCTTAAGCAAGAAACCGATACGGGCGCTATTAAAGCCATCGTTGAAGAAGTCATCGCTAAAAATGCAGCCATGGTTGAAGAGTATCGCGGCGGTAAAGAAAAAGCCTTTAACGGTCTGGTCGGTCAAGTCATGAAAGCAAGTCGTGGTAGTGCCAACCCGCAGCAAGTCAACCAAATCCTCAAAGAGCTACTAGGTTAAGGATAATTGCTGATTGGTTTTGCCCATTGGTTATGCTGACTGTGATACGTAAATTAAGGTTATAGAGTTTGACTAAAATAAATAGCCCTTGCAATATGCATAATTTTGCGTAAAATAGTCAGTCATTCGGGGCGTAGCGCAGTCTGGTAGCGCACTACACTGGGGGTGTAGTGGTCGCAGGTTCAAATCCTGCCGTTCCGACCAAACATAGTAGTAAAGAGAAAAGCCAATCATTGTTTTTAATGGTTGGCTTTTTTTGTGCTAAATTTAACTGTTGATTGTATGATGCATTAAGCAGATAAATAATAAAAAATCCTGTAAGGCTAGGGCTAATTACCCGAACGGCATTTTTACCACCTCAAACGATGCCAGCGCCTTGCACCTATAGTCAGAGCACTTTTAAACCGCTACGGTGTTACCCGCCCTAGATGTACTCAGTGTACTATCTGTGGTCGGTCGCCTTGTAGCGATTCTAAAATTCCTTGACTATATTTAAAGCTAAGGGTGTGTAAAGGTGTGAACATGAGTAATAATGATATAGCATTAAGCTTTGATACCGCAGAATATTATAATCTACAAGAAGCTTGCGACTACTTAAACAGAAAATTTGAAACCGATAACATATCGCCAAAAAAACTACTTAAAAGAATTTATGAGTTTGATTTAGACGCTTACATTTATGGTAGAGGGTTTTATTTAATGGGAAGTCATTATCTTGATGAAGACAAGTTAGACTTTTTAGATGATTTAGACAAAGACGGTGAAGACTATCAAATCTATACAACGCAAATAGATGCATATTTATTTTTCTGCGACGTAAAGCCCTCGTTAACTTGTAAAGAATTAGGCGTTTTTATCCAGCTAAGCCACAGAATGATTAGCAACTTACTTCTATTGGAACGAACTGAAATTAGTGACGAATGGGCAGATATTGAGGGCTTATTACCACACAATAGACTAAACGCTAATCCAAAAGACGTAGAAGAGTTTCTTTTGCCTAGTGACAGGCCTAGCACATATAAAGGTCAAGATTATAACTTTGATAAAATTAAAGTAGTAGAAAGCAGGTATCAGCCGATATTACCCAAAGAGAGCATCGAAGAGTACGGACTTGAAAAAGCACTATCAAGAATTAATATGAGGGTATTAGATCACTATCATTTAGAAGATTATCAAATAGAACATTACGAAGGGGTTAATAGTCTCTTTAATAACAAAGAAACGTACGCACTTAACCTAGAAGCAACGCCTGATGATATTTTGATTTTACATAAAGATTTAGAGCTGTTAATAGAGCTTATTATCGAGAACAAGCCAGTGATTGAAAAAACAGAAATTGTTTTTAAGAAAAAGGGAGTTAGCCCAAAATTACTCAAGGCAAAATTAGTAGCTGATACACATGCGCAATACTTATGGTCGAAAGACCATGATAAAAAAATAAGAATTGGTGAAATGTGTGAGCTTATATGGAGCTACCTAATTGATACAGGGCATGGTGAAATGCTTCCTGAAAGAACAGCTACTTTAAAGAGCTGGCTTAGCTCGATACCTCAATATGCAAGTGAAGCAGGCAGACCACAATCATAATTTAAATGTATCTCAACCTAAGTTAATCTATATAGACATAGGTTTAGGGGATTTTCTTAATCAACTCCAACCCATAAAATAGCAACCATAAGCCGTATCAATCAAGTTACGGTAAATATGGAGCTATCAGATGAAACACTTAGAAAAAGCTAGAGTCTTAACCAGTACAAAATCAACAGTCCAAAAGCTATTTAACAAGCCACCCAAATGGTCGTTTACTATATTGAAATTTTTGATCGTTATCCTAGTACCGCTATTATCAAATGCACCAGATATTCAGCTTAATTTTTATACCATTAACATCCTATTTTAAGTTGAAAATCCACATAAAAAAACCAGCCATTGAACCCAATGACTGGCCTTTTTATGTTTATTACTCTTCATTAAGTATTACAGAGACGCTTTAGTAATCGCACTTAGCGCTTCATTGATGATAAATACTTTAGACTTAATATCCGTAAAGCCAAATGAGGTCAGTCTCTGGGTATGCTTCTCTAAATATCTGTTGGCATCCTCTAAGTTATCAAACACATAAATACCGCCCGCTTCTTGCGTTGCTTCGTTTTCTGTCCATAGCTTGTAGACCAGACCGCTCTCGTTTGCGATGTCTTCAGCCAACTCTTTCATAGACTCAAAGAATTGGTCACCAAAAGGTCCGCTATAAGGAAAGTCGATTTGCAAAAGATATTTCATTATTGAATCCTCATTATTATTGAATGATTGGCAAAGTATATGCTGCCAGATACTTTCAATCTTAACATAGTAAGATTGACTATAGACTTTTGGCAAGCGAGCAGCTAGGGTAAATGTACCACTTTATAAAGGTTCAACCTATGTCTGAGGTTATCGCTCAGCCCCTCTCGAATTACCTTATAGATGACGCACCTTGGGACGCATACCAGCGACCTTATGTGCGTGATTTGGCGTATGTGCTTGCCTGCCCTAACGTCTTGACCGAATGGCTAGACTTTGCGCCACATCAGAATACACATACCGTGTCGGTACATAGCGCACACTTCTGGCAACAGCAGTTTGCAGCGTATCAGCAGCGTTTGGAAGAGCTAGATAACACCAATGCGTATCAGGCGCTGACCCGCTATTTACTCAAGCGCCCAAGTCCCAATCGACTGGGATTTCACTTTGAGGGGTTACTGTCATTTTGGTTAGAGGATGGCTTTGCGCGCAAGCTACATCCGTATGAGACCCTAGCCAGTAACGTCCAGTTGTATAATGGTAAGCAGACGACTGGTGAGCTGGATTTAATCTTATATAATCATGGAGAAAATCTGGTCGAGCATTGGGAGCTGGCGATTAAGTTTTTTATGGGCTCAGCACCGTTTGCTCCTGAGAACTGGGTTGGGATTAATTCCAAGGACAATCTACAGCGTAAAATGACCCATATGCAAACCAAACAGTTTCGTACCGTATGGGTAAATACCGAAAAGCATGGACAAGTTAACATTGATAAGCGTTATGGCGTGATTAAAGGACGCTTCTTTTTGCCAATTAATACCACTAACTTTAATTATCCATCTTGGTTAGCACCAAGCTTTCCTATACATAAATGGTGCGATAACACCGATATGACTAATCTTGCGACGCTTGATATAAGGGCATTACGAGCTGCCCATTATATCGAATGGTTTACTAGGCGCGACTGCTATGATGGACGACAGCCGCAGGTAGCTTGGTCAAACGACGCAATGCCTATGCCTACGACAGGACTATACTTCGAAGGTCATAGTCCGATCGTCATTTATCCTGAACAGCGCGACAAAACGCATGATAAATTTTAGTAACGTCCACCGCATTATATGCACATCGACGCTTTAGCCATCTGCTTTATTAATGCAATGCAATGAAGCTACCAAGCATAGCGTCCATACAAGCTAATCTCACTGCGTTTGGCTTTTTCTGAATCGAGACTGTCGGTCAGCAATTTGATGCCAGCATAACGACTGTCTACAGCAAGACCAAATGCTTGCGTTTGCGGCTCTATCAAGCCCGTCACCGTAATGGGGAAAGCATCGTTGGACGTTTGGTAGCCTGCGGATAATTGATATAAGTCTTGAATGTCATTCACTTGACCATGTAGACCGAGCTGCCATTGACTGTCTAGCTGATGCTGAAGGCTACCTTCCACTCGCCATGGCAATGTCTGTGTGACATCATCAGTGCTAAGCTGCCCTTCAATCGTATAGAGAGGTCTGCCGTTGACGTCATAATCCAATGCATAACGAGTGCTTGGCATGTCTTTCCAGTGCATACGTCCAAGGATATCGTAGCCACTCAGAGACAACTGCGTACTATCAGACAACTGACCTGTGAGCTGCAAATCGAGCGAATAACCATATCCCGAAGGTTTCGCGGGGTTCCAGTTTAGGTTTTCCTCCCCTAAAGCTGGTGCATCATAGTAATAATCGATGTAAGCGTTGGTTTTATCCAAACTGTCTCGTATGTCTGTCAGCTCATTATTTGGCAACACTTTGGTGCTTAAATCGCCAACTATCTTACCTTCTAATGCATGCAGTCCTTGCCAGAGATTGGCACGAGTCGTCAATTGCCAGTTGGGCATGAGCTGCTGCGTCAGGCCAATATTAGCACCGAATCTTTCATTGTGCTTGGCTTCTAAAAATAACGGATAAGTTTGACTGGTACTTGAGGGCTTTTTATTTTCATACTGCCAATAAACTTCGGCAGTCTCTTTGCTAAACGTCATTAAATAATCATAACGCCAACCTAGACCGTAGCTAATCGCACTGCCCGCAGGACGAATCTCAAGCGACGTCCGACCTTGGGCATAAGCATGATCTCCTGAATCCAAAGGAGCATTCCAATCGTCTAAAAATTCTGAGATAGGCTGTGTTGGACTATGAGCCGTTGCCATCACACTCCACTCTATCTGCGCGTCTGACTGAGTAATATGACTGTCCAGCAAGCCTGTCGCTTGGGGGTAGAAGTAAAAATTCGTGTCAGCAGCTGGTATATCTGCACTATCAGCAACCGCAGCGCTGGATATCATCATAGCGGCAATCGCTGGCGTAGTGATTAACTTGGTACGGCTGTATAAATGCGATGCTAAGCTTTTAGGTAAAAAACCATAGAGACTTGAAACGTTATATGGCATAAATTTCTCACGTTTATTAGAGAGCATAAAAAAGAGACAGGAATCTGTCTCTTTTTTTTGTTGCTATACCTCAATCGCTACTAACAACGGTTGAGAGTCGATGTGACACATGATTTGATTATAGAATAATTAAACTATCATCAGTAAATTTGGCAGTAACTTTGCCATCATTATCCATTAAATCACCGTAGTCTTTACCGTTAACCATGATATCGCCAAGCTTACCCATTTTATCTTTGATAAAATCACCCTTGGCATCAACCTTTAACTTGATCGACGCTTTATTTTGCTCAACGGTAAACTGGGTGCTAACCACATCATAGTTATTATCTAAGCTTGACTTACCTGTTACAAATAGCTTCTTACCCTCTACGCTAGCAGTCAGACCTTGTAGCTCAATAACATTACGAGCAGTACGTTTAAGATTGGCTTGGAAATCAAGCGGAATCGTCGTTGTATTCTCTTTCGTTACCTTGCCTTTAATCGCCAATACTATTTCCATACCTACGTATTTATTGGCGGCCTCTTCGATATCACCAACTTCATCGATTATGATAAATTTCTTTATATCAGCGTCATTGGCAGTCGCATTCAGTGTAATCTCTACATCAGTCATCGGTTTTTGCTTGGTCATCTTGCCCGTTATAGCAAACTTATAAGGGATTGTTCTAACCACCAGACTGTTATCTGCTAGCTTTCTGCTGACATCCAGCGCAGCAAATTCAAAATCTTTTGCTTCAATCACGCTATCATTAGCCGTCAACTTCAGGCTGCTTAATTTGATGACTGCCTTTTCTAGCGTGATGCCTTCTTTATTTGCATCATTGATGTCAAACTCATCATTGACCACGACTTTATCACTGAATTGACCACTGACTGTTGCGCCTTTAGTACTTGAGTTGAGGGCAACGATATCAGTGCCAGTACCAATTTTAATACTCTTGAAACCCAAGCTGCCGTTAAAGTTATCTGTACTGGTGTTTGAGCTTAACGCATCTTCAAAGCCATCAAATGCTACCTTAAAACTGTCTTGATTGACGACAACAGGTCCGTACAAACCTGTTTGTGGGTTATACACATAATCGTATTCTTCAATATCAACCTTGGTGCTACCAGTTAAGGTAAACTTCCCATCAGCATTTAGCGTCGCTAAAAAGTCTTTTTCTGGGGTCAAGACTATATTTCCCAATGCTGTTTCAAACTCTTCATCATTAGCCAGTGCAATAATGTCAGCTGCAGTGAGCTGTGATACATCATTCTCTTCCATATAGTATTTTAGATCACTTGGGATATCGAAGGTATAACCAAGTCGCGTATCTTGCTTTTCTGTAAGGATATCACTTACATCTTCGTAAGCATCTGTAACCGCTTTATTGTCACTGACAAATAGCTTGGCGGTACGAATCATCTCTTTCGCTTGCTCGATCTCAGACAAACTATTATCGACAGGCGGCTTAACTGGCACATCTGGCGTATTAGTACCATTACCAGAAGAGCTATTATTATTGTCATCACCACAGCCTGCTAACGCTAACGTGCTGGCTAACGCTAATGCGCTCAATTTAAAAAATTTCATAACACAGTCCTTTATAGAATGATTTTAAAAACGAGAAGCACCAAAATCTTTATCTAATTAAGCAAATAATGCCTCAATTCAGAAAAGCGCCTCTTAATTTAGAAAACTTAAGTTTGCTTTAAAATAAAATAATAATACTCTTATTTAAACAACTTATCTATAAAGTAAACGGATATAACAGCAATGTTACACAAAAAAATAAATGCCGTTGTTGCGACTAATCTTAACTGTCTACCAAAGATACTTTATCAATAATTTTCAATCACTTGCATCAGCTCGTACCTGAGCATATCTACGCTTGGCATGCGCTCAGCGTGAAAGCGCACAATAGCAATACCGGCACTAGCAAGGGCTTTGTCTTTTTTGTCATCCGCCTTTTGACGCGCTTTACTCGTATGTGTCCAATCATCAAGCTCGATAGCAACCAGCGTGGTCTGCGCATCAATGTCCACAATCACATAATCGACGCTTTGACGACAGATACGATTGAACCAAAAGCTACGCTCGGACGCCTCACTGCTATTGCCTTCGATAATGCGTGACAGTTGAACTTGAACGAAAATATGATATTCCGGCAACGCACTTTTTAGCTTATTAAAGAAAATGACTTCCGTATCCGTCATAATCGGCATCGGCGCAAACGGCCAAATAGCCAACTCATCACCGCGTACTGGCTTTGGATCAGGCTCAACAACTGGAGGTCTTTTCAACAGCTTTGGTACGGTAATCAGCCCTAAAAACCCAACGGCCAATATTAAAAATATAACACCAAATGACATGGTTTTACCTTATACATGATTAAGGCAGCCAAATATGTATGACGACTTCCATAAAGTGACATATATACTCAACTGCGACAGGGCAGCCCTTATAGGCTGACCCGTTATACAGAAAAAATCAGGGACAATCGGCGCACATCGTAGCTAAGCTTACGCCAATCAGCAAACACTAAAACAAAAAACACGACAATAAATGTCGTGTTTGAATAAAACTCAGATAAAACAATAAAATCTAACCAAGACTCTGCTGTTTATTTAGCAATAACAGTCATCCGATTATAGTGATTTTCACACTATTTTAGCGCCAGTATAAAACCCAAGCACTGGTCGTACTGACCTTAGGATCGCTATTGATTTTATCTTTTAACGCTAACGCCGCCACTTTACCGCGCTCAGGACCGACGATGACGCGAACCCCGCGGCTGGTAGGACTGGTCTTAACTTGGTAGCCTGCGGATTTAAATTTCTTTGCTAGTTCGTCAGCTTTGGCTTGATCGTTTGCCAATGCTACTTGCACCCCAAAGCTGCCTTTGGCGTCGGTTTCTTTGACTTCTTTACGGGCTTCGCTGAGTTTCTGCTGTGCTTCACGTTTAGCATCCGCTGATTTTTTGGCTAAAGCCTCTTCTTTCTGACGCTTGTCTTCGCGTGCCTGCTCAGCCGCTGCCGCTTCACGTGCTAATCGCTCTACTTGCTTACGTGATGGAATGGTGATGTTTTGACCCAGTTGTAGCGATGTCGACGGTGACAGATCATTCGCTTGTGCCAATACTTCTACTGGCATATTGTATTGCCGCGCCAGTTTAATCAGCCCATCTCCTCTTTTGACTTGATAATCAGAAGGCGATTTTGGCGGCTCATTTTTAGCCGCTTCTGCTGCCGCTTGTTTTTTCTCAGCCGCAGCATCCGCTTGTTTCTTAGCATCCGCTTGTCTTTTTGCTTCCGCTTCTTTTTTACTGTCTGCTAGTTTCTTGGCGGCAGCCTGCTCTTTAATCGCCGCTTGCCTTTGAGCTTCTTGTTGCGCTTGGGCAGCTTTTTGCTGGTTGCCAGTGTTTGTCTCACTTTCAGCTGACACAGCAACGCTAGTCTTTTTTATTGGCGTTGTAGCGTCATTTTTTTCCGCGTCGGATTTATCACTCTCTTCAGCAGCTGCCGCACTACTGGCCATATACTGCTGACTTTCTGCACGGGCTTTTGCCAATGCTTCCGCCTCAGCGGCTTCTTGTTCGGTTAAGAACTGCTGGGCACGTTTCTCTTGTTCAGCAACGCGAGCAGCGCGCTCTTTTTGTTTTTCTGCCAAGATACGTTTTTCAGTCTCGATATCCGTCGTCAGCGGCTGAGGAGACTCTTGCTCAGGGCTTAGCTTATCTACCATTGCTGACGCTGGTTGTGGTTCATTACTATCACCAATCTGTTGCACCATGGCGTATAGCATCACGCTACCGCCGATAATCATCCCAATGCCCAATAAGGCTTGTCTCGAAAAGTTCATCCGTTTACGTCTCTTAGTTGGTAATAAGGTTGATTGAGCGGCGCAACTGTCGTCTCAAAACTGTGTTTAGATAGTTTTAATAGCCTTGATAGGTGTCATTGCCACCAGTTGCGTCCATCCGTTTTTAAATGTTATGCCAAGCGTTTAATGCCATTATAGAGCAACTTGCCAAATCACTTTGATTATAAAGCATATTTTTCATACTGTCTGCCATCATGCTACTGCTAAGATTAACATTAAATAAGCACCATTTTAATGTTAATTATCAACCGCCAGTGCGGCCAGTGCCTCGCCGATCGTATGAAAGGAGCCACATACCACGATAAGGTCTTGCGGCTGACTGGCATTGATAACTGCCTCGGTCGCTTTTAATAAACGTTTAAATTCGTGTATTTGAGCATTGTCGACATAGCTCGATAGGATACCTTGCAAGTGCTCAGTGCTCGCAGCACGTGGATAATCAATCTCAGCGACAAACCAATCGCTAATCGGTAAGCCCGCTATCGTCAAATGCTGCACGACTTTATTGATATCTTTATCACCCAACATAGAAAACAGCATTTTAATGCTGGCAGGTTTTCCTATAGCTTTACTGATATAATTACTATTTGGATTACTGCTTTGATTGAGAGCATCAAAGCTATTTTGATTGGCTAGATGCTGTTGCCAAAGCGGTAATAATTGCGCCAATAAAAACTCAACGCCTTGCTCGTTATGCGCCACATCAAACAGCCAATGGCGATTGTGGATCTCACGATAATCAAAGCGGCCAGCGAGCCTGACCGTTTGCAGCGCCTGCTCGATAGCAGTGCTATCGACATTTAACGAACTTGCGAGCACTGCTGATAACGCAGTGGCAGTATTGGTCAATGACAGTGCTGGGCACGGTAACTGCATAGTGACCGCAGCATTGCTATATTGCCAAGCGCTTGCACCCACTTCACGATAATCAAAATCTCGCCCAACTTGATAACAAGTTGCTTGATGCTTATCAATCGCTTGCTGCACACTGACTGGCATTGCAGTAGCACCATAAACCACGCTGATACCATCACGTAAGATACCTGCTTTCTCACGGCCAATATCTTCCACATTGTCACCCAGCCAATCGACATGATCGATAGCGATATTGGTAATCACTGCCATATCAGGATCAATGATATTGACCACATCTAAGCGCCCACCCAGCCCGACTTCCAACACCCAGACATCACAGTCCGCTTCGGCAAATATTAATAATGCGGCAAGTGTGGTCATCTCAAAAAATGACAAGGTCAGCTCACACGCTAATCGCGCTGCTTCTACCTTGCTAAAGGCTTCAATTAACGTCTCGTCACTGACCATCTCGCCATTGATACGCACGCGCTCATTAAATAAACTTAGATGCGGTGATTGATACAGAGCCGTTTTATAGCCTGCTGCTTGGCACATCTGCGCGATGACAGCCGTCGTTGAGCCTTTACCATTGGTGCCTGCCACCGTAAATACATAAGCATCGTCTTTGGCTGACTGTACCACGCCTAACGCCTCGGCAATTGGCAAAACTCGCGACAACCCCATGTCTATTGCCGATACATGAATCTGCTGCATATAATCGAGCCATTCGGTCAAGCTAGAATGCTTGTTGGGAGTGTTAGCGTTAAAAAGTAGAGAGTCGGACATGGACACAGCCTATATTGAAATATTTGAATAAAAAATGGTCAATGAGAAAGCATTCATTAAGAAAGTACAGACAGTATATAACTACCTGTCCAAAAAGCAAAAATAGCATTTACCGCTGTTGACGATAAATGCTATTGATTGATCTTACTTAGTCAGAGAAATTGAGCATGCTACTAAGCATAAGTCATGCGGAATATTAAACTCAGTTATCCGTTAGTCAAGCCGATGAGCAAGCTAGGCATCAACATTAGGCATGCGGCTTAACTTTGCCAACAGACGATAAATAGTATCAATCATTTGATGACGATGTACCACTTCATCGACCACACCGTGCTCTAACAAAAACTCGGCACGCTGGAACGGCTCTTCTAGCGTCTCACGAACCGTTTGCTCAATCACGCGCTTACCAGCAAAGCCGATCATGGCTTTTGGTTCTGCTAAATGAATATCACCTAACATAGCGAGCGACGCAGTCACACCGCCATAAACAGGATTGGTCAATATCACGATATACGGCACGCCAGCAATTCTCAAACGCTCAATTGCAGCAGCCGTTCGTGCCATCTGCATCAAAGACAGTAAACCTTCTTGCATACGTGCGCCGCCAGAGGCAGCAAAGCAGACTAAGGGCACGTTGTCTGCCAGCGCTTTCTCAGCCGCCTCTACGAAACGGTCACCAACTACAGAGCCCATAGAACCGCCCATAAAGCGGAAATCAAAGGCACAAGTCACTACATCAAGATTGCGCAGCTTACCATACAGCACAATCAGCGCCTCAGACTCGCCGGTTTTGTCCTGTGCTTCTATCATACGCTGCGGATACGGCTTACTATCCACAAAGCTCAATGGATCTTTGGCAGTAAATTGTTGTCCTAGCTCACCGTCTACTTGATCGAGCAACCAGTTTAAGCGCTCACGAGCACTCATCGGTAAATGATGATCACAATGCGGGCAAACATAGCAGTTAAAAATAAGCGCCGTATTGGTAATCATCGAATGACAATTACTGCACTTGGTTGACGGTTCAGTCTCTACTGCTGTCAAAGGCGCTGTCAATTGCTGCTTGATACCCGGTATCGGGCGATTAAACCACGATTGCCCAGCAGTATTACCGTTTGGCTCAGCGTTACTTTTTTCAGTATGGTTCGGAGTCTTCATATCAGGTTTTATTATCGTATCAGTCATATTATTCGCCATTATCAAAGGCTTATCGACAAGCTGGCTCATGCGCTTGTCCCTAAGAATCGATTTATAAGGATCAGTTTAATCGTCACATATTCTCATAACTTTCGCAGTTATAAAGCGCAGTTATAAGGCACGCTTTCGTGAAACTGTAACAATTTATATGTGATGTTAGTTTACACACGTAAACTAACTTTAGCAAAGTCATTTAACCCTGTCTTTATAAACATTGTTATTCATATTGCCATGACGACTTAAGTGACGATAATTTAACTTTATTTCACTCAGGCACTCAAACTATCAAGTGCACCGCGTAGCTCATCCATTTTTGCCATGATTTTTTGCTGAGCGGCGGCAACCGCAGTGCTATCATTGGCATCTATATCAGCAAAATTCTGCACCAAGGCACTACCGACAATAATACCATCCGCATGCGCTCCAATCGCTTTAGCAGAAGCCGCATCACGAATACCAAAACCCACACATACTGGCAAATCAGTTGCTGCTTTAATCGCTTGCACTTGAGTCGCAACATCATCAGTATCAAGTGTTGCCGAACCCGTCACGCCTTTTAATGACACATAATAAATATAACCACCGCAATGGGTCAATACTTGCTCACGGCGCTCAGGTAAAGTGGTTGGTGACAATAAGAAAATTTCATTCATCGAATGTTCAGTCAAATGCTGGGTAAAGCTGCCCGCCTCGCTTGGCGGCAAATCAACCATCAAAATACCATCGACACCTGACTGCTCACATAGCGCGACAAAGTTGTCATAGCCGATGATTTCAACGGGATTGAGATAGCCCATCAAAATAATGGGCGTCTGCGTGTCTTGCTGACGGAATTCCGCGACCATTTTTAGGGCATCACGTGTACTCGTACCTGCGGCTAATGCACGCTCTCCAGCTAAAGCGACGACTGGGCCATCTGCCATCGGATCAGAGAACGGCAAGCCAACTTCGATCATATCCGCGCCATGCTTAACCAAATCATGAAGCAAACCAACGAAGTTGCTTGGATTGGGGTCACCTGCCATCACATAAGGAATCAGGGCTTTTTTGTTTTGTGATTTTAAAGTTTCAAAAGTGCTTTCAATTCGGGTCATATTGGTCTCTTATAATTTTAAAATTAATTCATTGTCATTGAATCGCGTAAGGCACGCATCTGTTTAATAGAATTGTCAAAATTCGCTTGGGCAGTTTCTATAATGGCTGCGATTTGAGACACTACGTTAGCATCTAACTGACTGATAAGAGATTTCTGATGCCAAGTCTCAATACGTTCTAAGCGTTCTATATACATCGAATTAGGTAGGTTCTGGCATTTATTGACTAAGAATTCTCGCCAAGGCATTTCTCTTTTTTCATCACCATTACAAATATTGCATGCCAGCACAAAGTTATAAATTTCATTAGTACCGCCATCTTTTACAGCTTGCAAGTGGTCAAGATGACCTTTGCGACTGTTAGGATCAATGACTATCTCGCAGTAAGCGCATTTATTATCAAAGTAGTTCCAAACTTGCTGCTTCTGAGCTTTATTAGGATGAGTATCTATAACTTGTAATAGGCTACGCTTAATCTGATTTTTTGCCATAGAGGGGGTGACTTTTGACATCTTACTAATTCTCTGCTCTTTCAAAATTAAATAATATGAATTTATATTGCGAACCCTCTATTAAGCTTAATAGAGGGCATTATCAATCTTATTAAAAAAACATCAATAATTTTTAAGCCAGAAAATGACTCTAAAGCTCAATCCCTTCCGCCTTCATCACTGAATGCAAATCTTTATCCCCACGACCAGACATATTAACGATAATGGTTTGATCAGGGGTCATCGTCTTAGCTAGCTTCAATGCATAAGCAACGGCATGCGCAGATTCGAGCGCAGGGATAATACCTTCTTTACGCGTCACTTCATGGAAGCCTTCTAGCGATTCTTTATCAGTACAGCCGACATATTCAACACGCTTCATGTCTTTTAAGAAGCTGTGCTCAGGACCAACGCCAGGATAATCAAGACCTGCTGAGATAGAATGCGTCTCTTGAATTTGACCGTCATCATCCGCCATAAGATAGGTACGGTTACCATGCAGTACACCGATACGACCAGCGGCTAATGGTGCCGAATGGCGACCCGTTTCGATACCGTCACCCGTTGCTTCAACGCCATACATTTTAACGTCAGTATCGTTTAAGAAATCAAAGAACAAGCCAATGGCGTTTGAGCCACCACCCACACAAGCGACTAATGCATCTGGTAATTTACCCGTCATTTGCAGATGCTGAATACGTGCTTCTTTGCCGATAATCGCTTGGAAATCGCGTACCAATAACGGATAAGGATGCGGACCGGCAACCGTACCGATGATGTAATAGGTGCTATCGACATTAGTAACCCAATCACGCATCGCTTCATTCATGGCATCTTTTAGGGTACGTGAGCCTGAAGTCACTGGCACAACCGTCGCACCGAGCAAACGCATACGATAGACGTTCATCTTTTGACGCTCGACATCATCAGCACCCATATAAACGATACACTCAAGCCCCAAACGCGCGGCAATCGTCGCCGTCGCGACACCATGTTGCCCTGCGCCAGTTTCCGCAATAATGCGTTTTTTACCACTCATCTTGGCAAGTAGCGCCTGCCCAATGGTGTTATTAACCTTATGGGCGCCAGTATGGTTTAAGTCTTCACGTTTAAAATAAATTTGCGCACCACCAATCTCATCGCTCAATCGCTTGGCATGATATAAAGGCGTTGGACGGCCGACATAGTTGACCAAATCATTGTGATATTCTTCCCAAAACGCAGGGTCTTTTTTTACTGTGTTATATAACGTTTCTAGCTCTTCTAGTGCTGCCATCAAGGTTTCAGAGACAAAGCGACCGCCATGCACGCCGAAATGTCCACGGGCATCAGGATATTGATTGAAATCTTGTACGTTTTCTGGATTGGTGAAGGTATTAATAGCTTTAGCAGTGGTAGATACATCTTTGCTCGCGACATGACTCATGATAATTCCTACTATAATAAGTGGTATTTTTTAAAATAAATAAGGGGGAAAATTTTCCAAGTAATTAGCTATGTAACGGATAAAAAGTTCACGGCTAAAAAACTAGTTACTGATATTCGAAGGTTCGCCAAGCGTCTCATTTTGCCATCGGTCGCGTTTTACCGCTTTCATAAAGGCACGCATTTTGGCAGCGTCTTTTTTGCCTTTGTCAGACTCAATCCCACCGCTGACATCGACCGCATAAATAGGCAAGTCTAAAGTGGCAGCGACATTATCGGCATCCAGTCCGCCCGCTAAAATAATAGGTAGCGAGCTGTCTTTCGGTAGCAGATTCCAATCAAAACGTGCCCCTGTGCCGCCATATTTATGGGGATGGTAAGCATCCAATAAGATACTGTTCGCGCCAGCGGCAGCAAACTCATTAATCTCGGCGCTTACGCTAGCGGCAGTGTGTTGGTCAGCATTGATACGCAGCGCTTTTATCCAGCGTTTATTGACCGCACTGGCCAGCTGCGCACATTGCTCCGGTGTTTCATCACCATGGAATTGAATGATATCAAAAGCGACCTGATTCGCTAATTCTATCAGCTCTGCGCGCGGCATATTCACCACTAGAGCCATTATACTTATAAAAGCTGGCAAAGACGCACTTAACGATTGCGCCTGCTCGATAGTGACAGCGCGTGGACTGGGCGGATAAAATACCAAGCCAACCGCATCAACACCCAACTGGGCGGCAATTTTAATATCATTAGGCTGGGTAAATCCGCAAAACTTAACGTGCATGATGTGACCTTAGATATAACACTTAGTGCGACACTATTAGACTGTCTTCGCTACATTGACGGCAAGTAAACGTCAATTGCCAACGCTAAAGCGTAAATATGAGGATTTGTTAATTGAATGGTAAATCCATTGCATCCAAAAACTTATCCTAGCATACTTTTATTACCAGTTTTGTTTATGATTGCGATTGATTAATAGAGGGATAGTTGAATGTCTAAAACGGCGGCGGAAACGTCTCATAGCACAGATAGCATAGATAACACCGAAACAAGCAACGTCAACAATAGCGACGATGCCACTAGCGTAAACCCAGCACATTATTTAATGTGGTTTCGTCGTGACCTGCGAGTTCATGATAATACCGCGCTAGCTGCGCTTTGCGAGCAGGCAAATGCGGATAACGCCTCAGTAAGCGCTATTTACTTCGTGACTCCTGAACAATGGCAGGCACATGACATGTCGCTGACACAGCTCGACCATATCGCTCGCACCTTGCCTATCCTAGCCAAATCTCTGCAAACACAATTAAACATCCACTTAACAATACAGCTCTGTCCAAGCTTTACTGACTGTGTTGAGGCGATGCTAGATATCTGTAGCGCGAACCAGATCAGCACTGTGATGGCAAATCACGAGTACGAAGGCAATGAGATTAAGCGTGATGAACAATTAACCAAAAAGCTTGCAAACAACGATATAGAATTTATCCGCTGGCATGATCAATGTATCTTGCCACCACAAACCATCACCACGAACGATGACAGCATGTATCAGGTGTTTACCCCATTTTATAAAAAATGGCGGCATACCTTGGATATCAGTACCATACAAATGCATGAGGCATCCGCCATAAATGGCAACACTAAAGTCAAACTAGAAGTCTCGAACGCCAGTGCTACTATCGAAGATATAGAAAGAGTAAGTAAAGAAGTAGTCGAAGATTATCAAAAGGCACTGCAAAATGCTGGTTTATTAGAGCCCATGGATATAGACGTACAGCTTGAGCACGCTCGGGCAGCCTACCCTGCTGGCGAAGCGGCGGCGTGCCAGCGTTTAGAGGACTTCATCGCTGAGGATATTGATAACTACGATATCAGTCGCGATGTACCCAGTTTAAATGCCACCAGTCAGCTATCTGCCTACCTGACTATTGGCGCAATCAGCCCCAGACTTTGCTACTTACAAGCTACCCTACAATTAAGCAAAGCACTGGGAGAATTACATGAGAATGAAGGTGACGGTGACACCTTAGACAGCGGGGATAGCTTTAACAACACTGATAATAACGACATTAACCGCTGGATAAGTGAGCTAGCTTGGCGTGACTTTTATCGCCATGTTTTAGACTATAAGCCCGAGCTGATTCGCCATCAAGCGTATAAACATGAGACTGATGTCAAAATTAACTGGTCATATAATCAAGATGATTTTGCGGCGTGGTGCAAAGGTAAAACTGGCGTGCCGTTAGTCGATGCGGCAATGCGCTGCCTGAATGCAACGGGCTTTATGCACAATCGCTTGCGGATGGTCACGGCGATGTTTTTGACCAAGGATTTATTGATTGATTGGCGCTTAGGTGAGCGCTACTTTATGCAGCAGCTGATAGACGGCGACTTTGCCTCCAATAATGGGGGTTGGCAATGGAGCGCGTCGACTGGCACCGACTCTGCACCTTACTTTCGCATTATGAACCCTTTTAGCCAAGCCAAAACCCACGATACCGATGGCGAATTTATCAAGACGTGGCTGCCTAAGCTAAAAGCCATTCCTACCACCATCTTGCATAGCGAGGATAAAATGCGTCAAGCACTGGCAAAGGGCGGTAAGTTTGCTGATATTGATTACCCATTACCGATGGTCGAACATAAAGCGGCTCGCCAATTAGTGATTGCTGAATTTAAAAAATAGCGACGCATTACATCAACACTAAGACCTCAATTTACTAAGAATTTCAGCTATGGCATCTTATTCAGATTATCTACCCTTACTAGGGCGTGTCCTCATTTTAAAAATGGTGATAAAAATGAGATAAATTACCGTCAAACAAGGAAAGTAGCGCACATAATATCGAAATATTAAGAAGCTGTTTGACGATGTTTGGCAAAATTTAGCTATTTTTAGCACATTTAGAAAGTAATCGATTGAATTGAGGACACGCCCTAGTATCAGTTGGTTGCTTATAATATACGAGTTTGGATAATGTATAAGGCATAGGCTAATAAAGTGAAGCTTATAATTAACAGTACCCATGTCGCAAAAGAAAGCGATTCTTTCACTTTAGGGCGCTTATTAAGCTGACGTTCAGGCTTAGAAGACGGTTTATTATTAAGAGTTGTCATATACGCCACCTTTTGTATAGGGTTATATTATCAACGATAATTCATAAGTTGATTATGAATAATAGATAAGTTCTACTATACAATATAAATGGCGTTACTTTAAGTGTTTCCAATGAATAAGCTAACGTATGACGATCTAGTCTATGGCTCTAATAAAATTATGTATGCGTTATTTTACTGGCATCTGGCACGCGCCTGCACCTTGAGTCGTTACCGTCACAACTGCACCAGTTAACGAAAATAACTGTTGCAGTTGGGTTTGCGCATTTTCTAGTGCCATATTCATGACATCACCGCGACAAGCGCGTTCGAGCACTTCTTTTTTTGCCATACTTTGCGCTTGTTGCAATATTTTTGGATCGACTTGCATCATGCCAAAAGCACCAGTCTGCCAATCATAAATCTCGATATCGTCTAGATAAACCGAAAATATCTCTGATGGTGGGATGGTAATATTGATTTGCGGCATCACTGAGACTGGCGTATTGGCATCCGCTTCTTGTACCTCATCGACGTTAATTTCAGGCTGCACCACTTGTACCATCTCAGGGGTAAGTGCACTTAAATCAATCCCCGCCTCCACTCGTCCGCGCGCGATAAACAAACCCTTTTGCTCATCTTGCCACAGCTTCATCCAACTGCCAGGGCGCTGGCTAGTAATGACGGTATCGACACTAAACGCCACCGTTTCCAAACGATTCAATTTTTGGATTTGTGTGACCACGCCTTCACGAGTAATGGTTTCTATCGGCTCTTCCTTGGTTATATTCTGCACACTATAAATAGCAAAAACGATAGCTGCTAAACCGATGAGCAATATCATCCACGACATCATCGCAATGGGTTTTTTCGCTTGTGAATGAGTCGCATCATTATTAACAGGAGATCGATTGTCAGGATTATTCATATAAACACCCTCAGAGTTTTATCATTTATTTTTATTAAACGTATAACAAATAACTGTCTAAATGATAAATGCTACTTTTGAGCAGCAACTTCAAGTAATAACTACCAATACGCTACACAATGACTAGCGCTACCATTTACTATAAATACCCTAAAAACTGGCAAACAATCGAGTTGTAGTGACCTCATTTGCTCGTTTAAGTCACGTTTAAGTCACGTTCTGTCTGAAAAAACAAAAAGTCATTGCGTCTTAGGCTAACTTTACCTAACATAGTCAGATTGTATAAGCAAAATGTTGGCGTACATCTATTTTTCTGGTCTTTATGCGTAAAGTATGACGCTGCCAACATCAACGTTTTAATACAAAATGAAAAGTTCCAGCCTTTTTGTAAGGCGTTTTATGAACGCACTTTCTATTCATGTACTGTTTGTCGCAGTACTTTTTAGCTAGGCATGTCCTAGACTATTACCAAGTGATACAAAGGTAAGCTTGCGTCGGCCATCAAAGCACACGCTCAACATCCTACTATTTCTTATTTATTTTATCGTTGATAAGGTTACGCTTTATTTATGAAAGCCAGTCAATTTTTATTTGCCACTCTAAAAGAAACCCCAAGTGATGCCGATATCGCCTCAAGCCAATTGATGGTGCGTGCCGGTCTTATTCGAAAGATTGCTTCTGGGTTATATATTTGGTTGCCCATGGGGCTACGCATCTTGCAAAAAGTCGAACGTATTGTTCGTGAAGAGATGCAAGAAGTTGGTGCACAAGAAGTACTCATGCCGATGACCCAGCCTGCCGAGCTTTGGCAAACGACCGGACGCTTTAACGATTATGGTCCTGAGCTGTTGCGCTTCAAAGACCGTCATGATCGCGACTTTGTGCTTGGTCCGACGCATGAAGAAGTCATCACCAATCTGGCGCAAGGCGAGCTGCGTAGTTATAAACAACTACCAATCACCTTTTTCCAAATTCAGAATAAATTCCGTGATGAGATTCGTCCACGTTTCGGTGTGATGCGCGCACGCGAATTTACCATGAAAGATGCTTACTCGTTCCACGTTGATCAAGCATCGTTGGCAAAAACTTACCATGACATGTATGACGCTTATACGCGTATCTTTACCCGTTTGGGCTTAGATTTCCGTGCGGTACAAGCGGATACTGGTTCTATTGGTGGGTTTGCTTCACATGAATTTCATGTCTTGGCAGACAGCGGCGAAGATGATATTGCCTTCTCTGATTCTTCTGATTATGCAGCCAATGTTGAGCTTGCCGAATCAGTGAGCACCGCTGAGCGTCAGCCACCGAAAATGGAACGCGAAGACGTCCTGACGGAAAATATGACCAGCTGTAAAATGGTTGCTGAACATTTAGGCTTACCATTAGAAACGACGGTCAAAACGTTAATCGTCCATGGTCATACCGAAAATGATGAGCCACAGCTTATCGCTATCGTATTACGCGGTGATCATCAGCTAAATACGATCAAAGCCGAGAAAATCGAAGAGGCCAATGTGCCGCTGACAATGGCTTCTGACGAAGAACTGAAAGCTGCTGGTCTGCATAAAGGCTATATTGGCGTTAATTTGGATATGCCTGTCTTTGTTGATCGTTCGGCAGCAACTCTGTCAGACTTTGTATGCGGTGCCAATGAAGTCAATAAACACACCACTGGTATGAACTGGGCGCGTGATGCGAGCATTACTCGTGTCGTTGATGTACGCAATGTGCAGGAAGGCGATCCTTCTCCTGATGGTAAAGGCAGCCTAAAAATCAAACGTGGTATCGAGGTCGGTCATATCTTCCAGTTGGGTGATAAGTACTCGCAAGCGTTAAATGCTACCGTATCTGGTGAAGATGGTAAGCCTGTGACCCTAATGATGGGCTGCTACGGTATTGGTGTGAGCCGTATCATTGCCGCTGCTATCGAACAGAACAACGACGAAAACGGTATCATGTGGCCACAGACGCCAACGGTTAATGATTCAATCGCTCCTTTTGAAATCGCTATCATACCGATGAAGTCAAAAGAAGAGACGGTAATGGAAACGGCAACAGCACTGTACGAAGAGCTAAAGGCTCAAGGCATCAATGTACTTCTTGATGATCGTAACGAGCGTCCCGGCGTTAAGTTTGCTGATCTTGAATTGATTGGTATTCCTCATCGTATCGTGGTTTCTGACCGCAACCTTGCTGAAGGTAAGTACGAATACGTCAATCGCCGTGAAGCAGAAAAGCAAATGCTCAGCCGTGAAGAAGTCATGGCAAAAGTAAGCGGCAAATAGTTTTTCAATAAAAACTATGCCATAAGAAGCGCCTATCTCATTAAATGAGATAGGCGCTTTTTCGCGTGTAATATAGCTAAAAAAAACTACTTAACATTATATCTTTTAGCAATGACCTTACTGCGTTTCTGTGTCTCATTAGCGGTGCAAACATTAGCGCTAATCTGGGCGTATACCACAGAATTATTCATTGGACCTTCGTATTCAAAGTCACACTTATCATTACGATCCTTTAACCATATACGCTGTTCTTTATCCAACTGCTGTTGTTGTGTCGTATTCAAAGTACGATAAGCACTCATATAGATTTTATTAAGACGATTTTTTTCGACTACAATCGCATCGTTACCACAATCATAAGCCACTTCCATATAAGCGTCTTCACAGTTATATTGATTTTCCACAAATGCAGCCTGTGCCAACTGCAAGGTAGCTAGAGACAAAGTAGCAGTCCCTAGAGCGGTTAAAAAGCTGGTTTTTAACTTCATAACTGCATCTCAATATTCATAAAATAAGGTTTATTGAGTATAAGAAAGAACGCGCATCAATGAAAGCTAAAAATTAATATTTATTTACTGCCGAATCAAGCGGCTTGGCTGTGGCATTAAGCGGATATCACTGACGCGACAAGGGTTGATATCGATACCGCCTCGGCGTGTATACCAAGCGCGAACCATCAGCTCACTTGGCTCATAGTATTGACTCAAATCAGCAAATATTTGCTCCACACATTGCTCATGAAAACCATTATGCTGACGAAAACTTAAGATATAACGCAGCATTCCAACCTCATCGACTGTTTTATTACTGGTCATCAAAACCGCCAACGTCCCCCAATCTGGCTGATTGGTCACCGGACAATTACTGCGTAGTAAATTAGAATAGAAAATATAAGGCTCAGTGCCAGTATTTCCTAAAATAGAGCTACTGTTTAAATCTTTATCACTACTTAGCAATGACGCATCAGGATGCTCACACAATGCGACTTTTTCGCTACTATTAGCAAGCGCGTCATCAATACAAACACCCTCAGGTTGAGCCACCAATAATCCTGATGTCTTATTATGCAAGTCGTCATTTAAGCCAAACAACTCAACTTGCACGTCTGCTTTTACACAGGCTGATAAGTCTTTAGCAATCAGCGCTTGCACATCATTCCAACTAGCGAATTCAGTAAAGTTGATACTGTTTAGATAGAGCTTAAGTGACTTTGACTCAACGATAAATGGCGAGCTGGCTGGAATACCAAAGCGTGCTATCGCAACCTGCGAGATACCCTGTTGATTTAACCAAGACATCTCAAATGCCTGCCACCAATCGATGCCAACCATTAACTTATCGTCTTGCCAGCCAATGACATCGCGACCCATACTGCGAGCGATAGGATACAAGGTCTCTGGACTATACTCGGTTGGATAGTCAGTGGTTTGCTCACCCAAGATACCGTGAATACTCATAAGTTACTTACCTTTCATGCTTAAATATAATGAAATAAAAACCAGTCATTTTACAGCAATGGGCTATTTTATGGGAATCATTTGCCACTCTGATGAACTAGCATTTTTGACCAAGCTAAAACGTACTCGATAGCCTGTATCATCGGTTTCATTGATAAGATAATAAAAATCGATTAAAACACTATTCTTACTTCGCCATTCAATATCTACATTTTCAAAACTATGTCTCTGGTCTCGATTTTGATAAGAATCCAAATGCGCTTTTAATTCGCTGGGGTCACTCTCGTAAACAATCTGATAGTCGCCCTCCTTCTGCTTTTGCCAAATCGTAATATTTTCTTCATCTATATAACGCTCTACTGTAATAATACGTTCTTTGTTGGGTGACACACTTAAATCGATACCATCAAATTCTTGACTAAATCCAGTTTTGAGATTAATAAGTACAGTACTTTCTATTTCGGGAAAACTTCTCAACAAGTACAGCAGTTGTCTCTTTTCGTCATGATCATACAACGAAAAATAAGAGTGGGATTGGCCGTCAGGAGCAAACATCTCATCACGAAAAACCAACGGTAAGCTTCGATTGGGTACTTGAATATATATCGTATCTTTTTCTCTCGAAACGCGATTGCTCAATCCCCATTTTCCGCTAAGCTTGTTATCATGTTTCTCTAAGCTGATCTCAAGGCATTTCCTATAAGAGACCAGACTGTCGTATTCACACTCATTATCAAAGTAATCTGATTTTCTGGCTGGGTCTAGTACTTTCCAAACATAGTCATCCGTCGTCGCTTGGGGCAGGTCTGCTTGTGCTGGCATTGATAGCATTAGCAGTATTGCACTCGTCATACAGATGCGAATTGAATTAACTACTGGTAGAGTTACTTGCATATGAGAGCTAGACCTTTTTATTGTTTTTTAATCGTTGGTATTAACATCAGGTAAAACTCTCTGCCATTCACCCTCTTTATTATCAGCCGCATAAATATAGCGCACGCGAAATGCTACCGTGTCAGTGGGATTGACTCTGTAATAAAAATCAACGTTAACTTTATTATCGCTTGTCCAACTGATATCTCGCGCTTCATATACCTCATGCTTTTTATTATCATCATTTTGTTCATATAATTCATTACTAGCAAATATCGTTGCATAGCGTCCGTCATTATTCCCTTTTTGACGCTCCCATATCATGATATCTTTGGTCATACCTTGCCTACCATTAAACCCTACCACTTGAGTCATATCGTCAGAAAACTTAAGATTGGTCGCATATAGCTCTTGCCAGCTCCCCGTGTTTAAATCGACAATGACAGTCGCTTGAGTCTCATACATAGTATGTAGTAACTGTAATAAATGATGCACTTTATCGTAGTACTGCAATTCATAGTGAGCGCTATGTTCCTCTTCAAACGGTTCAAGATAATCCTTAAATACCAATGACTGCTTATGGTTGGGTGTATTAATATAAATGGTATCTTTTTCTCGAATAACGCGGTCACTCAAGCCCCATTTTCGGCTTTGAAAATTATCAGCTTGGGCTAACGATTTAAAAATACAGTTTTCATAATCTTTAAACGTTCGATATTCAGTATGATTGTATCGACAGCTGTCTTCATACCAGTCTATGGCTACAGGCGCAGGGACTTTTATCCATACCTCTTCATTTGTCGATGGCTCTAAAGCTAAAGGCGCTGCCTGTGCATCTAAGGATGCTATTGTGGTCAATATAAATAGTCCTGCGACAGTCAACACCGTCTTTATACAATGAGAGATAGCGATCATTTACCTACTACCTTCATACAGTTGCCACTTATCCGTTGAGGCATTTTTAATAAAGGTATATCGTACTCTAAAAGCCGCTGAATCCGCTTCATTCAACTTATAAAAAGAATCTGCATAAAACTTATCACCATTTACCCAAGTAAAGATTTCGCTATCATAAACCTGCTGTGCTTTATCTGCTTGATAAAACTTTTTATGATTGTCGTAGTTTTTTGAATCGTCACTACTGCTATAGACTTGTTTATAGTAGCCTTCATAGTAACCGCTATCTTGTCGCTCCAAAATATTGACGTGTTCCGTCGCTCCCATTTCACTTTCAAAACCGACTATATATCTCATATCAGGAGAGATACTTAGCTTTCTGAGACTAAAATCTTGCCAAAACCCAGTAGCCAAATTGACTAGCGTCAAGCTCTCTCCTTCATAAAATCTTTGATGTATTGTCAGTAATTTCCGTGATTTATCGTAGTCTTGTAGCGAATAATAAGGATTGAAATCCTCCTCATAAGGGCTCGAGTAGTCAACAAATACTAGTGGATTTTTCCGATTAGCGACTTTGATATAAATGGCATTTCTCTCTCTAAAGACTTTATCGCTGATATTCCATTGCTTACTAAGCGCATTATCTGCATCTTCCCTCAAGTTATACAGACAGTTTTGTAGCGCATCATAAGTTTCATATTTGTAGTCATTATGGCAATCATACTTATACGTTGCAGGATCTACAGGCGTCTCCATGACGACCCAATCATAATCATCCATTGCCGCAAATGGTGCTGCGATGGCAATGCTCGTGATTGTACTCAATAAAGTGGCTGTAAAAGCCTTACTCATACTTCTGACAAAAAAAATTTTCATAAAAAAAGCCCAACAATGTTGGACTCTTATAATAAGGTGACAAGCTACATTTTACAAACTAATCTACAAGCGCACACGTGAGCCATTACTGAGTAAACGATAGGCGATGGTATAGAATACCGCACAGAAGACAAAAATAGCGGCCATTGAATACCAGACATTCACATCAGAATAACCAAGAATACCGTAACGGAATGAGTTCACCATATAAACGATAGGATTTAATAGCGAGATATTTTGCCAAAATGGTGACAAGTTTTCCATCGAGTAAAACACACCGCCAAGATATGTCAATGGCGTAAGCACAAAACTTGGAATGATAGAGATATCATCAAATGAGCGAGCAAACACGGCGTTTATAAAGCCACCAAGTGAAAATAAGATAGACGTACCCAGTACCGTAAATACCGTCACAAATAAATGCTCAATGCCAAGGTCGGTAAAAAATAGTGCGACTATCGAAACGATGATACCAATGGCCAGTCCACGAAAGATACCCCCACTAATATAGCCCATCAAAATCGCATGTTTGGATACGGGAGAGACCAATAGCTCCTCGATACTGGAGGTGAACTTAGCACTAAAGAAGCTTGATACCACATTGGAGTAACTGTTGGTAATAATCGACATCATAATGAGGCCAGGCACGATAAACTGCATGTATGGTACGCCGCCCATTTCACCGACACGCGAGCCAATCATCTTACCGAAGATGACAAAATAGAGACTCATCGTAATCACTGGTGGCAGCAAGGTCTGTGGCCAAATACGCAGAATTCGGCGAACCTCTTTTAACAAAATGGTGCGAAAAGCAATCCACTTTTTATTCCATGACATGGTTTTATTAGGATCTATCATTTCTTGACTCACAATCCTGCCTCCTTCATGCTGTCTGCACTTTGGATATTTTTGTCTACTAAGCGCATAAATAGCTCTTCTAGTCGATTGGCTTTATTACGCATACTGGCTACCGTGATACCTTGCTCAGATAACTGGTCAAAAACACCATTCAACGATTCGCCTTCAGTCAGTGTGACTTCAAGCGTCTGATCATCAGGCTGCGATGTGTCTGTCACTCCTGCCAAAACCAATTGACGCGTAAGCGGTGTCTCCAAATCAAACACAAAGGTCTCAACCGATAGCTGCGCTAGCAAGTCCTTCATCTCAGTATTAATACGAATCTCACCATGATCCAAAATCGCAATGCGTTTGCACAGCTGCTCCGCTTCTTCAAGATAATGAGTCGTCAGAATAATCGTGGTGTTTTCTTCGATATTAATCTGCTGCATAAACTCCCACATAGAGCGGCGTAACTCGATATCTACCCCAGCGGTTGGCTCATCCAAAATCAATAATTTTGGCTTATGAATCAGCGCCCTTGCAATCATCAACCGGCGCTTCATACCACCTGATAGCTCACGTGACTTGCTATTGCGCTTGTCCCATAGACCTAGCGCCATTAATAATCGTTTTGCCCGTGGGCGTGCTTCTTTGGCAGGAATACCAAAGTAACCGGCCTGTGTAATCAAAATATCTTCGACTTTTTCGAACATATTAAAATTAAACTCTTGTGGGACGATACCAAGATACTGTTTAGCAACAGACGGATTCTCTAGTAAGTCGGTGCCAAAGATCTTTACGCTGCCAGTTGTTGGTTTAAAAAGCGAGCTAATAATACCAATCATGGTTGATTTACCAGCACCATTTGGCCCCAGCAACGCAAAAAAACCTCCTTGCGGGACGGTTAAACTGACATCTTTGAGTGCCGAAAACCCATTGCTATAGGTTTTGGATAAATTCTGGATAGCAAGTGCTGGTACCTCAGACATGAAAACCTCTTTATTGGTTATAAATTTATGTAAAAATGTTTTTAGAATATAAATAGACAGAAGAGACTGTGTAGTGTCATAAAGTGAGGCTAGTGTTGATGAATTTCAACTGTAATGCCTTAGAAGTACCGTATTGATAATACTCATCATTAAAAAAGCGCCTATCTCATTTAATGAAATAGGCGCTCCACTGATATATAGGGTAAAAGGCTTAGCCAGATATTCAATACAATTAGCTTGCTTCACCAACCATATAATCGACAGCGTTTTGAACTTCCTCATCAGGGATATCAGCACCACCTTTAGCAGGCATGGCGTTAAAACCATTGATAGCATGAGTATATAATGTTTCTTTACCTTTGGAGATACGTGGTCCCCATGCACCAGCGTCACCTAAGATTGGTGAGCCAAGTAGACCTGCCGCATGACAAGTCTGACATACCGCGTTGTATACTGCTTTGCCATCACGAGGGCCGTCACCAGCTGAGGGACCAGCGGCACGTGCCGTCACATCACAAACTTCATCGTCTTCAAAGCACACTTTAGCAACTGGCTGAATGCGAGCAATTAAGTTAGGATACAAAGCAATCAGCTTTTGCACTTGCGGCGTATCTTGCGGAATAGGCTCTTCATCAACCGCAGGTGCGGCAGCGGCAGTTTCTGCGGCAGGTGCCTCGCCATCAGTCGTATCTGCAGCAGCTTGGGTATCATCACCCAACTGCTCAGGCGCATTTGCTACCACTTCCTGCGCTGCTGCTACATCAGAAACAGTTACAGGAGTATCTACAACGCTTTCAGCTTGGCTCACCGCGATACTAGCGATTCCTAGAATGGCAGCTGCCGATAACATAACTACTTTTCTCATTCGTCACGTTCTCTTATTACATATACAAAGGCTTATACGGCTCAGACATTCTGCTTGTCCTCCTTTGACAACCAAATAGTTATCAATAGCAAACAGCCATCCCGCGTACTAGCACACTTGTAATCGGTGATTATAAATATGAATTCTCCCTGCCATTATAAGGGAAAAGACAGGTAGATTGCCATGCCTGTTTAATGACTATCCTGTTTTTTCTTAAAAAACATCAATCACTGTCTTCATTCATTGGCTTTATGGATTTTATTTGTTAGACTAAGCGGTCTTTATTTTTCGACATCTTTACTGCTCATAACGCTCGTTTAGGCATGATGTTGATAATACCGTACGCCATTGTTATTATGCGCTCGTAGCTCAGTTGGATAGAGTATCGGTCTCCGAAGCCGAGGGTCGTGGGTTCGATTCCCGCCGAGCGCACCAATCATTGTATCTACAATATTTGTGTCATCCTTCCTTAGCATTACCCTAAATCTTGAATATCTATCAACTCCGTGCTCAAAATATTTGCGGATTTCGCCGTGCGTGCTCGTCTATTGATAGACAGTTTTCTTATATGATAGGCATTTCGCTTATAACACTCGCCTATTCTGCTTGCTGCAAATTAGCTGCTAGCTGGGCACGGTTAGGCACACGATGATAATTAATCACGGGCACGTTACCTAACAGGCGCTGACCTGAAGCAATTTTCTTATCCATCGTAATCATTGCAATTTTTTTATCTTGTTTACTGAGCAACAAATGATTGGTCTTGCGTGTGACTCGATAATCAGGAAAATACTGTTTGATCAGTACGGATGTTTTTTGCAGGTCGTCATTAATAGGTTTTTTCACGCTTTTAGACGATTTATTATGAATTGTCTCACCCACTTTTACGCCTCGTGACTTTGCCAACAACCATAAAGCGGCAATAACGGCAAACAATATGACAAGCCACCAAATTCCATCTATCATTAGAAGAGATATCCATTATTAGCAAGGGTTGGCTCATGTTAGCAGAATTATCACCAGCGTTAATAGCAGAAGTAGAACTTGCTGCTAAATTATTGACATCCAAACAGCATATTTGCATCTTAACGGGTGCAGGGATTTCAGCCGAAAGTGGCATTCCAACTTTCCGAGATAAGCAAACAGGCTTGTGGGAAAACTATGGTGTGGAAGACTTGGCGACACCTGAGGCTTTCATTCGTGATCCAAAACTGGTGTGGTCATGGTATCAATGGCGCAGGCAATTGGTCGCAGATAAAAAACCGAATCCTGCACATTTTGCCTTAGCGCAGTGGCAATACCATACTCAGTCGTCTAATCAATCATTAACGCTTATCACTCAAAATGTTGATGATTTACATGAGCAAGCTGGCAGTACGGTAACTCATTTGCATGGCAATCTGTGGCATAACCACTGTAGTCAATGCAAGACATTCTGCCAAAGTCAATCGAGGGGTTCGTATCATAGCGAGGATACAATCAATTTTGATGACACACTGATTACCTGTCGCCATTGCGGTGGCTATATCAGACCAGATATCGTTTGGTTTGGCGAAGCATTACCAGTACAAGCATGGCAAACGGCAGAAGATGCGGCGGCGAACTGCGAGGTATTTATCAGTATTGGCACCTCCAGTCTCGTCTATCCTGCCGCTGGACTCGCACAGTTAGCGAAGCAAAATGGTGCCAAAATTATTGAGATAAATCCCAATCCAACGCCGAATACTATTGTGGATATCATCTTAGCAGAAAAAGCTGGGGTGATTATGCCGTTATTAATCCAGAAAATCACTGCGCTCTAGTCGCCTGAACCTAAGTCACTTGCACCTAAGTCACTTGCACCTAAGTCGCTTGAACCTAAAAAGCATACCGTGTAAAAAAGAAAAGGCTTAACGATTGATATCAACCGTTAAGCCTCGGATCTAAAACCTAATCATAGTTGATTTACTTTAGTGCCAGATCAACTTTCGCCAAATATACTGCTTTCAATTCATCACTAATAAATGAGGCATTAAAGGAATTCTTTACCAAAGTAACAACATCCTCTTCTGTCAGTGGTAAATTTTCGCATATATTTATAAAGTTCTGATTCATATAACCTTTGAAATAGGCTGGGTCATCTGAGTTTATGGTGATATTTAGACCATAATCTAGCAGCTCTTTGATATTGTGTTCTTTGTAATTATCAAAGACTTTTAACTCGATGTTTGAATTCGGGCAAACGGTCAGCGGCATTTGCTCATCTTTAAGTCGCTGCATTAACTCTGGGCTTTTTATCGATTGCACACCATGATCAATTCTATGGATATTTAATAAGTCTAATGCTTCATAAATATACGAAAAATCGGCCTCTTCACCAGCATGAGCGACCAGTTTAAAACCTGCTTCTTTAGCTTGCTTGAAAACTTCTTTAAATTTCGATGGCGGATTGCCTAGCTCTGACGAATCAAGACCGACACCTATGATGTCATCTTTGAATGCCAGTGCTTGCTCTAAAGTTTCAAACGCGGCTTCTTGCGGTAAATGCCTTAAGAAACACATGATGATACAAGAGGTAATACCATACTTTTCTTGAGCATCGGCGAGCGCTTCTTTGATGCCTGTGATTACGGCTTCGAAAGGCACACCTCGTTCGGTATGCGTCTGTGGGTCAAAAAATATCTCTGTATGAATGACGTTGTCTTCAACACACTTAAGTATATATTCCCACGTTAAATCATAGAAATCATCTTTTGTGATAAGAACATTTGCGCCTGCATAGTAAATATCTAAAAAAGTTTGTAGATTAGTAAAGTTGTAGGCATTGCGTACATCTTCTATATCTTTGTAGGGAATCTCTATCTGGTTCTTTTTAGCCAATCTAAACATCAGCTCAGGTTCTAGTGAGCCTTCAATATGTAAATGCAGCTCAGCTTTTGGTAGTTTCTTTATTAAATCAATCATAGGGTTCCAGTGACGGCTTTTTGTAGTAGAGTACTTTTGAGAAGTGCTTTTGAGAAGTGCCTTTATAAATGCAAAGCCTGTATAGACGCTTGAGCAATATATCAATCACCCTCAATTTCTAGAGGCGCTATTATATTGTAATTGATGCCAAAACCCCATAAAAGAACACGATGCTAGCAAAATAACAAGCCATCAGATTCCCTCATCAACGTTATTTCAAAAACACCACAGTATCAGACAACTCGTTACCCGCTGGATCCTGCTCCAAATGATAATACTGACGCAGCACTTGCCCAACTTCATCTAACAATTCAGCCAAGCTTTCTTCGGTTTTTTGATTGGCAATACCTGACACGGCCTTATCACACATCGCCCGCCAAACGGTGGGGCTGACATGAGCACTGATACCACGATCAGCTACGATCTCTAACTGATGCTCGCAAATATTGACATACACCAAGACGCCCGTATTCTCTTCAGTATCCCAAACTCGATACTCACTAAACAGCTCAATCGCACGTTCGCGACAGCCAATATAATAGGCGTCTTGTATAGGCAGATGGTTTTCTACAATCAAAAACACCTCACCGCGATGCCCTCGCTCTGCACGGGTCACCTCGTCTGTCAAACGTGCTTTGGCTGCTGCTGTTAACCATTTACTATGCAATATAGGAATAAATAATACTTGACGCCACCAGCGGGCAAAACTGGGATTTGACGCGTTGTTTTCTGACATTTTACTATTTCCTCAAATACGTCATTGCTGACGGTCGTTTAGTATCTGTTTTTACTTAAGCATCTACCAAGCGTCTACCACGAGCCACCAGCACCGCCGCCACCAAAACCGCCGCCACCACCACCGAAGCCGCCGCCGCCAAAACCACCACCTCCAGAGCCGCCGCCCATACCGGGTAGGAATACCATGCCGCCGCCTCTACGACCGCCGCCAGATCCACCTTTACCACCACCGCCACCACCTCGTGAAATCAAAAATAGCCATAAGAAGATAGCCATAATAACGGTCATAAAAAAACCACCGCCTAAGGCTAACGATCCCGCAAAAAACCCACCAGCAGTAATAATAGAACCAAATACACGACCAAAAATACTGGTAATAAAGCTTCCAAATATCATTGCCATAATGAATAAAAATATGGGCGATGGTAGCTCGTCTGAACCTTGTTGTGCACTACGCTCGGCTGCTTGCGCATCGGCACGAGCCAATACCTCAGGATCAGCAGTCAGCCGCGTTTTGAGCGCGTCAACGCCAGCTATTATCCCAGCGCCATAGTTATTTTGCTTAAATAACGGCGTGATATCTTCACGAATAATACGATTGACGGCAGCATCTGGTAAAACACCCTCTAGTCCATAACCCGTCAAAATGTACATATCACGGTCATTGACGGCGACTACCATGAGTAAGCCATCATCAATGTCTTTATTGCCCAGCTGCCATTTCTCAGCTACTTGTAGAGCATAGTCAAAGATAGGAACACCATTGGTCGTAGGAACGATAACCACCGCTGCTTGCGCAAGACCTTGCTGATAAATATTTCTAAGCTGCGCCTCTAGACGCTGTTTTTCTTGCGGATTTAGAATATTAGCCTGATCAACGACAGGATTATTTAATATGAGCTTATCGGCATCGACACTGGGTGCATTCGACTGTATAGGAGAAGGATTTGCGGCTGTTGACCCAACTGTTGCCTCATTATTAGCCACATTAGGGTTAATCGCCTCATTACCTAAAATGGCATCATTGATTGCATCATTACCCAATACAGCGTCATTGATCGCTTCATTAGACTCGCCCGCTTTGGCAATCGCTACCAAATCCTCAACACTACGACTTTGCATGTCTGAGGTACTATCAATGGCTTCATTAGGCGCAGCATACAACACAGACGCACTACTGACGCTGAGTGTGAACAGTAATACTGATAGGATTGCTTTTGAATTGTTCATCTAATCTATACCACCTCAAGTGACATCTGTACTGAGTGAATCTACGTGATACCATTTACAAAAATTAGCATAGCAAAGAAACCAAATTTGACATAGCTAATCGTACTTTTCGGATTTGGTATTAAGTTTAATAGGCATTCATATCCATCAATACCTTTAAAAATGTGGCTAAGCAAACTAGTGGCTAACTAAGCTAAACGATAAAAATGTAAACAAACAGAGCGGCAAATCCCGCTCTGTTTTCATCTCTACTCAATCACCAC
Source organism: Psychrobacter sp. AOP30-A2-5 (assembly GCF_052378115.1). Lineage (NCBI taxonomy): Bacteria > Pseudomonadati > Pseudomonadota > Gammaproteobacteria > Moraxellales > Moraxellaceae > Psychrobacter > Psychrobacter sp. AOP30-A2-5. Next base: position 52,721 of record NZ_JBQSXK010000008.1, on the reverse strand, counting down.
TATTCAGCTGTCGCTGACTTATCATCACCGAAGTCAACACTTGGTGCGGTTGAAATAGCGTCTTCATTCGCCACGCTAAAGTTTGGCTTGGCATTCATACCAAATACTTTTGCTGTAATGTTAGTTGGGAACTGGCGCACCGTCGTATTGTAGCTTTGCACTTCTTGAATATAACGGTTACGAGCAACGGCAATACGGTTTTCAGTGCCTTCGAGCTGGGCTTGTAAGTCTTGGAACAAAGCATCTGACTTTAGCTCAGGATAACGTTCAGAGACAGCCATCAGACGTGATAGTGCACCTGTCATCTGTTCCTGTGCAGCTGCATAACGCTCCATCGCTTCTGGATCATTCAGTACTTCTGGCGTCACAGTAATGCTACCAGCACGAGAGCGTGCCTCAGCTACTTGAGTAAACACTTCTTGTTCTTGCTCAGCATACTGCTGCACGACTTTGACTAAGTTTGGCACCAAATCAGCGCGGCGTTGATATTGGTTCACCACTTCTGACCACGACGCGGTAACTTGCTCATCTTGAGCTTGCAGGTTGTTGTAGCCACAACCGCTTAGACCAACGGTAGACGTCGCTAACACGGCTGCGAGCAATATGGGTTTTACAATTGATTGACGCGTCATCATTGTTTCTCCTAATAATGGTAAATAATAAATAACCAGTAACACTTTATTAATAATTTTTTAAAGCTTGTATTTTGAAGCTGATACAAGAGGTCATGCAAATGTATGTCTATTTAAGTATTAGAGCCGTATATTTTTTATAATTAAAGGCACATCACTTATATTAAAGCCACACTAAACATAAAAACAGCAGTTAATGAGTACGATAGCAATCGTATGCCGCTCTGCTAGAGTCTCTTCTTATCAACGAAACAAAACTATAGGATAAGATATCTTACACAATGATGGCGCTATCTCATTATTTTTACAATTAGCCGTTACCAAAACACAACCGCAAAACCACACTGCTATCCCATGACTATTGCTCGTTTTTATTACCTATCATTGATAACATCTACCTCACAAATATCATCGAACCACTGGCATTATCTTTAGTGCATAGCTTGTCCAGTATAGAGGAGTGACAGATAAGCGGTTAATGATCGCTCTGTTTTTGTGTAGTTGATGTGGCTTTATCTATTGATTCGATATCTAACAATGGTCAAAACATACGATATTTTATCGTTATTTGTAGTCATATCTTCCTGACTCAATATGAATATATATGCTTCTGTACAAAGAAAATTCTAGTAATTACGACAAAAATATGGCAAATTGCAGTTACGTAGCCGTACGGTTTGAATACATTTGGTAGTGGACTTATGGCTTGATTAGTATTAGCGAGTTGTTGATTTCTATGTAAAATATTACTCAATTATTAGAGACTCGCTTAATCGTTTCAATCAGCCACATCAACCCTGTAGTCAATCGATACCGCTCACAAAAAGTTGAATGCTATCGGCATGATAAGTATTTAATATTATAACCGCCTGTTTTATCCACCGGTCTACTGAACATTCATCTCAGATATTAAGTGATAAGATAAATGTCGCAGTAATTGAGACAGCTTACGCCTTGCAACTATGCTGATACACATATCATCGGTAATAAGCATAAGCAAACCGTCAATATTACTGATAAACCAAGCGGATAACTACAGACAACTACAGTCCATTCTTAGTGGCTAAGCGCGTATGAGACTTAACGGATATACATGAGTCAATGTAGATAATTTAACTGCTTAACTTAAATAAGTAAGTTAACCAGTTAGCTTACTCCTAGCATACAGAGCCACTTTGAGACAGTACTAGGAATATACATATGGAAGGTTTAGTTAACTTAGTAAACGGAATTATCTGGAGCCCCGCACTGATCTATCTGTGCTTGGGCGCGGGCCTATTTTATTCCATTATGACGCGCTTCGTACAAGTGCGTCTGTTCGGTGAAATGATCAAATTACTCTTTACTGGTAAATCTAGTGATCAAGGTATTTCATCATTTCAGGCACTTGCCGTATCACTCGCAGGACGCGTGGGTATGGGTAACATCGCTGGGGTAGCTGCGGCTATCGGTTTCGGTGGCCCAGGTGCCGTATTTTGGATGTGGGTCGTGGCCTTCTTAGGCGCATCTACTGCTTATGTTGAGTCTACGCTCGCACAGATTTATAAAGAAAAAGACGTCATCACTGGCGAATATCGCGGTGGCCCAGCTTACTATTTTGAGCGCGCACTTGGCCAAAAATGGTATGGCATCCTCTTTGCAATCTCATCTATCCTCGCTTGTGGTATATTTTTACCAGGTGTACAGGCAAACGGCGTTATCAATGCTTTCGCACAGGTAATGGGCGAAGGGTCTGTTATGAGCATTGGCGCCTTAGAAGTTGGCTCAATGCGTCTAGTAGCCTTAGCCATTATCCTTGTGGTATTAGGTATTATCATTTTTGGTGGTATCAAGCGTATCGCAACGTTTACCGAGTATGCCGTTCCTTTTATGGCATTGGGCTATATCGTCCTTGCACTGATCATCATGTTTACTAACTTTGATATGATTCCACAAGTATTTGGTCTAATCGTTAGCGATGCATTTACTGCTCAAGCAGGTTTTGGTGCAGCGATTGGTTGGGGCGTAAAACGTGGTATTTACTCAAATGAAGCAGGTCAAGGTACAGGTCCTCATGCTGCTGCTGCTGCTGAAGTTGAGCATCCATCACAGCAGGGTTTGGTTCAGGCATTCTCAGTATATGTCGATACCCTATTAGTATGTTCTGCTACTGCCTTCATGATCCTAACAATGGGTACTTATAACATTCAAGGAACATTACCAGACGGTCAGTTCATCGTACAGAATGTCGCTGCTACCACTGAAATCAACGCCCCTGCATTCACGCAAATGGCGATGGAATCTGTTTATGGTGGTTTTGGTAACACCTTTATCGCTATTGCTGTCTTCTTCTTTGCCTTTACCACTATCTTGGCTTACTACTACATCGCCGAAGTGAACGTTGCTTATCTAACGCGCTTTGTCGGTCGCAGTGCCAACAAGACTGGTCTATTCTTAGTCAAAATCTTAATCATGGTGATGGTTGCTTACGGCGGCCTAAACTCAGCTGGCTACATTTGGGCTATTGGTGATATTGGTGTTGGGCTTATGGCTTGGTTGAACATCGTTGGTATTTTGGTCATCTTCATTGTGGCTCGTCCAACGCTTACTATGCTAAAAGACTATGAAGCACAGCGTAAAGCAGGTGTTGAGCGCTACAGTTTTGATCCTGCAAAATTCGGCATCAAAAACGCCCCTTATTGGGAAGAGCGTCATCTAAAAGAGCAACAAAGAATGGCAGCAGATCCACTACGTAAAGAGCATAAGTAATATTCTATAACGTAGCTATCATTCTTTAACATAATTGTTATTCAAACCTCCAAAACAAAAGCCCGAAACCATCGTTTCGGGCTTTTCTGTTTCAAACCTTTGCATTCATCATTCATCATTCATCGTTCATCGTTCATCATTCATCATTAAACTTGCATCATTTTAAACCAATGAGAGGCTCATTTATCTTACTCTCCACTACATTGAACCGTTTTCATGCGACTGATTTATATCAATGCTATGGTAAACATTAGGTATCCCCCAAACGCAAAAAAGCCCAGCTCAATAGCTAGGCTTCTTCGACGTCATTATTTAAATAATTAATTAATCATAAATAAAGAGACTATAGAAACAACTTACTCAGGCATCAATACTGCATCGATAGTGTGAACCACACCGTTCGTTGCCATGATATCTGTACCAGTAATATTAGCCGTGTTACCAGTCGCATCAGTGATGACATTAGCATCACTAATATTGATAGTAGCACCATTTACAGTAGCAACATCAGTACCATAAGGAATGTCAGCTGCCATAACAACCATAGGCACTACGTGATATGGAAGTACTTTTTTCAGTAGATCTGTATCGGCTAATAGCTCTTCTTTAGTAACGCCTAGCTTCTCTAGCACAGGAGCAAATGCATCATCAGTTGGTGCAAATACTGTATAAGTCCCAGCATCCATCATCATTGTATCTAAGCCAGCAGCTTGTAACGCAGCCGTTAGAATCGTTAGATTTTCGTTGCCAGCTGCTATTTCAGCAATGCTTTGCGTCGCAGCAGTATCGGCCATTGGATCGGCTTCAGTCATTGGCTCAACTTCGGCAACAGGCTCTACAACCACTTCTTCAGTAGTCACTTCAGGCTCAACAGGATCAGTAACTGCTTCTTTATCATTACAAGCGGCTAATGACATGGCAGCTGTAACGACAGCAATAGAAAGTAAGTTTTTCTTCAACATAAGTATTTCCTTATAAAGGGATAGTCTGTTAAGTGACTTGTTTGACAAATAACTTAACCCAGTTAATGTATATAACAGCGAACCACTTATCTGTTGCAAATGATAGCAACTAAACAATAGTAATAATGTCGCCTCTGCTATACCAATAACTATAATTTTAACTGATTAATTTCGGATTAATGCTTACTTAGGTAGCAACACTGTATCGATCACGTGTACAACTCCATTGTTCGCTTGTATATTCGCGGTCACGATATTAGAGGTACGATTTCTCCCATCGGTAATTTGTTTTTTAGCGTCAAATGTGATGCTACTGCCTTCTAGCATCTCTTGACTGCCTGCCATAATTTCAGAGGCAAAGACGCGGTCGTCTTCAATCACATGATAGGTGAGCACTTTCGTCAACAACGGCTTATCTTGTAATAACTGTTCTTTACTTATATCAAGTTCAGCTAATAATTTAGCAAAAGCGGCATTGTTTGGTGCAAAGACGGTAAGGTCAGCGTCTTCATCAGCGAGGGCATCAGCCAATCCTGCTGCTACCACCGCTTCTTTGAGGATACTGAGATCCTCTGTGGCAACGGCTAGATCGACTATAGACTTGTCAGTAGGTAGCAATACGTCGTCAATGAGGTGAATGACGCCATTAGTGGCCAATACATCTGTTTTGATAATTTTAGAGGTATCCCCACTTGCATCCATAATGATATTGGCATCACTAATAGAGAACGCTTGACCATTGACTGTTTCGATACTGTCGCCATAAGGAATGTCAGCAGCTTTGACTGTCATATTGGGGATAACATGATAAGTTAAGACCATGGTTAATAGCTCTTTGTCAGCCAATAACTCTTCTGACGTCACATCAAGCTCTTCTAATAATTCAGCGAATGCAGCATCAGTAGGTGCAAATACAGTAAATTCGTCCTCTGATGACATCAAAACTTTATCAAGTCCAGATGCCTTTAATGCAGCGTTAAGAATGGTTAAATCTTTATTTTCAGCAGCAATTTCTGCAATATTTTGTGTTGGCGCTTCTACAACAACTGAAAAATCATTGTCGTCGTCATTACAAGCGGCTAGCGGCAAAATGGTCATGGCAAGCGCCAGAGATAATAGGGTTCTTTTTAGCATGAGTATATCCTTATGTATGAGTCCAGATGGACCATCTACTTTGTCAGTAGCATCCGTCGAATGATTGAAGTCGAATGATTTAAATTGTTAAATGATCAAAGCTTTCAACAAGAAACAAAGATGACTGTCGTTTATTGTCGTAGTGTTAAACAATAATGATGACACGCTTAAAAATATCTCAAATATTCTAAATGCCAGCAATTTCATCTAAAGGAGCTTCATCTAAAACCGTTAGCAATCAAAGTAGCGTGTATTTAATAGTCATGTCATCAAAGACGGTAGCTGGTACTCATACCAACTGCATCATACAAAGTAATAGGGATATAATTCTTTGACTAAAATTTTTAAATCAATCTTATTTGGGCAGTAATACTCTATCGATAACATGTACTACACCGTTATTAGCAGCAATATCGGTTTTTATGATATTGGTAGTACGACCATTTTCGTCCATCAATTTACCCTGATTGGTGACCATCAGAGTATCTTTACTGAACATAGTGATATTGCCCGGTTTAACGTCTTTCGCATATACTGGCGCAGCACCGTTAATCACGTGATAGCCTAAAATCTTAGTCAATAGTGGCTTGTTGGCAAATAGTTGTGCTTTGCTCATGCCTGTTTCTTGCAAGACTTGTACAAATGCGGCATTGGTCGGCGCAAATATTGTATAGTTTGCATTCGGGTTAGACAAAGCACCCGCCAAATCTGCCGCTACGACGGCTTCGACCAGTAGCGAGAAGTCAGGATTACTTTGGGCAACTTGTACCACATTCATTTTTGCCATAGATTGACTGTGCATAGGCGCTTTCATGGCTGCGCTTTTGCTTGGCATCATATTATTACAAGCGCTCAAACCAGCGATTGAGAGTGCTAATGTACCGATGGTAGCAATTTTAGTAAGCTTCATAACATTATCCTTAATGATTGAGTATTTATTGACTGTTCTATAACTGTCTTGCAGATTAGATCGTCTTCCCTTATAGCAAATACTAGCGCTAATAATAGTGGTAAATGTTAGATGTCACTAATACAACTATTAACATTTACTAGTAAGTATTGCTTATGAAACATCAATCATTCTGAAATTAAATTAACATATAACCAAGCTTTATCAATTCCTCTTTACGCAACTTTTTGTAGTACAGGTGTAAACTCTGTCTGACTTTTAAGCACAATCGTTGTGCTTTCATTTATAGAAACAAAGCTTTATGTAATCTTTAAGCGAAATGATATTCATTTGTTCCTAATCATTTAATGTCATAAAATTTGAACATCATGCTCACTCAATCAACAGGCAGATTTTTTGTCTAGCATATTGCCAAAGAGGAATAAGTACTGTCCCACGTGAGGTATGATTTTCATGCTAGAATAATGCGGATTTGCCCACGCCTTTTATGAATGTTGCACGCTATTTATTATTCTTATTCTTATTACTTCCCCTTTTATAACATTGACGATATAAGCAGCGCTCCTATGACTCAAACGATGACTTCTCAATCTGATCCTACTTCTAATCCATCATCCGCTGATGACTTTATTTTAACGCCACCTGCCGTGTTTCCTTATAAAGAACAGCAATTGACGGCACGTGCACGTATCACCGAGCAAATGGCATCACGCATCTTGATGTTAGATGGGGCGATGGGTACACAGATTCAGACCTATAAATTAGAAGAAGCAGATTATCGTGGTGAGCGTTTTGCCGATATCAATCAAGACGTACGCGGTAACAATGATTTATTGGTACTGACACAGCCGCACATGATTAAAGACATTCATCACGATCATCTGCTAGCTGGTGCCGATATCATCGAGACCAATACCTTTAACGGTACGCGTCTGTCGATGGCTGACTACGATATGCAGTATCTAGTGCCAGAGCTGAATAAGACAGCAGCCAAGATTGCCCGTCAAGCGGCGGATGAATTTACGGCAAAAACGCCTGAGAAACCGCGTTTTGTCGCTGGTGTCGTAGGGCCAACTTCACGCACGTGCTCGCTATCACCGGACGTCAATGACCCAGCTTTTCGTAACATTACCTTTGACGAATTGGTACTAAATTATCATGAAGCGACCTTATGCCTGATAGAAGGCGGTGTCGACCTCATCCTCATCGAAACAATATTTGATACGCTCAATGCCAAAGCAGCAATCTTCGCCATTACGGGTGTGTTTGATGACATTGGTTTTGAGTTACCGATTATGATTTCGGGCACCATTACCGATGCCTCAGGTCGAACGCTATCAGGTCAAACCGCTGAAGCCTTTTATAATTCAATCCGCCATGCCAAGCCATTATCGGTTGGCTTTAATTGCGCATTAGGCGCTGATGCGCTGCGTCCGCATATCCAAACGCTATCGAACATTGCTAATACCTATGTGTCCGCGCATCCGAACGCAGGTCTGCCCAACGAGTTTGGTGAATATGATGAAACAGCCGAACAAACCGCCGCCCTGCTCGAAGGCTTTGCCAAAGCAGGTATCTTAAACATCGTTGGTGGCTGTTGTGGTACGACGCCTGAGCATATCCGTCAAATCGCTAAAATGGTGGCAAATTATCCACCGCGCGTCATTCCAGATATCCCACCTGCCTGCCGTTTGTCAGGTCTTGAGCCATTTACTATTAATGCAGATAGCTTGTTCGTCAACGTGGGTGAACGTACCAACGTCACAGGCTCTAAAAAGTTTTTACGCTTGATTAAAACCGAAGCCTACACCGAAGCGCTCGATGTGGCACGAGATCAGGTCGAAGGCGGCGCGCAAATCGTCGATATCAATATGGACGAAGGCATGCTCGACTCTAAGCAAGCGATGATTCATTTCGTCAACTTGGTGTCTGGTGAACCTGATATCAGCCGCGTACCGCTGATGATTGACTCGTCTAAATGGGACATCATCGAAGAAGGCCTTAAGCGTATCCAAGGCAAGTCCGTTGTCAACTCTATCTCATTAAAAGAAGGTCATACTGAATTCGTTGAGCGTGCCAAGCTTTGCATGCGCTACGGTGCCGCCGTTATCGTCATGGCATTTGATGAAGACGGTCAAGCCGATACTTACGAGCGTAAGATTCAGATTTGTCAACGCAGCTATGATGTGTTGGTCAATGAAGTTGGTTTCCCATCAGAAGACATTATTTTTGACCCGAACATTTTTGCCGTTGCCACTGGTATCACTGAGCATAATAATTATGGTGCGGACTTTATCAATGCCACCAAATGGATTACCGATAACTTGCCCAATGCGATGGTATCCGGCGGTGTCTCTAACGTCTCGTTCAGTTTCCGTGGTAATCCTATCCGTGAAGCCATCAACTCCGTATTCCTCTATCATGCGATTCAGAATGGCTTAACCATGGGTATCGTCAACCCTGCCATGCTTGAGTTATATGACGATATTCCAAAAGAAGCTCGTGACGCCATCGAAGATGTGATGCTCAACCGCAACCAAGGTGAGAGCGGTCAAGATGCCACCGAACGTCTGATGACTGTGGCTGAGAACTACCAAAACGGTGGTAAGAAAAAAGACAGCACCGTTGATATGAGCTGGCGCGAAGGCACAGTAGAAGAGCGCATCGCTCATGCACTGGTCAAAGGCATCACGACCTTTATCGAGGCCGATACTAAAGAAGCATGGGAGAAATACCCCAAGCCGCTAGAAGTCATCGAAGGGCCACTCATGGACGGGATGAATATCGTCGGTGACTTATTTGGTGCCGGTAAAATGTTCTTACCTCAGGTCGTGAAATCTGCGCGAGTGATGAAACAATCCGTTGCGTGGCTAAATCCGTATATCGAAGCAGAAAAAGTCGAGGGTGAAAAGAAAGGCAAAATCCTCATGGCAACGGTCAAAGGCGACGTCCACGATATCGGTAAAAACATCGTCGGCGTGGTGCTGGGCTGTAACGGCTATGATATCGTTGATCTGGGTGTCATGGTGCCGTGTGAAAAAATCCTCGATACCGCTATCGCAGAAGAAGTCGATATCATTGGCTTGTCAGGTCTGATTACCCCAAGTCTCGATGAGATGGTCTATGTCGCCAAGCAAATGCAAGAGCGCGGCATGACGCTACCCTTGATGATTGGCGGTGCAACGACCTCCAAAGCGCATACCGCGGTCAAAGTCGAGCCACAATACCAAAATGATGCCGTCATCTATGTATCTGATGCCTCACGCTCAGTCGGTGTAGTCACCAAACTGCTCTCCAAAGAACACCGTCAAGCGCTTATCGATGAAACTCGCGAAGAGTATGTCAAAGTACGTGAACGCCTTGCCAAGCGTCAACCAAAAGCGGCGAAGGTCACGTATGCCGAATCGGTCAAGATTGGTTTTCAGTATGATTGGGAAAACTATGTGCCACCAGTCCCCAATAAGCTGGGGCAAGTGATATTTGATGACTATCCAATCGCTAACCTGCTGCCTTATATCGACTGGACACCATTCTTTATCTCTTGGGGACTGGTCGGTAAGTATCCGAAAATATTGCAAGATGATGTAGTCGGCGAAGCGGCACGCGATTTGTTCGATAATGCCAATGAGCTGATGCAAAAGATGATTGATGAAAAATTAATCGTCGCCAAAGGGGTGTTCAAACTTATGCCAGCTCGCCGTACGGGTGCCGATACCGTTACTGTCTATGACCGTACTACTAAAGGCGGCGCAGCAGAATATCAATTCGAGCACTTACGTCAGCAAAGCGACAAGGCCAGCGGCAAGCCTAACTTTAGCTTGGCAGACTTTATCTCACCATCTAACACCCACACTGACCACTTGGGCGGCTTTACCGTCTCTATCGTCGGTACAGAAGCACTGGCTGAAAAGTACAAAGCAGCAGGTGATGACTATAATGCCATCATGGTGCAGGCATTGTCTGATCGCTTAGCTGAAGCCTTTGCTGAGCATCTGCATGAGCTCATCCGTAAAGAGTATTGGGGCTATCAACCGACTGAATCACTCACTAATGATGAGATGATCAAAGAGAAATACGTGGGTATCCGCCCTGCGCCTGGCTACCCTGCCTGCCCTGAGCATACCGAAAAAGGCAAATTGTTTGATTGGCTCGGTACGGTAGATGCGATTGGTACAACGCTAACCGAAAGCTATGCGATGTGGCCTGCGTCATCGGTCAGCGGATTCTATTACTCGCATCCTGACAGTGAGTATTTCAACGTCGGTAAGATAAGCCGTGATCAGTTAGAGAGTTATGCTGAGCGTAAAGGCTGGGATATGAAGACTGCTGAGAAGTGGTTAAATCCGAATTTGTAGGAGTGTTTTATTAAACAACAGAAAAGCGGGCTTCTATTTGAAAGCCCGCTTTTTTAAATGATAGACTAGCAAAATAACAAATATGTATATCTAATTCTAGCTCTCGCTAAACATATTAATAATTTCCCAGTCGTTTCCAAGACTTTCTCTCAAATCATTTAATCTATCTTCATGAACAGCGAAACATAGCAAATCCATTGGGCGTGAAAAACCTACATACATCATTTTAGATGCCTCAACCTGCCTACTCTTACTTAAATCTATTTCTCCCCCAAGGAAAAAATTTTTAAGCTTTTTAGCTTCATAGCCGTGATAGTAAGACTCTAGATATAAAGTGGCACAATGGGTTTGTCCCTTTGCAGAATGCACACTTGTAATATCGATTTCAAATCCATCTTCATAATAACTATTCGATTGCGCTATAATTTCAATACCTTCAACCTCTCTAATATCTTCATCTGTAATGAATCGCTGACACTTATTAACCGAACATTCAAAAAACTCTAATAGCTCTGGGACAAAAGACTGTATGTTTACCAATACATCATCAATATCACCTTTGACCACGCCAACAGACCACTGGTAAAGCTTAAGCTTAAATTTAGCATAAAGCTCTTCGTTTTCATCTTTTATCTTGTTAAGTAATTTACGTTTTGTATAAAACATTGAGTTATTTGGACTATTATCTTTTATATTTTCTATTCTTAGTATTTTGATAAAAGCGTTCAATATATTTTTTCTGATAGGTGCTAGAGTATTCGTATCTTTTAGATGATGGGTCAGATACTCTTTTAGGCACTTATAGTCAATTTTTGGACTATTCGTATTAACATCAAATGAAGTAAAATAATCTTCTAATCTTAACCTAGAAATATCATTCCGACTTGCTTCATCTTCTTTCCAATTGACACTCCATGCAATTGCCTTAATAGGCTTTCTACCAAAGTTGGGCAACTTTTCCTCGTTATAATATTGATGCACCAAACGTGAGAAAAAAGGAATAACCTTCTTTATAGTTTCATTATTAAAACATAGAATATGAGGCCTTAGGAGTGCACTGTGATTATTACCCTGAACCGCATAATCAACAGCGTTTACAGCTAAACGATTAACTATATTTGAAATATTTGGACTAAGTCTATGGCTGTTTGCTAAAGGTAACGTTGGTTCTCTTTGTTGCCATATAGAGTTAGCATCTGATTTTCCCAAATTGTATATAGCTTGATTTATGTCTCCAACTCTCTGTAAGATACAGTCACAATTATTTCGATGAAATAATTTCTCTATTAGCTCGTATTGGTGTTGTCCCATATCCTGCATTTCATCAACAAAGACGAAAGGAAAGCGCTTTTGGAGTATTTCTAATATTCCAGTCGACATAATTGCGTCTTCTGCAATTATGTAGGCATCATCAAAATGCAAACAGCCTGACCTAAGAATATCTATTTTAATATCTCTAAGGCACAGATAAGATTGGGAACTTTTTTCATTCTTATTTTGTAGACATACATTTCCATGCAAACCTTCAACTAAATTTAAATCTTTATCAAACCTAAGATTTAAAAAATATTTCTCCGGATCATTCTTTCTCTTTAACCAATTAAAAGTACTATAATTTATATTTTTTAGTTTGGAATATCTTCTTAAAGCAAACTCTTCATATATCTCATTGTCTAATCTACTTATTTTTCTTTTAAATATATTACTATAATAAGGAATTGCTAAAAACGTATCCACAAAACTTTGGATCGTACCTATGAAATTAGGGTAAGCGAATAATTTTGGACAATAGCTTTGAATTCGATGTTTAATTTCATCAATAGCAGCATTTGTATGGGACAACACCAATATACCAACACCACCTTCAAGCGGTAACTTAGTTTCTAGTATTACTAACTTAGCTAGTAATGCAGTTGTTTTCCCACTTCCAGGGACTGCTTGCAAGTCTATCGTTTGCATATTTTTGATAAAGTCTCTACGTTCTTCATCGAAAGACTGACCATCTACTAGTAATAGCTTTTCTGCGTAATTTATATCTTCATCCGTTATCAGCATTATCGCTTACTCCTGCTACATAGCGGATGGCATCAAGTAAATATCCTATGTAATCATCGTTTTGATCTAGTTCAATTTCACGTTCACTTTCGATTTTATCCAAATCTTCATCTATTACACTAGCTAATCTACAAGCAACATCTGTTTTATGCAGTCCACCATTAATAAGCTTTCTTGCAAGCTCTAATTCATAGTCATTATCCCAATTAGTTTTTGTGTGGGAATCTTTCAGCGTTTGTTTAAACTCTTTCTTTAAGGTTGTCGATTTCAATAACGAATATTCTAGAGTCCATGATGGTGCAATGAAATATTTAATATTATTTCTATTCTTATCTTCCATTTCGGTCTTTTTAGTTATAATCTGAGACTCGATCAATTTTTCATCTAATTTATTAAAATTATTTTCAGTTCTTTCATAGACCTGTATATCAAGATCAGTAACCACGGCAACAGGTATTTTCATATGTGGTTCATTTTCGCGTAAATATATACGAATATAGTGTTCAAAACCGATATTCCCAATATTAACAATTGAAATACCCTGCGCTGTTAGGTCTATACCTATAAGCTTAGCAAGGCTAGGTAGTAATATTTCCTCAGACCAACCTTCAACAAAAATAACTCCTTTTGCAAAAAATAAATTAGCTTTTGTTGTATCTAGAAACTTCTCTAAAAATTTATAATTATCTTTTTCGAGCTTAGTGTGATTACTTCCCATAGGAAAAGCGTTTCCGCCATAACAAACAATAAGATTTTGCAATTTGAGTTTAGATACTAAATTAGGACTATGAGAAGTAAGAATCAGTTGAATATCATCTTGTTTCTGTAAGTATTCTACTACTTGCATTTGAGCCTGAGGATGAAGATGAGCTTCTAATTCCTCAATCAAACCAAGACGTAAACCTGTCCAGTTTTGCTTATTCAAATGTAATAATTCAGTCGCCATAAATAGACGATTTAGCGTTCCTAAACCAAGATTAATTTCATTTTTAAGCCCAAGGGTCAATTTTTCGAGAATGCTTTTTAAAGTATTCTCACTTGCGAAAAACTCGGTTTCAGCATGTGCACCGTAAAAGTTCTGTACATACTTATCGATATTGTCTTTTATTTTTTTACCATCTTGCGGAACTGTTGAACTACTAGTGGGCACAGGACTATTGACTTGCAAATTACCTTCAAAATATTCAGTCATACTACTGTTAAGTTGTTTGAACAAACTGAGTAATTCATGGTTGTCTTCTTTTCCTTTAAATGCCACATCTCCTAAAAGGACTTGAGCTAATCGGGAGTTTCTCTTTGCTACTAACTCGTTTTTAGCGTCTCTCAATGGTTTTAAATAAGTAGCTTTCAAGTAATCTCTTGCTTCGGCTGTTAATGGATAACCCTCATCATCTGCGCCTGCTCTAACATCAGAAGGTAGCACTCTCTCTTTTATTCGGCGAACGTCATATATAAGTTTTAGATACGGAGTTACTTTTCCACCATTGTCTGTATCCCAACCCAACCACTCTGTGAAATGTGCAGCTTCTTCGTCTAATAAATTTGAAAACTTAAGCTCAATCCTGAATCTTAAAGAGTCTTGGAAAAAATCTTCATCTTCCACTCGAATGTAATCATAACTGTGCGTTTTTAAGACCAGTTTAATAGCATCGACAATTGCAGTCTTACCTGAATCATTTTCACCAATAATAACATTAAGCCCTTTGGTAAATTCAAGATTGAGACTTGGCTTAGAAAGTTCAAAAGTTTTTGAACCAAATTTACGATAATTCCATAACTTTATATTTGATAGATGCATACTCGTCCCTGATGTATATTAAAATTGTTCAATGTTCTGTTTATTCTACTTTACCCTTACCCCGCCGACACCGCTCCGAACAATAAATCACCTGCTCCCAATCCTTCTCCCATTTTTTACGCCACGTAAACGGGCGCTGACAGACGGGGCAGGTTTTTTGCGGTAGGTTTACCTTTTTATGTGCCATCGTCTGCTCCCTTGTTCCGTATGTCTCATATCTATGGTTAACGTTTACTGCCTACCTAGCTTCTTTTTGATGATCCAGCCCTTCATACTTTTTCACCCGTCGGCATTGGTCGGAGCAATAGACCATGCTCTCCCAGTTTTTATCCAGCTTCTTAGTCCAACTAAACTCGCGCTCGCAGACAGGGCAGAGTTTTTTGCGGACGTTCTTCTTTTTGTGCGCCATAACTTTCTCATTGGTTTGTTTAATCTATAGTCGATTCACTATCATCGGATACGGTGTTAGGCTTGCTCAACCTACTGTTTGTAGCAACTTTACTCGCCGTCATTGTATCCAAAGTAGCTGTTGCCGACTATATTACCACTGTCTCTTAATCATAAGCCCTATTTATAGTGCTATTCATAAGTGATGTTCATAAGTGCAAGTCATCAGCATGGCTCATGAGCGTTAATAATTAAGCATTAACGCTTAATCGTTAGCCATCAATCATAGCTGTTAACCAGTAGTGACTAATCGTCAGCTATTAATCAGTAGTAATTAGTCATAATCATCAAAGATTTTATTAAGTCTGTTGAGACTATTAACGATGAGCTTGCCTGATTGATCGGTACTGCTATCAATAAGTAATTTCTCATCCATACGCATCGTCAGCGGTGCAAGCGCTTCTTTTAATGCGTTTGCTATAAGCGCGGTCTGCTGAGTGATATCAGGCGCATCGCTATCTACGGTTTGATGCTCTTCATTTTTAATCAGGCTTTCAGTTAAACTATTAGACAGGCTATCCGCCATTTTCTGTGCCAGTTGTTCAACGGCGTTGACCAGCTGCACCATCAGTGCTTTTTGCACCTCTTGGTTTTGCTTGAGATACTCGCCTTCTGCCTTTTCAGCATTGTGATCATGCTTATATATTTGCATCAGCTGATTCAGACTTTTCTCAAAGCCATTATCGATACTGTCGCTGACAACTTTGGCATTATTAATGACACTATCGGCAAGGATTTTCTGTGCTTCTAATTGGCCGTTTAACTGCGCATCGAGCTGCGCTTGTTGCCCTGCTTCTCGTAAGCGAGCGATTTGTTCTGGATCATTTTTCGTTAAGTATGTCTCAAACTGGCTACTGATGGCATTGAAGCCACTGGCCAAATCGACCAATTGGGCAACGATACGCGCGCCCGTGTCACCATCTTCACCGCCCATGGCTTTGTTACGCAAGAAGTCGGCTTTGATTTGCGCCCAACGCTGCATTTCTGCTTCGGTCAAGACACCGCGCATCTCACCAAGCTTGAGCAAGTTACTCTCTGCGCCTTGAGTCAATAGCTGTGACTCGCCCAGATAGTGATCATCTATCAGCTGATTTAGCTCACTCTCATTCATGACCGCCGACAGCTTTTCGGTCATTTTATTCATATTACGATAACTACCTTGCAGCTTAAATATCGGCTCAACGCGGTACTTGTCATCTTGCGAGGCCGAGGCAATATAGGCTTGGTTGACGTCTAGAATGACCTCTTGCACCCTAAACATATGACGCAAGATCGCGACAATCTCATTAATCTCTGAGGTACTATACGGATACGTCAAATCACCGCTTTGGGCTTGTGCAAGATTCGCATTGTCCGCTTTCGCCATTTTGATGAGACGATGGACATCCGCTAGGTCGCGGTTGGCCAGTGGCGCGAGGACAGTATTAGAAGTTAGAGAGTTTTCGATATAACTGAGCGCAAACACTTCTTCCATGCCGCTCATGATATCACCTAAGTTGTAGATATCGGCACGGTTGGCGAGCATGTCTGGCACTTTGAAGGCTTCGCCGCTCTCGGTATATGGGTTACCTGCCATGACCACGCAGAACTTTTTGCCACGCATATCATAGGTTTTGGTTTTACCTTGCCAAACACCATCGATACGGCGCGTACCATCACCGAGTGAGATAAACTTCTGTAAAAATTCCGCATGGGTATGCTGAATATCATCGAGATAAAGCATGACATTATTGCCCATCTCAAAAGCTAAGTTGATTTTATTCAGCTCTTCTCGTGCGGTAGCATTGGGCGCTTTTTCGGGATCTAAAGACGTCACATCATGACCGAGTGATGGACAATTAATCTTCATAAAGATAAGGCCCAGACGGTTCGCCACGTACTCCATCAAGGTGGTTTTACCATACCCTGGTGGCGATATCATCATGAGAATACCCATCAAATCGGTACGCTTATCCTCACCGACCGTGCCCATCTGTTTGGCGAGGTTGTCACCGATGAGTGGCAGATAGCTCTCATTAATCAGACGGTTACGCACAAATGAAGACAATGGACGTGGCATAAACTCGTCCAGTCGCAACGTCTCTTTTGAGTCATGTAATATCTCTGAGCGCATGGCCAGATAACGTCTATAGGCAGGGATGACTTGGGTATCATGATGATGCAGACGATTTAAGAAATCATCAACCGCAAAAGTTAAGGTCTGCTGATGAATACGCGGATGCTCACCTAGTAGATGATTCACTTGTATTTCAAGCGATACCTTACCCGTGCTACGTTCAAAGCTTTGCACTTGATTGAGCGGATTATTAATACTGGTCAATGACGGAGTCGATGAAACTGGCAACGAGGTGATTGAGGAAAGTGATAAAGCAGATGGCGTAGTACTTGCGCTTGTACTGCCTAACCCTTTAACACCCATCCGTTTATCAAAGCTAGCACCTGAATCAATCAATCGTTGCACCAAAGCTTCACGTTGGGCATCGTTCAATTGAGTAAGTAAAACGGCTATCGCCTCCGGCACATAATGACGACCACTTTCTAACTGCTGCTTGCGTAGCGCGTTTTGTGCGTCAATCTCGGCAAGCTGAGCTTCGCTGAGTGCTTCACCTGCTTCGTTGATGCCATCAGTCGCTACGTTAGCCGATTCATTCTCACCGTAAATCTTCTCAAGCAATGCATAGAACCAGGTTGCCAATAGCTCATAGGCTGATTTTGGCTGGAATCCAAGCTTGCTAATAGAAGACTGTAGTTGATCAAAACTGGCCGTCGCTTGCATGCTACCTGACGCACTATTTAGGGTTTGACTTAGCTGCTCACACAACTGCTGCGCTTGTTGGCTGGTTTGCCAGTTTACTGTGCTGTTTGCGACTGCATTCGATTCAGCCGACTGCCCCATCACGCTCACCAAATATTCGCAGGCAAGCTGAATATAGCTTGGTTTGAAGATATTAGCACCGTTATCAACGCTACCATCTTTATCAACGCTAGCACCGGTATCACCACCAATATTGCCATCATTATGAGCGACAACAAAATCACGCATCACTTGGCTCATATCTTCGACCAATAGCAATTTGGCCGTATCACTGCCCAATGCACGGCGCAGTTGCTCGGCGGTCGCAGCTCTATCCGTCCAGTTATTTGCACGCGTCAGCACAGACTCATTTAACCAAGCGTCATAACCGAACTGGCGTAAGCTGTCTAAGCCCAGCGCTTGTACGATATTCAGCTGCCAATAGAATAATTGCGCCAAGGCACGTACTTGCGGGGTATAAATCAGCAACCCTGCCTCGCGCAAAGTCGGCAGTATTTGCATCAGTAATAACGTGGCATCATGATCATGAATACCTTTGTCATAGCCGAGCTGATAGCGAGGGGTCGCGTAAGCTTTGACCAATTTGGACAATGGACTGTCATTATCAATATCACCATTAATATCGAGCGTAATGACAGTCGCATCGTATGCTTGATATAGGCGCGCTTCAGTCAAACCCTCCTGGCTGTTCTTAGCACTTTCGATAATGCTATAGGCCAAGTACTCAGCGCGGTAAACGGTATCAGACTCAGAGGCGATATTCATGTCCCAATACGGGCGCAATGCGTTCAGCTCAGTGTTATTAAGCACTTCATAATAGTCTGTGCCCGTTAGATGTAGATTTAAAACACGATTACCATCTGACTGCTGACGACTCAATAACGTCAAATCAAGTGGCTGAGTATTGACCGAAAAACGGTGCTTGCCCAGTTTAATAATCTGACCACCATCTTCAAACAAGTCCGACTTATCTTTTAGACTCTTATAACTCTCGATTTGAATGGCTTTTAGGCGGGCATCGATGTCATCAGCTTTTACGCTAAAGCTCATCGCTTGCAACTCTTTTGCGATGTTGCGGACTTTTTGCACCAGACCATCAGCCGCGAAATACGTATTTAGTGCTTCTTCTTCTGTAAAACCTGTGACGCCAGTGCTTTGCGTGCGTTTTTTAATACTCTCAAGCATTCGTAGCGCACCATCACCTAAGTTTTGCGCTTTACGGTTACGGGCATCGAGTAATTGCTGCTTATGATTTTCGAAGGTCTCGTAAATCTCTTCACGTTTGCTGATGATATCGGCTAAAAACTGATCGCCGCTGTTGGTCTCTGGATCAGCGAACTGGCTCTCTAACTCTTCTAGCTGCACTAATAATTTTGCCATTTGCTCATCTGATTTCTCAGGGGTATTGGCAATGGATAATGCATTGGCAATAGATTGCCCGAACAGCTTAAACTGCGCACCAAATTGTGCAACGGCCTCCGCTGAGCCTAGATTTTTGCGTTTATGATTGAGCTTGGCTTTGCTCTGATTTAGGCTCGCATAGATAGTCGATATATCATCGATAATTTGCGTACGCACCGTAGCATCAGCCACATCCAACGTGCCTAGCAACTCGGTTAATAAATCTAACCCTTGCGCTGTCTCATCGATTTTTTCTAGTATAGGTTTTAGCTCAGCATTGGTTTCTGCGGTGTTTAAGCGCTCACTGACATCTATTAATATGCCTTCGTAGCTTGATAGCGATTCTTCCCCGCTTAAGAACAGCACGGTCTTTTCAGCCAGTTCGCTTTCGGCTTCTTCTAACTGCGTCTGCAATGCTCGTAACTTATCAGCATCCAGATAACGCAAATCTTCCAAGCTGACCAAACGGCCTTTTTGGCGTCTTAACGCTGACAACTGATCGACATAATCACTGGCAGACTCAAAACTAGTGACCCGTATCTGCCGCAAAATCTCACTTTGCTGGGTATCGGCATCGGCTAGCGCAGTTTGGGTTTGCTTTTGGATACTTTGTACTTTGGCGAACTCATCAATCACCAGCTCAGCCGTGGCCGTCACTTCTTTAATACTACTGGCGACTTCGCTCAGCTCAGGCTCAGACAACCAATAATAGCTGTCAAAGAGTCGGCTGGTATTATTGGTAAGCTCTTCATAGAGCTTCTGCGACACGCTTTGATTGTCAATGAGGCGGGTAATGCTATAAAGATCTGAGATACCGCGCACCAATTCTTTATTGCCAATCTTGCCATAGAAGCTCGTGCTCTCTGGCAACTCACTTACATACTCGTGTGAGGCATAAGGCGTGTGCCATATCTGCATCGGATGAATACGAGACGGCTCGCTTTGGTCACTAAACAGCACCAAGCGGCCATTCTCAGCCAAGGCCGTACCGTTGCAATAAATAGGGTTCGCCAATTGCTTTTTAATCAAGTTATAAGGAAACAGCCCCGTAACGCCCAAGTCTCTGTCGTAAAATAAGAATAGAACATCTTCCCCATTCGGCGATACAATTTTACGCTTAAACCGTAAGTCAGTAGCACCAACGTTATTGGCCTCAAACAGCTTATACTCACCCGTCTGTAGATAATAACCACCCGGAAACATGATGCCGTGGTCTTCTGGTAGCTGAACACATGACTGTCCAATCGCATCCAATCGCAGTACCGCTTCGGTCAAGGTGTTATAAACAAAATAACGGTAGTCCTCTTCACGATAAGGCAATATTTTAAGCAGTATTAAACTGCCCACTTTGGCATAAGCAATCTCAGCATCGGTCAGCGACTGGGTACGGTCATTGACCGGTTCACTATAAATACCCTGACCGGACTGCGTATTGTCCTCAATCTTGATGGTCAAATCGCCACCGACCGTTTCCACAAATATCGTGTCTAAGATATTCATATGCGGATATTTACCATTCACCATTTGATCACGGGTGGTATCAATCCAGTCAAAATCATAAGCAGGCGGCAGCTCAATATCACGCTCGCCTCGATTGTCCACATAAGCGACTTGCGCCGACTCTGGCGTACCTTGGCTAAAATCTAGCGCAAAACGGAACACTCGAATATCGGTGATACGCTCGCCAATCTGAAACGCCAACAGTAATTTGCTGTCTTTAACTGTTATTTGAATCAGGCGCGTTTGCTTGTAGTATCGATACAGCTCATTGAAGTCTTGGACAAAGGCGTCTTGAGCCAAAAAAGTCCCTTTTAAGTCAACCTCTTCAAGCTGATACTCTTCTTCATTACCAGCTGGCTCGTTCAAACGATATAACGACAGTACGTCTTTAATATTGCTCGCGCGTTTTAGCCCCATAAAAACGTTGTAGCCAAACAGCAAATAATCGCCGACCTGCACCATGTCTTGTGCCACACAGTTGTACTCGGTACGAATACGAGTACGGGCGATGACTTGCATCTGCGTGCTACCAAACTCTTCGAGACGCGAATTATTGAGCGTAGCAGTCTGCTGCTCTAAGCGGCTGCCTTGTTCGGTTAAACGCTTTTTGATGAGCTCATAAGCATTGCCTGAAGCAACTGCTTGATCGGTTTGGTTTGCTTGATTAGCGCTATTATTATCGTTGCTATCTGAGTTCTTTGAAGTTTGCGTATCCGCCATCGTTGCTCGTCCGTTTTTGTTTTTACATAATAAGAGAATTTTGGGCAATAAGGAAAATAAGAAGTTATTTGAGATAAAGATCATCGAAAGTAAAAAAGCACTTGGCTAATCTAAAAAAACGAGTGGTCACTGCTGTTTTTTTAGATTAACCAACTCATCATGATTCGTCGCTCCGAATCACCCTGAGTTAGCAAAAAAATCTGCCGCCTACACGACAGATTCTTTATTTTAGAAAATATTACTCATTCACACTGTTAGATAAAAACTTACCCATTAAGGCTAGGGTGTGTCATCAATTAGATTGTGAGGCTTAAAATGAGAAAAATTGTAGATAAACAAGGAAGCAATTGCCGTTAATATGAACATATTGACAAAATTGCTGACGATGTTTAGCAAAATTTAGCCATTTTAAGACCACTAAACGTACTAATGTGCTAATTGATGACACGCCCTAGTCATTTAGACCTTACTAATAAGTCGTTTTATCATCATTTTTCTGGTTTGATTTCATGGCTTGACTGGCCATCACACCATTGATGATACCGCTCAATGTGTCTGACTTACCCGCTAGGCCATCAATGGCTTTACCAATAGACAGTGACTTGGCAAAATTATCAAAGAAATGAGCTTCACCGCCAACAATATCGATTTTGGCTTTCTGTAGTGCCACTGCCAATACTTCAGCATTTTCTTTCGCAATCTCTTTACCAGCATCAATTGAGGCAAGCGCTTCTTGCAAGGCCGTCTCAAGGCTCATGCGGAACTCTTCGTGCTCACGTGCTTCTTTACTCATGCTACCCATGGCATTGAATTTCTCGACCAGACCATCTGCTTCGGCTTGGAAATGTGCACGAGTAACTTCGGCTTTTGCCAATCCAACTTCGCGTTCTGCTTTGGCATTTGACTCACCGCGTGCCGCGATGACTTGAGCATCTGCCATGCCTTTTTCACGCTCAGCTCTGGCAGTAGATTCACCGCGAGCGGCGATGATTTCTGCATCGACCATACCAATATCACGTTCCGCTTTTGCCTTAGATTCGCCACGAGCCGCGATAACCTCAGCATCTGCCATGCCTTTTTCACGATCTGATTGTGCTTCAGCTTGTCCAGTCGCTTTGATAACATTGGCTTTCGCAATGCCTTCTTTTTCCAAAGAAGCGGCTTTGACTTCTTGGATAGCCGCTTCAGCAAAGCCATGCGCCGACTCTTCTGCTTTGATACCTTCGGCCATTTTAATTTTGGCTTCTGAATCTTTGGCAGATGCTTCAAGATTCGCAGCGGCAAGCGTAGTGATTTCGACGGCTTTATGCTTGGCAGACAGCTCTTCTGCTTCGGCTTTTTTCACCTGACGTACTTTGATTTCTTCCGCATCGGCTTCTGCTGCTAGCACACGTGTTTGCTTAGAACGCTCAGCTTCGCTAATTTCGCGGACTTCTTTGATACGCTCTTCTTCTTGCGCAACGGTTTTGTCCACTGCAATACGTTCACGAATGACGTTAGCGATTTCTTTTTTCTCAAGCTCAATCGCACGTTCAGCTTCGATACGTTGCAGATCAACTTCACGCTCACGAGAGACAATTTCTAAATCACGAGCACGCGTCACTTTTTCTTCTTCGATGACGACCGCACGCAGACGATTTTGCCCTGCTACTTCGATTTCACGCTGCTGATTCTCACGCTGAATGGCCAAATCCTGCTCAACCGAGATAACAGCTGTTTCAGACTTTTTACGCTCTTCTTCTTCAATCTTGCGAGTTTCAGCCGTTTCGCGGGCAATCACTGACGAGATTTCACGTTGCTGTTTGGCTTCGGCATCGGCTTGCTGACGCTCTAGCTCTAGCATCGCCTCTCTGGTTTCGACATTCTTTTTCTTAACTGCCAGCTCTTCATCACGCTCCAGCTCGTTGGTGATGACGTTTTGGAACGCCGTTAGCTGAGTAATCTTTTTGATACCTTCAGCATCTAAAATATTACTTGAATCTAATGACGCTTTTGGGGTTTGCTCTAAATAATCAATCGCCACATCTTCTAAGACATAGCCATTCAGATCGTTACCAATTTCTTGGACGATACTGTCACGAAACTCGCTGCGGTTTTCAAACAGTTTGACGAAATCAATCTGCTTACCAACTGTTTTTAGGGCTTCAGAGAACTTAGCATTAAACAGCTCGTTGACAGCGACTTTATCTGACGCACGCTCTACTCCAACCGATTTGGCGACTTTTAGCACATCTTCTTCGGTTTCATTGACGCGTAAATAAAATGCCACGGTGATATCAGCACGCATGTTGTCTGCGCAAATCAAACCTTCTTTACCGCGTCTGTCAACTTCTAACGTGATGAGCGATATGCGCATCAATTCTTTTTTGTTGATGACTGGCCAAACAAAACCACCATCAAAACGTACGGCAATTTTACTCACACCGTTAATAATGAGTGCTTTGCCCTGCTCGACCTTAAAGTAAAAGGCCTTGAGCATCAATAGTGCGACCATCATAAAAACAAACGCCAGCACTACAACCACGCCGACGATAATGAGTGTGTCCATATCCATTCCTTTAATTAAAACATTCCATAATCCATTCAATATAAATCAGATACGCTATCAGGTCTGCTAACTCTACAATTTATAGCACTGTTTATAGCATGTGCGCTTTATAGCCCTG
Source organism: Psychrobacter sp. AOP30-A2-5 (assembly GCF_052378115.1). Lineage (NCBI taxonomy): Bacteria > Pseudomonadati > Pseudomonadota > Gammaproteobacteria > Moraxellales > Moraxellaceae > Psychrobacter > Psychrobacter sp. AOP30-A2-5. Next base: position 28,578 of record NZ_JBQSXK010000008.1, on the reverse strand, counting down.
TCACGCACCATTCTGATATCTGAACTACATTGAACCGACTATAACCAAATTTAAAACGATTTGTGCTATTTCTAAAAACTTGCTATTTCTGACAATCAATCACTTCTAAAAACAATTAGTTGTATTCATACTTTTACAATATTTTTTTATCTTCGACGACAGCAACTCGGTAGGTATTGGCTTCGTCTAAATACTCTATCAACATCACTCTATCGCCTTGTTTTAGCAAACCATCATTGGTGTCTGAGCGAATTTTGAGTATCAATCCTGCACCGCCATCATTTAGCTCTGCTTCGCCATGTTTATCTGTGACACTAAGCGTACGCACAACAGCGACTTTACCCACATTATTAGACGAATTACGTTTGGGAATTTTGGCGATATTTTTGCGAATCGGCGAAATAATAATACCGGTCAACCACATGGATACGACCAATACGAAAATGAGCGCCCCTGTACCGAATAAATAATATAGAACGCCAGAATCGAAATATTGGTGTAAAAAGCTGGTATATAAATAGCTGAGCAACCAACCGATCAAACTAATTAAGCTTAGTATGATGATTAAAGGGACACCGTAAAGACCAAATTTGAGCATGAGACCCGTAAAAAAACCAGTCGATGATAAGGTAGAGACATCAGCATCACCGCCTGACTCACCAAGGTCTACGCTATCCATATCTGCCATTCCGAGTAAAGACACAACCCAATATAAGGTGACGAACATCACAAGCCCTGTAAAAATAATCGTGGGATATAAACTGATTTTAGTGATAAATACTAAAAAAGCTTCTTGCATTGCGCGTGTTCTCCTTTTGCTCACCCAATCTATTAGCTCAATGACTTGGTTATACAAATTGGTATTATGTGGATGATGCTCACTCGAATTAATGCTGCCAAGTTTACATTTTTTAAATCAACTTATGTTTCTTTATCAAGGATTATATATACATTCCATTACATAATACATAGGTTTTGCCTTTAGCGTCCCCATATCGGCGAGCGCACGACTCCGCCCACCTTACTGCCGATCGCATAGCTTGTATTACCAGATAATGAATGAATGACCAAGCTGCCGCCATTTTGACCGCCCACTTGTGAAAGCTTTGTCGGATAGACAGCATACTGTGCAGATGGTGACAGACGCGCTGGTTCATCCAGTCCAGTCTCTGCTAGATTGATAACTTGCCCAGTACTCAGGGTCATAACGGCGGCCTTTCGACCATTGAGATAGGCCATACGCTGACCGTCCAAGCTCAGTTGCGGACTGGCGACATAGCCACTTGTTGGCACAGGCGTGGCACTAGCAGTCTCGAAGTGATAGCGATAGATACGTGGGCGTCCCGCACGAACTTTATCACTGGTATAGACAAAGCTTTTGCCATCAGAGGCATAACTTGGCTGTACCTCAGTGCTTGATAATGTAGTCAACTGTTTGGTATTACCGTCGCTCAGACGCATCTCATAGATATCAGCATTGCCGCCGACCGTCGAGCTATAGAGAATTTTTTGACCATTAGGTGAGAACGACGCTGACATATTGCTGCCTTCAGCATTTACCGCAAGGTTGCGGATGTTGCTTTTGCGATCATAGATATAAATCTTAGGATGCTGGCGCGGCGCTTGTTTACTATATGCCAGCAGTTGCCCATCAGCTGACCACGCTGGCGCATAAATATAACCATTAAGCTGATCGATTAGCTGACGATCACTACCATCAGGATGAATGCTATAAAGCGTCGATATCTTTGCAGCTCCGATTCCTTGCTCCTCGACATAGGCAATGCGCCCTTGCCGATCTATCGCTGACATTCGTGCCGTTAGTGGATTGCTCGCACTCATATTATTAGCAGGTGCTTGCATCGTTTTAGACATCGTACTAGGCAAGGTCTGACAACCCGTCAACAGAATAAAACTCGTTAGTGCGGTGATATTACTTATCGTTCTTATATTGACGGATGATTTTGATACAAGCATTTTTGACATAAAATAACGTCCAATAAAGTGTTGATTATTGCGTACTGAGAATCTTGACAATTAAGGCTAAAAGATTGAGTGCATCAAAATATCCTAGCCTAAAGACTTTACTTAATAGCAAATGACAGTGTAGCGTAAACCATGCCAAATTTTGGACAAAAAAATACCCCACTAGATAGTGAGGCATTTTTAAAACTACATCTGACTTTTATAAAAAAAAGCTTTTAGCAAATACTATTTAAAAACCATCTATAATGATTGAATTATTTAGAAACGGCTTTGAAATGGGCAACTTGATTACTATTGGTAATGGTCAAGATAGGCGTGTTATTGGCATTTTTACTGATGCTATATTTACCTTGCACGGTCGCTAAAGTCGCAGTATCAAAACTTGCTTGTGGCTCAGGGCATGCCATCATAGTAGATAAAACGTTGCCTAATACGACATTGCCATTCACAACCTTGTAGTCAGCGCCCATGTTATTACAGGTGTTCATAAAGGTCACACGGTCACTGCCACTATCTTTGAAGAACTTTAGCGTCAACGGCTTCGCTGGATCAAAGAACAATTGGCTAACCTTATCGCCATTGCTGCGTTTTGCGTCAACGAGCTGCCAATCATATGCTTGTAGCGTATTAGAAGTAATTGGTTGAGTCACTGGCGCTGTTACGCTAGGGGTGGTTTGGCAACCAGCAGCCAACGTACCTACCGCAAGTGTCGCTGCCATCATCATTTTAGTCATGTTTTTCATATAAGCTCCTATAGTGGTTTTTTTAGAATAAAAAATAACTCTTATCCTAAACATTCGTTTTTATTATGATTAATTTACTGTTTTATTCATTACTCTCAATAATGCGGTCATTATGCACAACTGGAGCTTAACTGTCATTATAGATTGAGTGTATGATTACCCTGTTATTTGTTGCGCTCTATAGTCTTTTTGCTAACCTCTATTGTTAGACAGTACATTAACTGCTAACACTTTTTATATAACTTCTCGAATATACTCTAAAAGCCGACAATTTCTCGTCAAAATTACCGTTTTACTTATTTATGTTAGGCATTACTCCAGATTGGCGAGGTTCTGTTGTTGCAAAGCAGCATAGCCTACCAAACGTTTGCGTTCAGCCTCACTAAATAGCTGCTGTTCGATTTGATTGATTTGGGTTTGTGCTTGCGTTTTATCTGCACTTTGACTCAATAAGTGCTGTTTTTGAGCTTGATATTGGTCGAAACGTTGAGCAAAGTTAGCATCTTCTGCATCGACTTGCGCGAGGCGTGCGGCGGCTGGAGCACCTACCAGATCACGACGCATGTTATACAATTCCTGAGCCGTTGCCCCTTTTGCTTGCATCTGTTTTGTGCGATTCATCAGCTCGTTCAGGTTGGCTTGCTGGGTGATACCGGCTTTGAGCGCATTATCCGGCATACGGCTTATATAGTTCTGCCGTGTTGCCTCTTTTTGCACATCCGTTAGCTGCTGGTTTTGGTTGATTCTGACCATCTCCATACTATAATCATCATACTCCTCTTCTGCACCAAAGAAGGCGGTAATGATTTCTTTAGTAAAATACTGCTGACGCAACTTGGCTACATCTTGCTTTTGCTGAGCGACGATATTTAGATCCAGCTCACCGCTTTTTGCCGCTTGTAATTGCAGATTGCCATAACGTTGTTCTATTTCAGAAATGGCTTTAAGATAGGTAATATATTGGTCAAATATAGCGACCGCTTGACTAGCGGCTGGCTCTGGCGTGTGGTGACGAATATAGCTTTCAACACGGGCATAAATAACCGCTTCATCTTCTTCACCCAGCGCCGACAAAAAATAATCGAATAGACGCCGTAGACCTTCAGTGACGACCAACTGCTTATTTTCGTCAATAATGATTTCGCCGTCAATTTGCGTGCCTTGTAATGAGCGCGGCAAACGCTCCAATCCAGTGACAAATAGAGATTGGTTTTGGTCGGCTGTTGTTTGCACTACTTGGCCATTATCCAGCGCAGTTGATAGAGTAGCATCAGCCTCACTAGTGAGGGCACTGGATACTGGTTGCGCTGTAGCCATACGTGTATTATCAGGTTTGAACCACATAATCACCGCCGCCGTTATGGCTATGCTAACCACGGCGATTATAACTATTGGTAGATAGGCTGGGCGGCGATTATTCGACATAAATAAGGGTTCTTTTATAAGTCAGCTTAAAGGCTTATGTTTTTAAAAGCGTATGTTCTTAAAAGCTTACATTATTAAAGGTTAGCGTTTTTAAGACGATTGACCTGAGTACGATAGATAGATTTTGGCTCAGAATCGCCCCATGCCGTCAGACCCAATACTTGATCGGCTGAATCCAAATGGTTCATTCTATAATTATCCCGAATCACATAACCAAGACGACTTGAGCAAGCAGACACCAACCCATCATTAGACTCGCCTGCAAACGGCACGCTCGTTGCTGCCAATAGATAATCACTAGGATCAAGTGCACTTGTTATTTGTCCAACCCCGCTGAACGAATAGTATTTGATACCATTGACAGCAGTACTGGTGGGCTGACCACAATAGTTTTTTGGCATTGCCGCAGGAAATTTGGCATTGAACTTAGCAGCACCATCGGTTGATAGAGCCACGAGCGCTTGCCAGCCATCTTGCTCTTGTATCTCTTTAAAACTGATACCTGAACCAACGTCTGTAAAGCCACCAATCAAATTGAACACGCCTGAGACTAGCTGTGTTGTGACATTGGATGGATTACCTGTGGTGTTGTTTGGCTCAAGGGTGTTTTTGACAAAATCTGCCGTTTTTGACCCTTGTTCTGGGCTTGAGACTGCCGTGACTGATGCGACATATTTTGGCGCGACGCCAGCGACATAGCGGATATCTATACCGCCTTGACTGTGTCCAAATAAATTGACTTTAGGCTCACCTGAAATGGCAGTGATGGTTTTGACTTGTTGCAGCAGTTGCTCTCCGCGAATCTCACTGTTATTGACGGCTGACGTTTTGGTGGTATATACCTCTGAGCCACCTTTCATCAACTCTTGAGGAATGCCATTGAAGTAGTCGATAACCCCAAACAAGTTAGTGAAGCCGCCAAGACCATGTGCCATAACAATTGGGTATTTTGTATCAGTATGATTTGACGTCCAGTATTTGTTGCTGACCAGCTTACATCCGGTTGAATTGGCACAATTATAGTATTGACCAGCAGCTTGAGCCGAGGTGGTTTGTAAAGCCATTAAAAGTACACCGGCACCGATAACACCAAGTGAGGGGAGAAATGCGCTGGGCGTGAAAGCCGAAGCTAGAGAAGATTTTAGCGTCATAATAACGTCCTTGTTATCATTAATTTTGATTATCTTTGCCTCTCAAATACGACAGCAGAAGCGGCAAAGATTGCTGCTAATTCCTTTAGCATGCAAAATTACATTACTTATATCTTCTGTAACATTCAACTAAATTGTCAAAATATGAATATATTATTGTGACTAGAGGGTCACAACTGCCCCTACTTCGCTGTAAAGCAATTATTATCAATAATAATGATAGGTTCACTATCACTTAACGTAAAACAGCGGCGTCTTCATTTATGTTATAATTCAAGCCATTAATTCCATAACTATAAGTAATATAATGATGACTAAAAAATCCCTTATCCAGTCCCCAGAAGCCATAGAAAAAATGCGCGTGGCCGGTAAACTTGCCAGTGATGTCCTTGTCATGCTCGATGAGCACGTTCGAGTTGGCATCAGTACCGAGGCACTTAACCAAATCGCCCATGACTATATCGTTAATGTGCAACAGGCTATTCCTGCACCGCTTAATTATAATGGCTTCCCAAAATCAATTTGTACCTCGATTAATCATGTGGTTTGTCATGGTATTCCAGCCGAAAACAAGCTACTCAAAGATGGCGATATCATTAATATCGATGTGACCGTGATAAAAGATGGCTACTATGGCGATACCTCAAAAATGTGGATCGTTGGTAACGGCTCTATCATGGCACAGCGTATCTGCAAGGTGGCACAAGATGCGTTATATGCTGGTATGAGTGTCGTCAAAAACGGTGCGCGTCTAGGTGATGTCGGTGCTGCTATCCAAGCAGTGGTCGAGCCTGAACGTTTCAGTATCGTTCGCGAGTTCTGTGGTCACGGCATTAGTAATGAGTTTCACCATGAGCCACAAGTCATGCACTATGGCAAAAAAGGCACAGGCTTTGAGCTAAAAACAGGCATGACCTTTACCATCGAGCCGATGATTAACCAAGGTACATGGCAAACCAAGATTTTGCCTGACGAATGGACGGCGATTACTAAAGACCGTAAGCTGTCAGCACAGTGGGAGCATACGATGGTCGTGACCGATAATGGCTGTGAGGTGTTTACCACTCGCCCTGAAGAAGATTTAAGTTTTTTGACCCAGTAATATCAAAAAAGATCGCCTAGGCGGTCTTTTTTTTGGCCAATAATTAGGTCATATTGAGTATTGTGCTCACCCGCTTTTTATCTTTATACTCTGATGACTTAATAACTTATATTGGTAACTTCTATTTGTGGCTTTTGTCAGCTACCAGCACACTGTTGATTCTACGCTTTTCAGCTGAAACGTTTTATTTTAAAACTCTTAACGGGATAACACTCATGTTTACTTGTGATGTCGCTTCTATCGATCTGACACCTTTACCTCTATTATCAAAGGATATAGCGACAAACGCGTCACTGCTAGCGGACACCCCTGTCACTGAAAAGTCGCTACTGGGTATTCCTCACTGGTTGACTCAAATTAATCACGATATTAACCGTGCACTTGAGCGCGGTGTCAATATTCGTCAATTGGTCGCGGCACGCTCTGGTGCGATTGACGAATTGCTGATTGCCTTGTTCAACTGGTTTGAGCTGGATAAGACAGATTTGGCTTTATTTGCCACAGGCGGTTATGGTCGTGGCGAGCTGTCGCTTTATTCAGACATCGACATTTTATTGCTCTCCCCTGATGAGATTGGCGCTGATGCCAGTGGGAAAATAGATCGGTTGGTGGCGCTATTGTGGGACATAGGATTAGAGCCTGCTCTCTCGGTACGTAGTGTTAATGACGCTTTAGAGGCGTCGCTCGATCACACCATTGCCAGTGCCCAGCTAGAAGCTCGGCTATTAATTGGTAATGAGGCTTTACAGGATGTACCCGTTCAAATTGTCAATAAACAGTGGTCGCCGCGTGAGTTTTTTGAAGTAAAAATCGCAGAAGCTAAAGCGCGATACTTACAGCACAATGCCACCGAGTACAACCTTGAACCCAATATAAAAACCGCCCCTGGTGGTCTACGCGACATTCATATCATCGGCTGGGTGACCAAACGCTATTTTCGAGTGGGTAAGCTGTATGACTTAGTACAACAAAACTTTTTGACTGAAAAAGAGTTCGATGAGCTGAACTTTGCAGAAGGTTATTTATGGCAAATACGTCATTATCTGCATGTATTGACTGGTCGCAACGAAAACAAGCTGCTGTTTGATTATCAGCGTGAAATTGCCCAATTGATGGGTTATGAGACGCAGCCAGACGATCAGCCAAATGCCGCCGTCGAGCGTTTTATGCGCGACTATTATCGCTGTGCCATGCAGATATCGACGCTGTCTGAGATGCTGACCAATCACTACTACGAGACGATTATAGAGCCGCAGTTGCCTGATGATGAGCGTCCAAAAAAACAGCCAATCAATGCCCGCTTTAACCAAGTTGGTGACCAAATCGCCATGGCGCATCATCGGGTTTTTGCTCAGCATCCTGATGCTATCCTAGAGATGTTTTTACTGATGGGTCAGTACGGTATCAAAAACGTGCGCACTCATACCTTGCGTGCGCTAAAAATCGCCGCGCGTGGCATCGATCAAGTCTACCGTGATAACCCCGCTCACCAAGCGCTCTTCTTAGCCAATTTAAAAGAGCAGAATTATCTGTTTCATCGCCTGCGTGCCATGAATCGCTACGGCGTCTTAGGCAGCTACATTCCTGCGTTCGCCCAAGTGACGGGTCTGATGCAATATGATTTATTTCACCGTTATACGGTTGATGCACATACCTTATTTTTAATTCGGATTTTGCATCGCTTCACCGACCCACGATTTTATGAAGATTTCCCACTGGTTAGCTCTATCTTTCAGCGTATCGAGCGCAAGGAAATCTTGGTACTGGCCGCCATGTTTCATGATATTGCCAAAGGTCGCGGTGGCAACCATAGTGAGCTGGGTCAAACCGAGTCGACTGAATTTTGTTTGGCGCATGGTATGAGTCTGGCGGATGCCAACTTGGTTGGTTGGCTCACTCGCTATCACTTATTGATGTCGATGACTGCTCAGAAAAAAGACATCTCAGATCCAGAAGTGGTCACTATTTTTGCCAATTTAGTCGGTAATGTCACCCACCTCAATCATTTATATGTGCTCACTGTTGCGGATATGAATGCGACCAATCCACAGTTGTGGAACAGCTGGCGTGCCACATTAATGAAACAGTTATACTCACAAACTCGGCGCATTTTGCGCGCTGATATCGATGCACCTACTAATCGCCAAGATATGATCAGTGCCACACGTACCCAAGCCTTAGCGATGCTCGATAGTGTCAACAATCAACACATGAATCGCGATGAAGTCTTGAGGCTATGGGATGATTTGGGTGATGAATATTTCTTGAGAGAAATTCCTGAAGACATCTTATGGCATACCGAAGCCATTTTGAACCATCCGCCGATTGGTCTTGCTTCTAATGCAGATAGCCCGCCATTGGTGGTATTACGTGAGCATCGTGAGTTGGCCCTTGATGCGGTACAGGTCTTTGTTTATACCCAAGATCAGACGAACCTGTTTGCAGTCACCATGGCTGTATTTGATCAAATGAACTTGGATGTTTTAGATGCCCGTATCATTACTGCTACCCGCGATTTTGCTTTGGACTCCTATGTACTGCTCGATCCCAGTGGCACATTATTGGTCGATGAGGACAGTCAACAAGAGCTCAAACAGCGCTTAATCAATGCCTTTAAAGACCCGACATTACTGAAACTTACCAATAAGCGCATACCGCGTCAGCTTAGACATTTTGAAGTAACCACGGTGATTAATTTTGAATTTAATGAGGCTTCTGATCAGCACATTATGAGCTTAGAAACCCTTGATCAGCCGGGACTATTGGCAAGAGTAGGACAGGTGTTTTTGCAGGAGAAAATTGAGGTGCATGCGGCGCGTATCACCACTTTGGGTGAACGTGCAGAAGATATGTTTTATATCAGCGATCAAAATGATGAACCGCTATCTGCTGCTAGACTTGACGCACTACGATCCGCCTTGATGGCAAGTCTCAGTATGCAAAGAGAGCAGCCTGCTGCTTACAGCAAATGTGATTGAACAAATGGGCTTACAAGATAAGTCTAATATAAATACTCGGCGTGTATCATCCATTCATTGATGGCATGCTTTGTATTTTTTAACCCGTTAATATCAAAAGCACCTTTTATAAGGTGCTTTTATATATCATTTCGCTAGCGTGCTCATTGAGCTCATCATCCGCAAGATCTGGTGGCAGAATCTCTGCTTCAATCTGTTTTTGCGTCAGTATTAAGCGCCCAGCGTTGACCTCTTTTTGCAGCAAACAATGTAAACTTGCTAAATGAAAATCTCTGCCAAAACACTCATAGATTTGTCTTAGAGAAATAGGCGATTTGGCATGCACATCGGGATAAAGGCTGTCCTCTGCTAAGATAATCATCTCATTCAGTGCCTCTTCACGCATCAACTCATCTTTATCGATTTTACGTTGCAAGCTGTCTGCCATTCGACTTTTGGACGCGAGCATGGCCACAAAAATCACTGTCTGTAAGACAAATAAGGCAATATATTGCCATAAGGGTAGTAAAATACCGAGCTGATTGCTAAGCAACATCAGCACCATCGCAACGATCACGTAACTGACCAGTTGCCACAGTAACCACATCATCAAGCTGTTTTCACCGTACCAAAACATTTTTCGTTCTTTATGGCTAATTAATTGCTGGCGAGCTTGCCACCAGCTTTGCTCCCGCTGTTTTAATAGCTCGTAGAATTTGGCTCGCTGTTGCGCATCATCAAAATTTTCATCTTGAATGCCTGTCGCGTTAAGATCATTAGTTTTTGAGATACTAGGCATATCAAATTATCCTCACCATAATCTATCATTAGGGCTGACAGCAGTTTTTTGTATTGTTATAAGTTATCAATTGATAAGCTTTTTTTAGGATTTTTAAATCTGTGACGGCTTCATTAGTTATTATAATTTATGGTTAAATAGCTAAGCAGCTTGAGCATGAGAAGTAAAAGACAAAAAATAAGAGAAGTGCTACACTGCTTAAATGTAATTTTTCTTTATAACTTTATTATTAATTGTCTATTATAGTTACCCTACTTATGAATCACAACTTAACGTACCTGCATCCTTACCCTTTTGCAAAGATGGCAACATTGCTTGCTAACAGTGTGCCAGCCCATGACTACAGTGAAATCAAGCTCGGTATTGGTGAACCAAAACATGAGCCACCAGCGTTCGTGCTGGACGTACTACGTGAAAATTTGGACAAAATAAGTCGTTATCCAACGACTAATGGCATGTTTGAGCTGCGCCAAACCATCGCGCATTGGCTAGAAAAACGCTTCTTTTTGAACCATGTCGATGCCAATACGCAAGTATTGCCAGTAATGGGCACACGCGAGGCTATTTTTAGTCTGGTACAAGCAGTCGTTGATCATAAAGTAAGCGATACAGAGAGTAGTCCGCTGTCTGGCTCTGACCCGTTATCTGCCGTTTCTCCTACGACTGTTCCTACGACTGCTCCTACAATAGTCATGCCCAACCCTTTTTACCAAATATATGAGGGTGCAGCGATACTGGCGCAAGCCGAGCCTTATTTTGTGCCTTGCACACTGGACGATGACTTTAAAGGTAACTATCGCGCCGTACCAAAAGACGTTTGGGCGCGCACGCAGTTGCTGTTTGTTTGTAGTCCGAACAATCCGACGGGCTCAGTCATGACGATGGATGATTGGGAGTATCTCATTCGTCTGTCAGATCAGTACGATTTTATTATTGCCAGTGACGAGTGCTATAGCGAGCTGTATTTTGATACGGCACCGATTGGACTATTGCAAGCCTGCGCTGCCCTCGGTCGTCATGATTTCAAAAACTGTATTGTCTTTCACTCTTTATCTAAGCGTTCAAATCTGCCTGGTTTGCGCTCAGGGTTTGTGGCAGGTGATGCCAATATTTTGCAAGCTTACCTGCAATATCGTACTTATCAAGGTTGTGCGATGCCGATACCACATCAGCTCGCCTCGATCGCTGCCTGGCAAGATGAAAAGCATGTGGCACACAATCGCGCTCTGTATCAAGAAAAGTTTGCCTTGTGGATTTCTGAGCTTGGTGAACTACTAGAGTTACGAATGCCTGAGGCTGGATTTTACTTTTGGATAAAAGTCCCTGAGCCATTCGATGGGGATGATGAGCGGTTCGTCAAAGCACTGTACGAGCAGGCCAATATTCACGCACTAGCAGGGCGCTATCTGTCACGTGATATTGATGGCAAAAACCCTGGACAAGGCTATGTGCGCATTGCGCTCGTTGCGAGTGTTGATGAAAGCCGTGAAGCAATAAACCGTATTAGAAAATTACTAGGCGCATAAGCAGTCGCTTTATACGCAAAAGCTTTCAAAAAAACAGCAACCTCTAATAGCCACAATATTACTGTGGTTATTAGAGGTTTTTTGCTTTAATAATGCTATAGTAAAGTGTCTTTTATCATCGATTATCTTTTACCAAATATGCCATCAAGGATGATGCCATGCCCCATCTTGACTTTACCCAGCCGCCCTTTGACGTATTGAGTCTGGCTGAACGCCAAAGCATCAGGAAAAATACCCAAATCCGCTACCTCGCCAAAAATGAGAATCTAACTGCCGAAGAGTTGCAGTATCTGTATGTGGTCATTAAAGGGCAGATTGAGCAATTGCTTGATGGTGAGTTTGTTGCCTCTTACTTGGGTAGTAATCACTCCGACCATCTCAATAATAACGACTGGTTCGACAGCCGTCGTCTGCCTGAATCATTGACTGAAAATAGCCTTAATACTGAAGCGCTGCAGACCTATCAGTTTCGAGCCGCTGAGGATACCTTGTTGCTCCAAGTCGCTGGTAGCGCAGTCGATAAAATCAGCGCCCAAAATCATCTAGTGCGCCAAATGCTGTCAGACAAATTGCCCGAACGGCTAAAGGCATTACAGCAGCGCCGCAATAATAAATCCATAGTCTCTGCCAGCTACAATGACCAACAAGAAGTGCAGCAAATCATGTTGCAGCCCGTCATTGATGTCAATCTATTGCCAGTCCATATCGTCAACGCCAATAACAGCTTATACGAAGCCGCGTCTATCATGACGAAAGCGGGGCTAAAACATGTACTGGTGCAACCCTTAGACCACCTAAAAAACGAGGGAGAGGTGCAATATGGTACTGGTCATCTATTGGGTATTTTGACCGATACCGACATTTGCCGCGCCGTGAGTGACCAGCAAGATCCAGCCACTACCCCCTGCCAGAACTATGCTAATTTTAACCTGCGTACCATCAAAGCCAGTGATGAGATTGGCGATGCATTATTGACTATGACCCGCTATCGTATCCATCGGCTACCAGTGATTGATCAACATGGGGATGTCGTCGGTATATTGGGACAAAGCGATATGCTTGCGCATATTGGTCATCATTCACAGCTCATTAGTATCCAAATCGAGCAAGCAAAAGACTTATCGAGCTTAGATACCGCCGTCGAGCTTATCGGTCGTTACATTCGCGCACAACATCAAAATGGTGTCAAAATCGGTAATATCAGCCGCATGGTACAGACCTTGAATGCACAGGTATTTACTAAGCTCTGGCAGCTTATCGTGCCTGATGAGGTCATGACAAATACCTGCCTGATCGTGATGGGCTCCGAGGGGCGCGGTGAGCAAATCATGCGTACTGACCAAGACAATGCGCTCATCTTACGTGACGGCTATACTCACCCTGATCTGGCACAATTTGCGGATACTTTTAATCAGCATTTAGCAGACCTCGGTTATCCACTGTGCGATGGTAATATCATGATGACCAACCCTATGTGGCGACAGCCGCTAAAACAGTTTAATGCCCAGATTGGTTTATGGTTTAGAAATACGGATCCCATGCATGGTATTTATTTGTCCGCTATACTCGATGGCGAATATGTCTGCGGAGATGAGTCATTATTGACTCAGGTGCGTCAACATTTAAAGGTTGCCCACAGGCAGTCAGACCCTATGTTTGTACGCCAGTTCGCGCGCGCCGCGCTACAGTTCGGTGATGTCAATCAGTGGTGGCAAAAGTTCGTGCCTCTGCTTGGTGGTAAATCCGGGTCAGAAGACATTGATCTAAAGAAAGCCGGTATCTTTCCACTGGTTCATGGCATTCGTACCTTAGCATTAGAAAACGATATCTTAGAGCTGCCCAGTAGTAAAAATCGTCTGAAAGCTTTGGTACAAGCGCGCGCCTTGACCCAAGAGCGAGCGGATACTTTACTAGAAGCCTTGGAGTTTTTTATGGCACAGCGCCTATCAGTCGCCCTATCAACCGATGATAAACATGCACGGCAAGTCAACCCAATGACCTTGACCGCGCTTGAGCGCGACTTATTAAAAGAGTGTTTGGCCGTTGTTAAAAGCTTTAAAAACCAGCTACGTCAGCATTATCAATTAGAACTCGCATAAGTACAACAATCGCATAAATGGATGAGCGACAACTATGAGTTGGCTAACACAGTTATCCTGCGCTTGGCAAAAAACGCAGCTACAGCGCCCAGAATTGGCATCGATGTTTACCAAACCTGTGGCTAAGCAATGGGTAGCGATTGACTGCGAAATGACGGGACTCAATCCAAAAAATCACCATTTATTGTCTGTCGCCGCGATTCATATCAATGACAATACAATCGATACCGGTAATGGCATGCATATCGTATGCAGACCACCTGTGATGCCAGACCGTGACACCATTGTGATTCACGGTCTACGTACTGCCGACGTTGAGCATGGTATGAGCTACGATGAGATGCTGGCGCTGCTGTTGCCATTTATAGGTAATCGCCCAATTGTGGGGTTTTGTACGAGTTTAGACACAGCGTTTTTAAACCCCCTGGTCAAACGCTATATGGGCACAGCATTACCCAACGAAGTCATCGATTTGCGCCATTTATATAGTCGGCGCATGAGTGGTCAAACCCAAGGGCTATCTAGCCAAGCGCAGCATCTAACTAATATTTTAGCGCATTATAATATACCCGATCTAGGCGCTCATGATGCTTACAACGATGCGATCATGACTGCCATGGCATTTTTACATGTGCGCTAGCGTGCGTCCGTAGTTTGAACATTCAGATAAAAACAGGTTTTCAACCACGCCTACCATCTACGCGAAAACGGCAACTCATGTTACCATAGGCTGTTTTTGCTACCTGATGAAAGATGCTCATGCGACCCACCTCTAAACTCCGTCATTCCTCTGCTTTTACTGCCAAATTACTTCCTTTTTCTCGTTATCTGCGACCGTCGAAGCCGCCTGCTAAATACGTACCTATCATGGCGTTATTAGCAACGGCGACACTATTACCCATCCATGCGCAAGCAGCACTACCAAAAGCCATCGAAGCAGCATTATCACGAGCCGATTTAACAGAAGCTGATATTAGTATTATCGTCACACCAGTCGGTGATAAAAATGCCAGTCACCTGCCCGCTCCCATTCAGGTTATTGATAGCAGCACACACCGCTCACCTAACCCCGCTCTTCAGCCAAAACCGACTGCCAATATAAATACTGATATAAAAAATAATTCTCAAAAAACCACGCAAAATAATAATGACAAAACCAATAATAACCATTTGCGCCAACAGAGTACGCTGATTACTATTGAGCAGCGTACCATTGAAAAGCATGAGAAAAAACTGCATGCCTACACCGATGATCCTTATACTTATCAAAGCTTAGAAAGCATCCCAACGATATTGGGTGATAAGGCAAAAACAGCTGTCATTAATAACAATGCTAATAACAATGCTAATAACAATGCTAATAATAATAAAACTGATGACATCAGTACTGATAACCCCTCCATAAAAATTTCATTTTCGCCGTTGCTGAACCATCAAGCTGATATCGCTCGCACGCCTGCCAGCACCATGAAACTCGTTCCCAGCTTTATTGCTTTAGACACCCTAGGCGCTGATTTTGTCTGGCATACCCGTGTCTATCATACAGGCCTTGTCATCGGTGACCGTCTGCATGGCGATTTGATTATTCAAGGCAGCGGCGATCCAAAAATGACCCACGAGCGTTTAAAACAGCTCCTTTATAAAGTACAGTCGTCCGGTATCCATCATATCGACGGTGATATTATCATTGACAGTGGCGTCTTTAAAAATGTCAGTAAAGACCCTGCCGCCTTTGACAACTCGCCACTGCGTCCTTATAACGCCAGTCCCGATGGTTTTTTGGTGAATTTTAGTACCATCGGTATCAAAAGCTATCCGTTAAACGATGACCAAGCAAATCTAACTTATACACCAAAATTAGCAAATTATGCTTTGCCTAGCATCATAAATACGCGTTCGGCGGCCTGTGGGCAAGCGCGTTATAGTCTCGCACCTGAGTGGCAATCAAAACAATTGGTGTTAAAGACTCAATTGCCAAACAGCTGCCAAGAGCATGCTTTTTATGTGGCTTATCCTGACGCTAAAGATTTTGCAGCACGCGTTATTGCCGCAAAATGGCAAGAGCTAGGCAATACGCTGAGTGGTAATGTCATCACTCAAGAAGCGCCCTACACTAAAATGAAAAGCACCAAATCAACGCATGGTCTGGCAGCACTTCCTATATCACCGTTGCCTATTGTCAGCTACCCATCATTGAATTTGACGCAGCAGATTTACGATATCAATCACTTTTCAAACAATGTGATGACTGAGCAAGTGGCTCTATCGATTGGTGTTTATGACAAAGTTGATAATAAAACACTCGATAAAGCTATTAATCGTTCACATAGCTTGTATCAATTTGGCACGCCGACTGCGACGAGCTATCCTGTCGCATTGCAGACTATTAATCAATGGTGGCAGACCAATCTAAGCACACCGCCGCCCCATTTGACCAATGGTTCAGGACTCTGCCGCGACTGTACCATCACAGCTGCAAACCTAAGCGAGCTATTAACTTATGCTTATAGCCATCCAAGTTTTAACGCTTACGTCAACTCGTTAGGTATCGCTGGCGTCAGTGGCACCATTACCGCTCATAGTGAACGCCTACCAGAATCAGCAGCCATTGGTCGTGCGTGGATAAAAACAGGTACCTTAAACAACGTCACCTCGATGGCAGGCTATGTCAAAGGATTGTCGGGACAGGATTATGTCGTGGTTGGACTCATCAATAGTGAGCAAGCACATAACACTTATACAGCCAGACCCGTGCTAGATGCGATGCTTGATTGGACGGCGCAGCATTAAGTGTTTTTCACATCCTATTTTTCACCTTTATAAAGGTTCACTTATGTCACGCAGGACAACCAATCTCAATAAATCCAAGACTCATTCAGGTGGCGAGCCGCTGCCGAAAAACCATGAGTCAGCGCAGCCTAAATTGGCACAATATGTAGGATATTTCGCGATAGGCTATACGCTTGCCAGCGCAATATTTATGATGATTCAAACCAAGCTTGCGTTGAATTCGCAACTGGTAACGGTATTGTCTATCATTATCGGGGCTTATATCGCGGTTCATAAATTTGTCAAACATCAGCAGCGCGCATTGAATAGCGGTGAAATCAATCGCTTAATGTTTGGCGGCGTCGCGGTGGTCTGGCTACTGACTGTCATTTACTTCTTAGCCATATGGTTTTGGTTGTTTGATGCGGTAAATCGCGAAGTCCTACTAGAGATGGCCGTCCAGCAACCACTGCCATTGGTCTCATCGCTGGTGATGATATTGGTGCTGACACTGGTCAGTGCTCGCATCAGTCTTTGGGCGATCAATCGCCTGCTTGACCCTAAACGCAAAACTATGTGAGCGAGAAGACCTCAGCCGAACCTCTACAAGGTGCTACAAATTTTTCTCCCTATTAATACATAAAATCCGTTAGGCTAACTTTAATGAGCAAGCTTTTGGATGATTGTGGGTGATTAACGGTTTTATATTTTAATAGGAGCATTTATCATGGACATGGTTTTTTTTGACAATATAGACAAGCTTGGACGCATCGTTTTGACGACAGTCATGGTTTATGTGTTGATCGTACTGGTGACCAAGGTCTCAGGTAAACGCTCCACCTCGCAGCTCAATAATTTTGATTGGATCGTCACCGTGATGATCGGTTCACTTGGTGCCAGTACTATTCTGCTCAAAGACATTCCTTTTGTCGAAGGGGTTTCATCGATTTTAGTACTTTATCTATTGCAGTTTTTAGTTACGAAATACGCCTCGATCTCACCGCAATTTAGCAGTTTTATTTTGTCAGAGCCGCGTATTGTTTTTTATCAGGGGCAGTTTTTGCCAGATGCCATGCGCGCTGAGCGGCTGACTCGTCAAGAGATTGAATGTGCGATGCGCTCTGAAGGAGTGCATCGTTTCGATGATGTTGAAGCCATCGTTTTTGAGTCTGATGCCAAGCTTACTATCATTCCAAAACCCAGCCCAACTGATGCGAGCGGTAATGACCAAAATACAGAAGATACTGTCTCAGAAACCATACAGCCCTTGATGTAAGACCTATTGCTTATCGAAGATTAGTAGAGCATAAAAAAAGCTTCGTAGAATCTTGTTTGTTACGCTCACTTAAGCGTAAAATTTTTTTGTTACATTTTACTAATGACTAAAATTAAAGTGGTACTGGCTATGAAAGTAAGAATTTTAACCGTCGGTAATAAAATGCCTAAATGGGTACAAACGGGGTTCGATGAGTATTTTAAGCGTATCCAACCTATGCTCAGTACAGAAATCGTGGAAATTGCTGCCGCAAAGCGTGCAAAAAACCCTTCTGATGCCAATTTGGCACAGTATCGTGAGCAAGAAGGACAGGCAATATTAGCCGCTCATAATGCTTCAGGGCGTGAGCAACTATGGGTACTGGATGTCAAAGGTAAGATGATTTCGACAGAAGGGCTGGCTGACAAATTAGCTGATGGCATGCAGCAAGGTGATGATATTGCAGTAGTGATCGGTGGTGCGGACGGCGTATCACCAGAAGTATTAGCCAAAGCCGATGTAAAATTATCACTATCAGCGCTCACATTACCACATCCGTTGGTACGTGTTGTGCTCATGGAGCAGTTGTATCGCGCGATGAGTATCAATAATAACCATCCTTATCATCGTGGCAATTAAGCAATCATTAAACACTGCCATACTCTGTGCCGATAGTTTATGGGCAACAATATCAATGATAGAAGCGATTGAAAAATTGCTGTGCGCCCTAATAAACGCTACATGAAATATCCAAAACATGCGACATCTACCGCCCCTCATGCAATTCATCAGCCTGATGACTCGTACTCTCTTTCGCCAACGCCTATTACAGCGACTGGCGTTTGGACAGATGCACCTGCTTCAGGGTCAAATGTGGCTAAGCTACCAGCATTGTTTATCTCGCATGGCGCACCCACGCTTGCCATTGAACAATCTGCCACGACCAGTGCACTGGCACGTATTGGGCAAAACTTACCAAAGCCACGTGCCATCCTGATTATGTCAGCGCATTGGCAATCCGCCAAACTCGAAATAAGCAGTAATCCGCAACCCAAGACTTGGCACGACTTTTCAGGTTTTCCGCCTGAGCTATATGAGCTTCAATACCCTGCATCTGGTCAGCCAGCACTTGCTGAATCCCTTGCCCAGCAGCTCACTGCACGCGGTATTACTTGTAGTGTTAATCCGGTGCGGGCTTGCGATCATGGGGTGTGGGCACCGCTCAGGCACTTATATCCAGAGGCTGAGATACCTATCGTACAGGTTTCTCTACCGCAGCATTATGACAGTATCGCCTGTTATCAATTGGGTGCGCAGCTAGCGCGCCTACGTGAAGAGCAAATACTGATCATCGGTTCAGGTAACATTACCCATAATCTGCAAGCATTACGCTGGCAAGCAGATAGTGTTGACCAAACGGCTAAAGCATTTAAGCAATGGCTGCTACAACAGCTTAAAACAGATATTCCTAGTGCTTTAGATTGGCAGCAATACCCTGACTATAAAGATATTCATCCGAGTGACGAGCATCTGTTGCCATTGTTTTTTGCCTTAGGTACAGGTCAGCGTGTCTCAGTTGTCCATCAAAGCATGGCGCATCATAGCTTAGGCATGGATATTTATCGATTTGATTAAGTAATAATTACTTAATCGATAAAATGCAAACTTACCTCTCAAAAGCGTGTTTGGTAAACAACCCTGCTCGCTCCATCTCCCCTGCCACACTGAATAATGTCGCTTCATCATTCATACGCCCAATCAGCTGCATCCCAATTGGCAAACCTTTTTTACTCATTCCTACCGGTAATGACATCGCTGGCAATCCTGTGATATTACCCAGTAGTGTAAAGGCCATTTTGCCCAGTACAGGCTGACTAAGCTTTTCGATCATACCTGAGCTAAAGGCATACTTACCCATATCGATGCCCTTATTGAGCAATCCTGCGCTACGCATGAGCATTTCATCCATACGACTTGGTGGCAATACACCATGCTTAACTGCAGGTGTCGGCACGGTCGGACATAAAATCATGTCATAGGTTTCGAGTAGCAAACCAGTTTGATACTGACTGTGATGCCAACCATGCTTAGCATGCGCCAAATCAACGGCTGATAATGAGCGACCCAGCAATGCCATATTATAGGTTTGAGGCTCTAGGTTTTTGATATGTTCTGCCCCAAAGTCACGCTCGATATTATCAATGGTAAAAGCGGTATGGGTGCAGACCACCACCATAAAGTCATGCCAAAACTGCTCGATATTGATATTCGGCTCAGCGGGTATGACACGATGACCCATGGCTTCTAGCTGCTTAGCCGTTTGCTCTAATACGGCTAACACTTCTTTATCCACCACAGTATTGGCAATCAATGGCTGTTGATGCAAGGCAATGGTTAATTGCCTTGGTGCGCGCATCGCTGCTTGCAAAAATGTACCATCAGGTGGCGCAATGACATAAGGCGCACCAATCTCTGCGCCATTTGTAGCGTCGAGCATCGCGGCACTGTCACGTACGCTGCGGGTAATCACGTGATCTGCGACTGCACCTTCCCAGCCTTCCCCGAATTTAGGGCCTATTGGGTTACGACCACGGCTGGGTTTGAGTCCAAACGCGCCGCACCAAGCAGCAGGGAAGCGTATCGAGCCACCACCATCACCCGCGCCCGCCATCGGTACGATACCGCTCGCTACTGATGCTGCACTACCGCCCGATGAACCGCCAGAGCTGTAACCTTTTTTGAAAGGGTTATGAGTCGCACCATGGGCTTTTGGTTCGGTGGTAATGATTAAACCAAATTCTGGCGTATTGGTTTTGCCAAAGGTATTCACACCTGTGGCCTTCATTCGCTTGACGATTTCACTGTCGCTTTCAGAGATGATATTAACACTACGACTGCCCATCGTGATTGGCTCATCGGCAAAGCTAAATGACAAATCTTTGAGCAAATAAGGCACACCATTAAATATACCTGAGGGTAATCCCGCCTGTGCAGCATGATAAGCACTGTCATCGAAACGATGGATAATAGCGTTTAATTTGGGATTGAGTGTATTGGCTTGATAGACGGCAGCATCTAACAACTCTTTAGCGCTGACTTCACCTGAATTGACCAATGCCGCCAATGCTATGGCATCATATTGGATATATTCTTTAAACATAACCTGCATCCTTGCTGAGTAATAAACCTAAGACTTCTGAAAATTGAGTGATATTTATGCTATTTACCACTGTCAGTTTAGTATAAAAAACGAGTGCTAATAATTGATAAAAAAACTGATTGGTCATTCAGACATGAGCTCTATCATATTTCTTCAATAAAAAAGACGAACCACTCTCGTGACTCGTCTTTTTTATTATCTAATATAATCTAAACGCTACATTAATAGCTCACGCTTACCGCTTTTGCCCATTGAGCTGACCAACCCCGCGTCCTCCATGGAATCTACGATACGTGCGGCACGGTTATAGCCGATGCTAAATTTACGCTGAATACTTGAAGCAGAAACTTTTCGCGTCTCCATAATAAAGGCCACAGCATCGTTATAAAGGTCATCGTCCTCACCAGAGGCGTTAGCCGTACTACCGCCGCCACTAGGACTAGACAGTTCAAAGTTGCCTGCCATATTGTCAATATAATCAGGCGCACCGCGTTCGCGCCACGCGTCACAGACACGATTGACCTCTTCATCGCTGACATAGGCACCATGCACACGATCTGGCTCAATTTGCCCAGGTCCTAAAAATAGCATGTCACCATTACCCAGCATGTCTTCGGCACCGCCACTGTCCAGAATCGTCCGCGAATCTACTTTTGAGTTCACACGTAGTGCCGCCCGCACGGGAATATTGGCTTTAATCAAACCCGTGATGACATCGACCGATGGACGCTGGGTAGCCAGCATTAAATGAATCCCTGCTGCCCGCGATTTTTGTGCAAGACGGGTGATAAGCTCTTCGGCTTGCTTACCAACCTGCATGATCATATCGGCAAACTCATCCGCGACAATGACAATCATCGGCAAGGTTTTTAGCTTCGGTGCTTGGCTGATACTCACACTGTCATTAGGTCGCCATAAAGGATCAAGCATCGGATTGCCCGATTTTTCAGCAGCAATGACCTTTTTATTAAACTCATTAAGCTTACGCACTTTGAGTAAACTCATCAGTTGATAGCGACGTTCCATCTCTGCCACGCACCATGACAAAGCACTGGCCGCTTCAGTCATATCGGTGACGACTGGTGTTAATAGATGCGGGATATCATTATAGTTGGCAAGCTCAAGCTGCTTTGGATCAATCAAAATGAGACGCAGCTCATTTGGCGTATATTTGAGTAGCATCGATAATAGCATCGAGTTGACCAATACCGATTTACCCGAACCTGTAGTACCAGCAACCAACATATGCGGCGCGCGAGCAAGGTCAGTAATGATGGCATTGCCACCGATATCCTTACCCATCGCCATGCTAATTTGGGCTTTGGGATCTTGGAATTTTTCGGTATTCAGTAGCTCAATCAAACGTACCATTTCGCGCTGCTTATTCGGTACTTCGATACCGATATACGGCTTACCCGGAATCACTTCAACCACACGCAAAGACGCCATCGATAACGAGCGCGCCAAATCACGTGAAATACCGGTAACCTTACTGGCTTTTACACCAGCAGCAAGCTCGACTTCAAAGCGGGTGACAACAGGACCCGGAATGGCGTTGACCACATTCGCCTTTACATTAAACTCTTGTAATTTAATCTCTAGTAACTCTGATAATTGCTCAAGCTCGGCGACGGTATAACTGGGCTTACGATCAGGGTCTGGCTTATCCAAAATAGAAATCTCTGGAATAGGCGTTAGGCTACTGCGATAGGCAGCTGTTTGCATCGAGCGTGATTTTTGACTGAAGGCGGCATCATCACTAATATCTGGCATAACGGGCGCATTGACATCCTCAGCGCTGTCATCCTCTGGCATCATGTCAGTGATATGATTGCTACTATCGCCCTCAGGTACCGCAAAACTTACCGTTGGTTTAGGCACAACTATTGGTTCAATAGCTGATGCTGTGACGCGGGTTTCTACCGTAGGCGGCAGTTTAGGATTAGACGGCGGCGTATTGGTCGGCGTCATATCAGCAACTGGTTCAACCACGTCTACTGCTTTGGCGATACTCGCTTCATTAGATATAGAAGAAGTCTCGAAATCCTCTGACAGTTCAGGCTCTTCATCAAACCATTTATCAGTAAAGTCGTTCATTTCGCTATTAGATGAGTCTGTCGCAGGCGCGGTGACTGCTGCTTGTCTGGGCAGCTCAGTCATATTGGCTGCTTGCACTGTTCCTGTAGGTTGCCCTGTTTCTACAGACTGCATAGCTGTAGGTGTTGATACATCCGCATGCTCTGCCAACCATGCATCGGCAAGTATATCAACGGCCTCCACTTTATCCTCTAACTCGAACGATTTAGGCTCATTATCCGTTTCGTCAGCCGTCTCACCGTATACCAGCTCATTTATTGATGGCTGAGCTGTTGACGGCAAGTTCTCTGTTGGTTGAGCTTCGGACATCTCTACGGCTGATATCGCTGTAGAGTCTAGCACCGCTGTCTCTAACGACTCAGTATTGCTATCAGCATATACAGAAGTAGTAGCGGCAGATACAGAAGTAGTAGCAGCTGAATCAGAAGTGTTCATATCATTAGCGTGATAAGCCATTTGTTCGCTGGCTAACAAGTCATCGACAGTATTGGCGTCATTCCAAGCAAAGCTTGGCTCAACTTTACGGATAGCAGTCATGGCAGGACTTGACGGCGTCGATGTATTCGTATGACTCGCAAGATTTTGAACAGTACTGCTAGGTGTTTCTACTGAGACAGGAACAGGCTCACTATTCTCACGACTAGATTTAGCAGCTGAATTAGGCATCGCCGCTTGTGTTGCGGCAACTACAGAAGCTTTAACGCTCTCAGCCAACCCTGACGTTGCCAAGAACTCTGACAACACATTGCTGAACCGACCACTGTTGTCTACGGCTTGAGCATTGCCAGCAACTTGTAACTCAAGTGGTAACTGCTCGTGATCGGCTGCGTCTTTTTTCTCGTTACTGTTGGCTGTGTTTTCATTATTTTGCTTGGCATTAATGTTTTCTGGCGTGGTTGACACGCTATCGTGCATCTTACCCTGACGCTTCACCCCTGAGCCAAGCCACGATAGCGCCTTAACCTTCTCATAAATCGCTAGCCAATGAATATTAAAGGCAAAAGTTGCGGTAATAATGACGAATGCCGTCAAGAAAATCACACTCCCCCACTGCGATAAAAGCTGTGCCAAACGCGCCTGTAATTCAAACCCAATAATGCCACCAGCCACGCTTTCCAGCCCTAGCGTTCCTGGATTGGTCAATTGCTGTACTAACGCCACCAATTGTGCAAACAAAGCGCTGGCACTTAATAATAAAAATACATAAGCAACCACTCGCATCAGCCAAAACGTTGGCTTGTTGTCCCACCAAATAAGGATAGACTCATAAACCACAAACGCCAGCAGCCACCATGCACCAAAACCAAAGAAGCTGTAAAGCAAGTCAGATAACCAAGCACCCGATTCGCCGCCTACATTATTAATCGTGGTCATATCGCTACTGATATGCGACCAACTAGGATCGTTACTGGTATATGTCATCAAAATGACAAATAGATAAACGGCCAGTATTAACCCAAGGAGGGTAAATATTCCCTTTTTTAAATACTCAATAAGCGGTGCTGATATCACGTAAGATCTGCCTTGTTATTAATACTAAATGGTTGCCAATGCATGACTAAGCCTAATCATGCTGACATAAAGCGCTGATAAAGGGTTTGATATAAAGTGCTGATACAAACGCACTTAGCGAAGTGTACAGAAAACATTGTCTATTATAAAAGCGATATACAACAGCCTTCTTTTTGCCTTTGGCACACTTGGCATAACTTCTTATAATAACAAATACATAGGGATAGTGGCGACCGTCTTACAAAGAAAGCGTGCAATAAAATCAGTCTGTATACGGTTTAGATAAAAATCATACGGTTTAAACAAAAACCTATGTCACTTGCAAAATATAACGACCAGAACAAGGACAGTCATATTAGACAAGACCTATAAAATACCAGCGGTTTCTAACCATAATATTTCAAGAGAAATATACTTTGATTGTAATCATACCTGTGTTTGTTTTAGCAAACTTGTACTTTTCGTCCAATGCCCTTATGTTATTATCACGCAGCGATTAGAAAATCCCATTAGCATCAATTTTGAAGACTGTTTTTTATTATATTGCTCACTCGTATTTTTAACATTTATATTTAGCAAGGAACAACTCATGGCAACTGACAATACCGCTCCACGTCACGAAAAACTCATTATCCTAGGCTCAGGCCCTGCTGGTTATGCAGCGGCTGTGTATGCAGCACGTGCCAACCTGAAACCTGTCATGGTAACTGGCATGGAGGTCGGTGGACAATTAACGACCACTACCGAAGTCGATAACTGGCCGGGCGATGCGCATGATTTAACGGGTCCTGCATTGATGGATCGTATGAAAGCCCATGCCGAGCGCTTTGGTACTGAATTGGTTTATGACCATATCAATGAAGTCAATTTAAACGTGCGACCTTTTGAGCTGACGGGTAATAACGGTAGCTACACTTGTGATGCGCTTATTATCTCGACTGGCGCATCAGCACAATATTTAGGACTGGAATCAGAAACTAAATTCCGTGGCCTAGGCGTATCAGCGTGTGCAACTTGTGATGGTTTCTTTTATAAAGATCAAAAAGTTGCTGTCATCGGTGGTGGTAATACTGCTGTTGAAGAAGCCCTATATTTATCTAACATTGCCGCTGAAGTGACCTTGGTGCATCGCCGTGATAGCTTACGCTCCGAAAAAATCCTCCAAGATAAACTGTTTGAAAAGGTCAAAAACGGTAATATTAAAATCGAGTGGAATCATAAAGTCAAAGAAGTCGTCGGCGATGACATGGGCGTCAATGGCGTAATCATCGAATCTATGATTGATGGCAGCACTAAACAATTAGACGTGTTCGGCATGTTTGTCGCGATTGGTCATAAGCCGAATACAGACTTATTTAAAGGTCAGCTGGATATGAAAGACGGCTATCTTATTGTCAAAAGCGGCTTAGACGGCAATGCCACACAAACCAGCATCGAAGGTGTATTTGCCGCAGGTGATGTCGCAGATCATGTCTATCGTCAAGCAATCACTTCTGCTGGTACGGGCTGTATGGCCGCGCTAGATGCTGAAAAATACTTGGATGCGATTGGCGAAGCCACAGCCGCTGACCATACTTATGCGTCAACATTGACTGCTGATAAAGAAGCCTAAATGGGTAATTTCTCTCAATATAACAATGAGCACATCACGCCTGAGACCTTAAAAAGTCTTGGGCGTTATGACTTTCCTGACCCTTTGATGGTTGATTCTGACGGCATTGGCATCGTCGCTGTCGGAGGAGATTTGGCACCCGAAACATTGATTTCTGCTTACGCGCAGGGTCTGTTTCCTTGGTTTAATGAAGATGAGCCAATTGCATGGTGGAGCCCTGAACCGCGCTGTGTGATGGTGCCAACCAATTATAAGCCAAGCAAGTCGCTGCGTAAGCAAGCCATCCGCGAGCGTTGGCAATTAACCCTGAATCAAGCTTTTGATAACGTTATTCATGCCTGTAGTTTACCGCGCAGTGATCGCCTCAATAATGAACAGCCCGAGGGCGAACATACTTGGATTCATGATGAAATGATTGAGGCTTATACCGAACTGCATGCACAAGGATTTGCACATAGCATTGAAGTTTGGAATGATAAAGGGCAACTCATTGGCGGGCTTTATGGTCTAAAAGTAGGTAGCATTTACTTTGGCGAATCGATGTTTCATATCGCCTCTAACGCCTCAAAGTTCGCATTTTGGGGTCTAATGCGCTTATGTGAACAAAGCCATGTGGCGCTAGTTGACTGTCAGCTACCAAATGAGCATTTGATGAGCTTGGGTGCAACCACGCTACCGCGTGCTGACTTTTTGACTCAATTAGATCTCTTAACGGCTAATAGCACTGCCAAATGGCAAAATAATTCTCATAAACCACTCGCCGTATCGTTACTTGATACCATAGAACCTTGGCAGCTTATCTTAAAATAAATACGATGACGAAGTGATTGATAGCTTATGTCTGTTTGTTAATCGCTACTTTATTAACTCGTACCTTATCAACTGCTACCTACCAACGAGGTTATCATGGCACCCGACACATCGTTCTTACTGATTGGAACACTGGCAACAAAAGCTCAAACAACCAAAGACACCGTTCGTCATTATGACCAACTGGGCTTGCTAAAATCTCGTAAGCGTCAGGCAGGCTCCCGTTTATATACCGAGTTTCATCCAGAATGTATCGAACGTATTGAGCTAATCAAAAGTGCGCAAGCGATTGGCTTTACACTCACTGAAATCAGAGACAGCTTGAATGATTATTACGATGGTCAATTGGATGTTGATTTACAACTGATGCTTACTCAGCAAAAATTGGCGCAAATACAAAAACAGCAAGCCAATATCAGCCTCATGGTAGAGCTATTAAGCGAACGTATCGATGTTCTTGAGCGTATGAAAGTAGATAATGACTATAAACTCAATATTGAAATCTGCAAAAAGAAAATACCCACTCAATAATAATAAAAGTGCCGACCCATCTACTATTCTGCGGGTTTATTTGGTTCTATTCGATGCCATTCATTATTCTCGGACGTAAAGACGCTGCATAATCAGTGCGTCAATAGCTGGTTGATGTGGAGTTTGGTAATACCCTTTACGCTTATGAATTAGAGCAAATTCTTGTTGCTCATATAAGGCTATCGCAGGCGCATTATCTGAGCGCACTTCTAATAAAAGGCTCTCCACCTGATGCGTTCTCAATTCTGTATTCAATCTGGCAAAAATTTGTGAGGCAATACCTTGACGTTGATAATCAGGATGGGTGCCAATACGTAAAATCTCCGCTTGTTCAAAAATCACTTGATATAGACAATAGCCTGTCACAGTATTATTAATACTATTGTTTTTTTGCTCATAAACGATCAGCAGATGCATGCTATCTTGTTTGAGTGATTCCACTAATGTCTGAAAACCCCAAGCATCTTGCGGTTGAACGATGGCTTCAATATCCGCTACTGCTTGCAGCACTTGCTCAAAATCTGCACTATGGGTTGATAAAATCTTTATCATCAACATTATATATCCTTTTACTATTATTTATACAAACCCAAATACAATAGCACTTAATATATTTCAAATATTTATCATTACAATATTGATTATGCCATTACCTTTTTATAGCCAAAAAAAAGCCACCCTTAAACAAGGATGGCTTTTTATGACTAACTTACAAGCTCATTACTGAGACTAATAGATTAGTTCAATACGTTAGCAACAACACCAGCGCCTACAGTACGGCCGCCTTCACGAATAGCGAAGCGAAGACCTTTGTCCATAGCGATTGGGTGGATAAGCTCTACGCCCATCTCAACGTTATCACCAGGCATGACCATTTCAGTACCGTCTTGTAATTGGATTGCGCCAGTTACGTCAGTAGTACGGAAGTAGAACTGTGGACGATAGCCGTTTAGGAATGGTGTGTGACGACCACCCTCTTCTTTGCTCAACACATATACTTCAGCGTCAAACTTGGTGTGAGGAGTGATTGAACCTGGCTTAGCA
>NZ_JBQSXK010000007.1:0-150481 GCF_052378115.1 Psychrobacter sp. AOP30-A2-5 | reverse complement strand
AATAATCAATAAAAAAGGCTGGGTTACGATAGCGTAGCCCAGCCTTATTCAGGTTAATTTGACTTTATTGCTTATAAAATTACATAAACGGCAGTTTAGTAAATATCTGCAAGATCGTCGCGTTGACGATATCGACAAAGAATGCACCAACCATTGGCACAATCAAAAACGCCTTAGGCGAAGGCAGATAGCGATCCGTGACCGCCTGCATATTGGCAATCGCCGTTGGCGTCGCACCCATACCGAAACCACAATGTCCAGCTGACAAGACCGCTGCATCATAGTCTTTACCCATCACCTTAAAGGTTATGAAATAGACATAAACAACCATAATGACCGTCTGTACCAATAAGATAATCAACACAGGGCCTGCCAAATCAGTCAGCTGCCATAGCTTCAATGACAGCAGCGCCATGGCTAAGAAAAGACTCAAAGAAGCGTTACCAAATACGTCGATAGAGCGATCAAACATATCAAAATTAAAGATTGTGGTTAAGACATTACGAATAATCACACCACCTGCCAACGCCCAAACGAAGGTAGGTAGCTCAAACCACGTGCCTTGCGCAACAAGCGTCATGACATCGGCGAAGGCCAACGCTGCGGCAAACAATGCCAATGTCTCAATAGTAGAAGAGGCAGTGATAAAACGCATGCTATCAGGTCTTTCAAAAATTTCTTTATTGCTACTCGCCGAATCTTCATCATGTTTGGTGCTATAAAGCGACTGCGCACCAGCGACTTTTTCGATGTCACTAGGATTGGGATTGGCGGGTGTTGGTTTTAACCCCAGCTTTTGAATCAGGCGACGGGCAACAGGGCCACCAATGATACCGCCAGCGACTAAGCCATAGGTGGCAACGGCGATACCAAGTGTCGTTGCACCGACCACACCGTAATCTTGCTCCAAGGTGATACCCCAAGCGCCTGCCGTACCGTGACCACCAGTCAGGGCGATAGAACCTGTCACTAATCCAAGTAGTGGATCAAGTCCCAACGCGCTTGCCATGGCCACACCAACGACATCTTGTAAGACGATAAAAACGGACACAACGATGGTAAAAATCAACAATGGCGTACCACCAGCTTTGAGTCTACTAAAATCAGCACTCAAACCAATAGAGGCAAAGAACATCAGCATGGTAGCCGTCTGTAATCCTTGATGAAAGTTAAAACTATATCCCCAAATGATATTTAGAATATAGACCACTATTGCCGCGACCAAACCACCAGCAACAGGCTCTGGAATGTTAAAATCTTCTAAGAATTTAATTTTCTTGACCAAAAAGCGCCCAAGCAGCAGCACTAGAGTGGCTAGTATCAGCGTGTAATAGCCGTTTAGGGTAATTTCCATATATTAATCCTTTCTATAAAAATAAATTAACCTGAATTCGGGATAAATATGGTTTTATCTCGAATTCAGGTTTGTGTGGTGATTGGCGACTAGGCATCATTCCACGGACGGCATAATAACCCATAATTGCGGCTTGCCAAAATCTCTGTAGGCATCTTCAATGATGCTTTTGAAAACATTAAAATCTTCGGTGTTTATTTTTTTCACCGCTGTTAGATCCAGCATCAGGTGAGTCACTTCGCTGTCCGTTAAACAGTCCCATGCGCTATCCCAGTTATGTGAAAAATAGCTGGGAAAATCACAGGCATTGGCTAAGTTTGTTAATAATGTGGTTTTATTAAGTATCTCGTTTATAGGTATGTTAACAGTCTGAGCGGGCATGCTAGCATTTAGTGCTGTAGTTTTTTGGTTAATATCTTGGTCAAAACCCAGATTAATATAGTGGATGGCTTTACTCATATTATTTTACGTCCAGTCTGCGAAAGCTGTCATAGTGATCAACGGTTAAGTAATATACGGTCGGTGGATGACCACCTGTGACGATACGCCGTGCACCGCGATGTGACACGCCAGGGGTAGGCACGGTATATTCGCGGTAGTAGCCTTGTGACTGCGTGGGCAATACTCCCTCACGATTATAAAATGTCGTGCCATCTTTATGAGGATAAGGAAAAGGCCCGCCTCGTTGAATAAGGGCAATGGTATTGTCTATCTGAGCATCGCCCGTGACGCCGCTTGTCTTTGCTGGCTGTGCCTCTGATGAGGTTTGTGATACCGTCGTTGGGTCAATACTATCGGTCAAAAACCCAGATGATAAATCACCAAAAAAGTAAACAGCAACGGCAATAAGGGCAATCAAACTAAATAGGGTAGAGCCTAAGCTTCTCTTGTTTTGGTTGCCACGCTGACTATGACGATTGTCACGGGTAGTGTGTCGCGGGTTTTTGTTATTATCAGTAGGGTTGTTTCGGCTGCCAGTATTTGAATAGTGATTGGTTATATTTGAGTCTGGAATGGCTAAAATACTCAATTCGTTGGAAGTGACTTCAGTGGCTCGTAGTTGGTTTTTATCATTACGCTGACTATTAAAATAGACGCTTTGACCAACGGTTATCGGCTGTGATAATCGCACTTTACTCACATGAAAAAACACGTCTTCACTTTGGTTATCTACATCGATAAAGCCATAGCCTTTATCTGAATTCCAGTGCTTGATTTTACCACTCTGCATAAGCCCACTTTCCTATCGCCTGTTTTATTATCGTGCCGCATGACTTCTACCATACACATGGTTTTAATACTGCATATATAACATATTTGACACTACTAAAAAACGCCAGCAATTGAGCTGGCGTTTTTTTGTGGATTATACGTTAAATGAGAGAGTGGATGATAGGCTAAGCGATAAGACGTTAGGCGCGAGTCTCACCATGACCATAAACGATCCATTTCTGTGAGGTGAGACCTTCAAGTCCTACTGGGCCACGAGCGTGGATTTTATCGGTCGAGATGCCAATCTCAGCACCCAATCCATACTCAAAGCCATCGGCAAAACGGCTAGAGGCGTTAATCATGACGCTCGCCGAGTCGACTTCACGGATGAAGCGTTGCGACTTGGTATAGTTGTCGGTAATGATAACGTCGGTATGATGGCTGCCATGAGTGTTGATATGTTCAATGGCTTCGTCAATACCTGACAAAACTTTTACCGCTAAGATAGGCGCTAAATATTCGGTATCCCAATCCTCAGCAGTGGCCGCAGACAGATGTCCAGCAAGCTTAGCATTGTCATTTAAGATGGCTTGCGACTTGTCATCAAGGCGTAATTGCATCGCATCATCAGCGGCGATGATGGCTTCGGCAATCTTTGGCAATAGCTCACCCGCGACTGATTCGTCGATCAATAGCGTCTCCATGGTATTACACGTACCGTAGCGATGGGTTTTTGCATTGACGCTGACCTTGATGGCGATTTCGGCATCCGCATCACTATCGATAAAGGTGTGGCAGTTGCCATCTAAATGCTTGATGACAGGAACGCGAGCATCGCGGCTGATACGCTCAATCAATCCTTTGCCACCGCGTGGGACGATGACATCGACATAATCTGTCATGGTGATCAGCTCGCCGACAGCAGCACGATCTGTCGTTTGTAATACTTGCACACTGTGCTCAGACAGCCCGAATTTTTGTAGTCCTTCCAAGATACACTTGGCAATCGCTTGGTTGGATTCAAACGCTTCAGAACCGCCGCGTAAGATAATAGCGTTACCTGATTTTAGCGCCAATGAAGCCGCTTCTAAGGTCACGTTAGGGCGCGACTCATAAATCATACCGACCACGCCGAGCGGCACCCGCATTTTCCCCAAATGAATCCCTGATGGCTGATAGGTCATGTCAGTGACTTCGCCGATAGGGTCTGGTAATGAGGCGACGTCTTTTAACCCTTGGAGCATACCGTCAAAGCGGGCATCATTTAGTTCTAAGCGATCCAATAAGGCTGCCTCTAAATCGTTGCTTTGTCCATTATCCATATCGATTTTATTGGCGGCCAAAATATCTGATTTGGCCTCTTTTAACACATCATGAATCGCCATTAATGCTGAGTTTTTGTCACCAGTGTTTGCCGCAGCCAGCACACGAGAAGCCGCTCGTGCTTGTTTGCCGACAGCTTGCATATACGCAGTAACGTCTGTGGTATTCGATTGACTCATAAATTATTTTCCTTATGTTATAAATGTTTTAAGCAAATGAAAGCGCCCAAAAAGGCGAAAATGTGGCAAAAAGATGATTTTGATACCTGTCAGGTATTATGCTATTTAACATAGAGGAGATTGAGGCGATAGTAAAGATGATTTTGTGAACAGTGCCTGCTTTACATAGCGTTTATGAGCATTGTCGTCGCGTCATTTTACTGACTTTACCATTACTGAGTCCTTGCCATTTCCTGATACAAGCACCGTTTTAGAGAAAGCAGAAATGCAAGTTTGCGGTTACGTGGTTTTAACAGAACTGCGTTGTAACTACTAAGGTAGCTAGCATTAATCATACGTATAGTAGAGCTTAACGGTGCATCAAAAAGCAATTAAAGGGCAGACATTCATGTACGAATGGCTGCTCGTCAAATACAATTCAATAAATGAAATAATGATGGAGAATAAAAATGGCTATTAGAAATGACACTATCGACAACACCACGCGTAAAAGCTTGCTAACAGTTGGTTTGGTTGCCGCGGCATTGACATTGGGCGCTTGCGGTAAGAAAGAAGAAGCGCCTATAGAAACTGCTCCAGCCGTTGATGCACAAACAGCAGTAGAGGATGAAGCTACTGGTGTTGCGACAGCAGGCGATGGCGATGATATTGCAGTTGCTAGCGCCGATGATGGCATGGCAGTGGGTAATAATGATGATGTGGCGGTGGCAACAGCAGATGACGCCGAAGTGCTAGATGGTACTGAGAGCGAAGAACATGTCTCGACGTATTAAATCGCTACTTTGATTAACTGATTATCATTAGTTGATGATATAAGCGAATAAAACTAGATAATCAGATAAAACTACGCCCAGTACCCGAAAGTGATAAAATAAGGCTCAGCGCTGTAAATACAGTCTGGGCTTTTTTGTGTTAGCTATTTAGTGGCTTATTAATATTTATTTACCACTGATTCAGCGTTGATTGAGCATCTGGTTCAATACAGGATTTGCCTTTTTGCTGTGTAATAAGAGACAATGTGATATTTTTTCTATTTGTGTCACGAATCATAGCCTTATCACAATAATGCTATGATTGATGCTGATACTATTTATGCTGCCTATGCCGCTATTTTTTATTTATTTTTATTCGTGTTTTCACTCATATTTATTGGAAGTCTGCTGAACCATGCTTGATATTGCAAAAGATCCGACTCGGCCTATCGCCTTAGATTTACAAGACGTCCATAAAAGCTATGGCTCATTGGCAGTGCTAAAAGGGGTGTCCCTTACCGCATATGACGGTGATGTCATCTCTATTTTGGGCTCATCAGGCTCAGGTAAATCTACCTTGCTGCGCTGCATTAATTTGCTCGAAAAGCCCAATCAAGGTCGTATTATTATCGGTAATGATGAGCTGATGCTCAAGCCTGCCAAGTCAGGTGAGCTGCAAGCGGTCGATATTAAGCAATTGGAAAACTTGCGCGCGCGCGTGGGTTTTGTCTTCCAAAACTTTAACTTGTGGCCGCACAAAACGATTTTGCAAAACATCATCGAAGGGCCAACGCAAGTTTTAAAGATTAAAAAAGATCAAGCCATTAGCGATGCTGAAAAACTGCTCGATAAAGTCGGTTTGCTTGATAAAAAAGACGCCTATCCAGCGAATTTATCTGGCGGTCAGCGTCAGCGTGTGGCAATTGCCCGTGCGCTTGCCATGCAGCCACAAGTGCTGCTATTCGATGAGCCAACCTCAGCCTTAGATCCTGAGCTGGTCAATGAAGTGCTCGCCGTCATGCGTGAGTTGGCAGAAGAGGGGCGTACTATGCTTATCGTCACCCATGAGATGCGTTTTGCGAGAGAAGTATCAAGCAAAGTGGTGTTCTTGCATCAAGGCGTGATTGAAGAGATTGGCACGCCTGAGCAAGTTTTTGATAATCCTACCTCTGAGCGTGTCAAAGACTTTATGGCATCGCATCGTCAGAACTAGCCTCGTATTTAGTATCCGTTTTATATGCAAAAATGGGGTGGTAATATTCTTACCACCCTATCGTCATTTTATTTTAAGCATAAAATTACTGCTTAGTAAGCAGCGTTGACCGTTTATTACTCGTTAATAACAGTCGGTATGTAAAACGTTTGTTTTTGATATTTTACTCAGGTATTATCAAAAGGTTTACAGGTGGTCGATAATGACGGCTGCTTGTGTATTCTGCTATCTATATTGCTTGTCTGGCAGGGACGTCAGAGAACAAAATATCAGAACCCTACATTAAAAACCCATCAGAATTTAAGGAATGTATGATGTCGAATTCTCGCCTATTGTGGTCATCGATGACCGTTACCGCCGCATTGATGCTGAGCGCCTGTAGTCAACCGGCTAATGAAACTACTGATAGCAACACTGACGCCACTGCAGCAGAAACGGCTGGCAAGACCATTCGTATCGCGACTGAAGGTGCTTATCCTCCTTTTAACTACACCAATGCTGATGGCAGCTTGGCAGGCTACGATATTGATGTTGCCAATGCCTTATGTAAACAGATGCAAGCCAAATGTGAAATCGTCGCTCAAGATTGGGATGGTATTATTCCGGGTCTTTTAGCACAAAAATATGATGCAGTGATTGCGGGTATGTCTATTACACCTGATCGTCAAGAAAAAGTCGACTTTACCGAGCCTTACTTTGCCAATACGATGGTTTGGCTGACCGATACCAAAGGCAGTTTTGATCCTATGGCGATCAAAGATTTGACACTTGGTGGTCAACGTTCAACCACGCCTGGCGCTTATTTACAAGATAACTATGAAGGCAAAGACGGCAATACTGTGCAGTTGTATGACAATTATGACAATGCTTATCTGGATCTAAAGTCTGGTCGTAGCGATGCGGTATTGGCGGAAAAAGTCTCTGCCAAATCATGGTTGGCAGACAACCCTGAAGGCTTTGGTATCGTTGGTGACGAAATTGACAATGACGACAATATTGCCATTGCTGTTCGTAAAGGTGACGCACTCAGAGACGACTTTAATAAAGCACTCAGCGAAATCCGTAGTAACGGTGAGCTGGCCCGTCTTGAGCAAGCGAACTTTGGTCAATAATCTTCTGATTGAAAAATGAAGGAATAGCAAACATGACAATATCAATGACATCATCATTAAAAACTAAGGCGCTTTGGCTTGCGCCATTAAGTGCCGCGATGCTTATGCTGGCTGGTTGTAATAATAGCGCCACGCCAGAAGATGGTGCGGCAGCTGACACCACAGCCGATGCACCTATGAACATAAAAATTGCCACCGAATCAAGCTATAAGCCGTTCAGTTATACCGATGCTGATGGCAAGTTAATTGGTTATGAGATTGAGCTGGTCGATGCTCTGTGTGCACAAATGAAAGCGAAATGTGAAGTCATCTCACAAGATTGGGATGGTCTCATTCCTGGTCTAAATGCCCAAAAATTCGATGCAATTATCGCAGGTATGTCGATCACGCCTGAGCGTAAAGAAGTGGTTGAATTCACTGACCCGTACTTTCACACAGGCATTATCTTGATTGGTAAAAAAGGTGATGACATTCGCGTCGATGCATTAAAAGGTCAGCCCATTGCCTCACAGCGCTCAACCGTCGCTTCACAGTACTTGCAGGATGAACATGCAGATGCTGATATCAAGCTTTATGATACCCAAGACAATGCGTATCTGGATCTGACTTCAGGTCGCGTACGGGCAATGATGTCCGATAAAGTCACTGGCATCGATTGGCTAAAAACGGATGCTGGCAAAGACTATGAAGTGAAAGGACAAGAAATCAGCACCGACGAAGATGCCATGGGTATCGCACTTCGTAAAGGCGATCCATTGGTCGCTAAGTTCAATAAAGCGTTGGCTGAATTAAAAGAAAACGGTACTTATGATCAAATCACAGGCAGCTATTTTGGCACCAGCTCTACTGCTGCTGCGCAAAAAGCCGTGGCAACCACCGACGTAAAAGAAGTGATGGTGGTTGAAGGTGATGATGCTGTTGAAGTGAAAGAAAAATCAGCTGAAGCGGCGACTAACTAATATCATAGCTCATCTCTGTGCTCGGCTGATATGGCTGTCACGTATGGCGATATTCACTCATAGAGATGAGTGTTATTTTACTCACAAACCCCAAGGATGATCATGAATAACCATTTTGACCAACACCGTGCAATCGCGAACGCATCCGTTATCAATGGCATCAAAGCGCGACGTTTTTCAGCGCCCTTGCTTGCGATGGCGGCGCTTTTAACCTTAGCAGGGTGTAGCAATGGTCAAAATGATGCAAATGATGATGTCAGCCCCGACGCCGCTGAGACCGCAGCGACGGGTGATGTGTTACGTATTGGTACCGAAGGCGCTTATGCTCCCTTCAACTATACCAATGCGGATGGCACCCTTGGTGGTTTTGATGTTGATATTGCCAACGCTATCTGTGCCGATATGAAGGTAACATGTGAAATCACGGCGCAAGATTGGGACGGTATCATCCCTGGTCTAAAAGCGGGTAAGTACGATGCGATTGTGGCCGCCATGTCGGTGACGCCTGAGCGTGAGCAACAAGTCAGTTTTACAGAGCCGTACTTTAGCAATACCTTGGTGTTTTTGGCCAAAAAAGACAGCAGCTTCGATCCTAGCAATAGCGATGATATCAATGCGCATTCTATTGCCGCTCAGCGCTCGACCATTTCTTCGCAGTGGTTAGAAAAGGTTTATCCAAATGCTGACATGAAGCTTTATGACACGCTCAGTAACGCGTTTTTGGATTTGGGTTCGAATCGTGTCGATGCGATGGTGTCTGATAAGCTGCCAGCGCTAGAATGGCTTGGCTCCACCTCAGGCAGTCAGTATGCGCTCAAAGGTCAAGAGATTGACATCAATGATAATTTTGCCATCGCGGTGCGCCCAGGCGATGCATTGCAAGCAAAAATTAATAAGTCGTTGGTCAATATTAAAGCGGATGGCACTTACGATAAAATCAATCAAAAATATTTTGCGATTCCAGCGTCAAGCTCAACGGTCACTACTGAGCCGACAGAAAAACCTGCTGAATAAGTCTTCAAATACATTTAGCACTGTTGCATCGTAACCGTGAGAGTAGTGATTTTAATAGGTTAATTTGAATTCCATTCCATAGGAAGGGTATTGCTTTAATAGCGATATCCTTTTTTTATTTTTTATAAAAAATAGTTCGGTATTGTGATATCGACTGTTCAGTTTATAAAAATATGACTAATCTAATGTGTTTTTAAGAAGATAAGCGCCTATTTAAGCACTGCTTTTACGTGTGAGTATTAACATAGCTGGCAGCGAATATGATAAAATCAGCGCTCATTTCTACTGTGTCAATTTCCGCCGCAATAATCGTATTGATTTGACGTTGATCTATGACGCAAAGCACCAAGGTCTATTTGGTATAAAATACGCTTATCAGCAGCGCTCAGCGATTGATGCTGATTCTTTTAACTCATATTTTGCAAATTGCTAATATAAAGAGACTGAGTGGATAATTGTGTTTGATTTACAAGGATTTGGCGCGCTACTACTGAGCGGCGCTACCGTCACCATCAAGCTTGCCATGACCAGTTTAGTCATCGGCATGGCTTTAGGGCTGCTCGGTGCCACAGCTAAGCTGTCCAACGTCTGGCTGCTGCGTAAAATTGCGACTGTATATACGGCGACAATGCGCGGTATTCCAGAGTTGCTATTGGTACTGTTTATCTATTACGGTGGCTCTATGCTGCTGATGACGATTCTCAAAAAATTCGGCTATAATGAATATGTTGAGATCAGTGCCTTTTGGGGCGGCGTGATGGCGTTATCTATCGCGTTTGGCGCTTATGCGACTGAAATTTTTCGCATGTCGATCCAAGAGATTCCGATAGGGCAGAAGGAGGCGGCGCAAGCGATTGGTATGCGTCCTTTTCAGACGTTTTATCGCATTACCTTGCCACAAGTTTGGCAGATTGCGTTACCAGGATTGGGCAATTTGTTTTTGGTGTTGCTCAAAGATACCGCATTGGTATCGGTCGTGGGTCTCAAAGACATTATGTATCAGGCATCACGTGCCGCCCAATCAACGCAGCAGCCATTTACTTTTTATATGGCAGCGGCGATTATTTATCTGGGTTTAACCATGTTGATTACTGGTTTTATGATGTGGCTCGAATGGCGCGCCAATCCAGCGGCACGCTACGCTAAAAAGCTGAGCCGTCAGTCAACCCACCGTCAATCGACCATAGGATAGAGGAGAGATACTATGGATTGGAATTGGCAGGTTATTTTTGATAGTATTCCTGATTTATTAAACGGGGCAGTATTGACCGTACAGCTGGTGGTTATCTCAGGTATTATCGGTCTATTTTTTGGTTTGGTTTTAGCCCAGTTGCGCTTGTCAAAAAACTGGCTGGTGCAGATACTACCCTTTTCTTATATCTTTTTCTTCCGTGGCACGCCGCTGCTGGTACAGATATTTTTGATTTATTATGGTCTAGGACAGTTTGAGGCTATACGGAATTCGTTCTTATGGGAACCTGTGCTCAGTCAAGCGTATTGGTGTGCCATCATTGCCTTTACCATGAATACCAGTGCTTATTTGGCAGAGATCATTCGCGGTGCGATTCAGACCATTCCTGTTGGTGAGCTCGAAGCAGCTGACGCTATCGGTATGTCGAAATGGCAGAAGCTTACGCGTATTACCTTACCCCGCGCCTTTGGTATTGTCATTCCAGCTTATAGCAATGAAGTGATCTTTATGCTAAAAGGCAGCGCGCTAGCGTCAACCATCGCTTTGATGGATATCACGGGTGTCGCTCGAACCATTAGTGCGCGAACTTATACTTTGATGGAGCTGTTCTTTGCTGCTGGTATTATTTACCTTCTATTATCATGGGTGATTCTGTTTAGCTTTAGGTTGTTTGAAAAAAGAATGAACCGCCACACAAGCTATGTACCACCTGATGTAATGACCAATACCATACCTTAATGGTTTGGATCAAAATAGTGCTAAAAAATCAATGAAATAGCGGGTTAATATCTTAATATTAATCCGCTATTCTTTTGTTTAACTGCCATTTATCTCATTTTTATGACTATTTTTAAAATGAAGATAAGCCCTAGAAAAATAGCGACAGATAGTGCAGTATGTATGACCAACCTATCAATAATCTGCTGTGAGTGCCTAGCATGAGCCAATCACCCCATATGTCTTTAATCAATGCGATTGCTGCCAGCGTCAATGATGACGCGAGCATCGCAACGGTTAACGATAGCGTACGTGCATCCATCGGCAAGGTGGTCTGTGTCGGTCGTAACTATGCGGAACACGCCCGCGAGCTTGGCAATGAGATACCAAAATCACCCATCTTATTTATGAAACCAGCATCGTCAGTGGTCAGTGTGCGTCATGATATCGTCCGTCCCAATCCAGCAATATATGGTGAGACCCATTATGAAGCTGAGCTGTGTGTGCAATTAGCAGCAGACTTATCGGCAGCCACGCTTGAACAAGCACAGCAAGCGATAGGTGGCGTGACTTTGGGGCTGGATTTGACCTTACGTGACTTGCAAAGTAAGCTCAAAGAAAAAGGTCATCCATGGGAGCGTGCTAAGTGTTTCGATGGTGCCTGTGTACTTGCTGATTGGATTGATCCGCAAGCGTTTGGTGGTTTTAGTCATGTCGAATATCAGCTTTATATCAATGATGAGTTGAAGCAAGATGGTGACAGTGCCTTGATGCTATTTCCAGTGTATGAATTACTGGCAGAGATTAGCCATGCCTTTAGCTTACAAGCAGGTGACGTGATTATGACTGGAACGCCGAGCGGCGTTGGCATATTACAAGCAGGAGATGCGTTAAAGTTGAAGCTCGGTGCCCATGAATGGCAGGCTAAGGTTCAATAAATTTTTATAGCAGTACTATTTTATCAGTCGTCAAATGCAGCGACGCCATCAAAAAATCCCAAGTTAACGCTTGGGATTTTTTCGTTTTATGAGGTGCTCACAAAGTGCTGTCATGAGAATGTCATCTATGTTTCAACGTTCTGTCATAAACTCTCGGTAGACTTAGGCGTAATTCGTATTTTTGTGGTGGTAATTGTAAAGCCGCGACCAACTCTCCGCCAATCCAGCCTAACAGCAAGGTGACTGATAATGACATTATTGAATAATAAACAACCACTTGCCCATGAAGTCGTTGAAGATTCTAATCCGACCGACAATATCGATTTTCAAACCATTATTAGTCGTCGTTTAAATCGTCGTAGTATCCTAAAAGGTGGCACAGGATTGACGGCGGCGGCTTTTTTTGGGGCGCTACCTTTGGTTGGCTGTAGCGATGATGATGACAGCAGTCCTATCAAAAATACTGATAATAACGCGGCTATTCCTGCACAGGGCGATCTCAAACGTCCCGAAACTTTGAAGTTTACGGCAGTGGCGCATTCAACTGCCGAAACGATGAGCGTGGCAGCAGGCTATAAAGCCGAGATGATATTACCACTTGGTACGCCGCTGATATCTGGTATCGATGATTGGAAAGACAATCGAGAGCAGTCGGCAGAGTCATTCGAATGGCGCATGGGTGATAACCATGATGGCATGTGGTTCTTTGGTAAAAAGGGCGGCGCTTATGATGCTAAAGCGGCAGAGAATGGGCTGCTAGTGATGAATCATGAGTATGTAAACAGTAATGAGCTGAGTCCGTTTGGCTATCATGTGATCCAAGATAATAATGCCGCGCCCATCTTTCAAAATCGTCGCCTCGCAAGTGACGTGCGTAGGGAAGTCAATTGCCATGGGGTAGCGGTGGTTGAGATGAAACGCCGCGCTGATGGTATGGGCTATGAGATGGTGACTGATTCGAAATATAATCGTCGTCTCACAAGTAGTAGTACGGCGCAGTTAACAGGGCCCGTTGCTGGTTCTGATTTGGTCAAGACTAAGTTTGATCCGACAGGCTTTCAGACGCGCGGCATCAATAATAACTGCGGTGCAGGTTTGTCACCTTGGGGTACTTACCTGACCACCGAAGAGAACTTTTTAGGGGTATTCGCCCGTGGGCAAGATGCTAGCCAATTAAGTGATGGGCAAAACTATGGTCGCGAGCGCTACGGTGCAACAGAGGATTTCCCGGGCTGGGAGTATCTGTGGCACACACCTGAAGCCAAAGATGCCAAGATAGCCGATGAGTTTTCGCGCTGGGATATGACCGCCGTCGGTACCAGTGCTGCTGACGATTATCGTAATGGCTTTAATACCTTTGGCTATATCACCGAAATTGACCCGTTTGACCAAAACTCTATGCCGCAAAAACGTACGGCACTGGGACGTTTTGCCCATGAGAATTGCGCCTATGCGCCCGTTGAACAAGGCAAACCGGTGGTCTTTTATATGGGTGATGATGCTCGCGGCGAATATATTTATAAGTTTGTCTCCAAAGCCACATGGTCAAATAGTGATATCGGCGGTGGCTTAAAAGCGGGCGATAAGTATTTGAATGATGGCACGCTCTATGTTGCTCTCTTTAATGAAGATGGCAGCGGTGAATGGAAAGCATTGATTCATGGTCAAAATGGACTGGATGCCTCCAATACTATTTTGCCTTTTAATGGACAAGATGAGGTTTTAGTTTTTGCTCGTGCCGCAGCAGATGTGGTCGGTGCAACCAAAATGGATCGACCAGAGTGGGTATCGGTTAGCCCTATGACGGGTGAGGTGTACGTCACATTGACCAATAATAAATATCGCGGCGTACGTGAAGACCAACCTGTGTCAGCCTCTAATCCGCGTAGCTATCAGGCAGGTGAAAAAGCGGCAGGTAATGACAACGGTCATATTATTCGCTGGGCAGAAGCAGGTGGCGATCATGCAGCCACGAGTTTTGAGTGGGACATTTATCTGTTTGCCACGCCTTATGATCTGGCCGCAGAAAATTTGTCACAGTTAAATGATAGCAATGATTTGTCTTCTCCCGATGGTTTGTACTTTGATCCACGTGGGGTATTGTGGATTCAGACCGATGACGGCGCTTATACCGATATCAGCAGTTGTATGTTACTGGCGGCGCTGCCGGGTAAAGTTAGTGATGGGACAGCCATAACGACCTCAGCAGGACAACAAACACGAGTCGGCATGCCTGCCAATAATGACAATATCAAACGATTTTTTGTCGGTCCAGAAGGCTGTGAAGTCACAGGTATTACCATGGCTCCTGACTTTAAAACCTTATTTATCAATATTCAGCATCCGGGTAATACTTGGGGCGCTATTGCTGGAGGCAATACGCCGCGCTCAGCGACCGTGATGATTACGCGCGAAGATGGCGATGTCATACTGGCAGAGTCGTTTGTCTAATTAGACATTTGCATGAGTAATGATGTGTCTTACTCAACACATAAATCCCAAG
Source organism: Psychrobacter sp. AOP30-A2-5 (assembly GCF_052378115.1). Taxonomy (NCBI): domain Bacteria; kingdom Pseudomonadati; phylum Pseudomonadota; class Gammaproteobacteria; order Moraxellales; family Moraxellaceae; genus Psychrobacter; species Psychrobacter sp. AOP30-A2-5. The sequence continues at coordinate 136,013 of NZ_JBQSXK010000007.1, read as the reverse complement.
TCATGGCTTGGGATTTTGTATTTTGGAGGACAGTTATTAATATGCAAGCATTGGTATTAAAGGATAGATATTAAAGGATAGTGCCTTTCTTTGACAATAAAGATACTTGATAGTTAAATCATTCTCTTCTGTTTATGACAATTACAGGATAGTATGGAAAATCCCTTCAACTGCTTGATATGTTAACACTATGCCCAGTCCAAAACCTTTAGAAACCATTCATGATTTATTTGCCACCACTCGGCGTCCAACTGCTATTGAGTCGGATACTGGTGAAGGTTTTCAGGGCGATGTCTATGAAGAGTTGGCGAAACTCGAATATATCTATGTCGATGAGCTTAGCGCCGAGACGGTGGACAACAGCTATAGCAAACCGCATCAGCCTATTACGTTGGTTGATTTTTTTGAAGGCTTGGCTCAGTTGGCAACGATGGGCGTGGTGGAAGTCACTGATATTGTAGAGGCTATACATCGTGAAATTCTGCTGCGTCCTTTAGGGCGGTTTAATAAAGGTAATATTGAGCACTGGCAGCGCGGTATCACGGGGCGTATTTATGGTACGGTGCGTTATACGATGCAATTGGTGGGCAATAATCTTGCCTCAGGGCTGCGTCTTTATAACACTGTTTCTAAACCCAAAAAAATACAACCTTTACCCAAAAACTTACGTCGCTTGGTCAATATTCTAAATGGCGTCATGGGCGATCACCTTATCACTCATCACAATCCATTGGCAGTATCGATGGTGCTATACGATGAATACAATCGTGTACAAAGTGGCTTGCTGTCAGGGCGCGTTATTATCTTGTGCCATGGGCTTTGTATGAGTCACTTGAGCTGGCAGGTATCTGGAGAAGGCAATTTGGGTGAAGCGTTGGTCAATCACTTGCCAAAAGCGACGGTGCTGTATTTAAACTATAATACGGGTCGGCGTATTTCTAGCAACGGACGTAGCTTTGCAAAAGTCTTGCAAGATTTGGTTGAGAATAATCCCGACGTCACTCAGATAGATTTAATCGGTCATAGTATGGGCGGTTTGTTGAGCCGCAGCGCGCTGTTTTACGGTAAAGAGCAAGGCTTTAGCTGGGTCAAACGCGTGGGCAATCTTGTCACCTTAGGCTCACCGCATCATGGCGCAAGCTTGGAGCAGATTGGACATTTTGTTCAAGATAAAATCGCTAAGCTGCCTTTTGCAGGATCATTGGCTAAATTGGGCGACTTGCGTAGCGCTGGTATTATAGATTTACGTTACGGCAGTATTCGCGACGCTGATTGGAAGTCTACCGAAGGGCGTAGCGTGCTGCCAGCAGAGTTTCGTCATCCCACGCGTTTGCCCCTGCATGTGAATACCTATTTAGTGGCGGCAGCTTTGATTGAAACTCATTATGAATCTAAGACCACAAGTTTGCTTGGGGACGGGTTGGTCTCAGTAGAGTCAGCGCTCGGCGAATATACCGAAGAGCATACGCTAGCAGTACCAGAGGGACATAAGGCGATTTTTTATGGGGTCAATCACATGAATTTAATCTACAGCGATAGAGTACATGAGCAAGTTATTGCTTGGCTGTTGGATAACAGGCTAGGCGATGCCCATGATGCAAAGTATGGGCTTGATAGTCGTATTTATTCTTATCCAGAAGTGGATGAAGTAGCCAATTAAGCGTGCTCGAAACCAGTTATATCGTCAGTCATAAATTTCAAGCCATGACATTAAAAACCCCCAAGCATGATACTTGAGGGTTTTTTTATTACTAAGCGAGCTGCACTAAATCCTAATTACTCAGAAAATATCGTGGTCACATCGTCTTTATTAAATTTATACATCTCGCCACAAAAGCCGCAATCCATCTCAAAGTTACCGCCTTGCTCATCAATGATGTCTAAGACTTCTGCTTCACCGATTTGCTCAATGGCCATCTCACATTTCTCACGTGAGCAGGTGCAACCAAATGATAATGCAACAGGATCGGGCGCGACGACATTTTCTTCATGATACAAGCGATAAAGGATTTCGTTGGCATCAAGCGTGGTCAACTCTTCAGCTTTCACTGTCCGTGTCAAAACGCTCAGACGCGTCCACAAGTCATCGTCGATACCCGCATCTTGGTTTTGCTCGACTTCATAGGTTTCTTCAGCAGTACGAGGAAGCATCTGTACCAACATTCCACCCGCTTGCAGACCATCAGACGCCAAATTAATCAAGGTTGGAATCTGCGCCGATTGCTTTTGGTAGTGCGCTAAGCAGTCTGCCAAATTGTCATGGCTGCGCTCGACGATGCCTTGATAGGCTTCGCCGCCTTCAGGCTGAATGTTAATAAACAACACGCCTTGACCCATCGCACCCAATTCAGCAAATGCCTCTTTGGCATGAGTCATATTTTCCCAAGCCTGTACTTGCTCATCAGTCTCACCCTTCCAGCTAGCAAGGGCACGGATGATACCGTCTTGATTGCATTCTGCCATTGCCCAGTTTAGCAAGCTATCGCTGTCTGATGATTGCAATTGAATGGACAGATGACCATTGATTTTGACTGTGCCGATAAGCAAACTCGCTGCTGTCAGCATCTCACCCAATAAGCGCTTGATCGCTTCAGGATAAGGCTTTTGGGCTATCGTACTGGCATAGCTGCGTGATAGGCGCACCACATCACCGCGCACCGGCGAATCTTCAATAAAGAAACGTTGACGTACGTCATTGTCACTATGGTTGCCAGTGTTCTGGCTGTCCGTATTAGGGACTTGAGTATCTTGTGTCATAGGTCATTTATAGTATTAAGAAGTTGTTAGCTTTATGGGGATTCATCGTGATTTATCAATTGGCCGTTAGATATTGTTTAACAGATTAAAGGCATTTATTGGATAGTTAAGGCGATACTAAACTCGATATCCTTGAAAAATAAGCCTCATTAAAAAAATTTTACCCACACCTGCTAATTTGTTGTACAGTAACATTAAGTTGCATTGTGATAAATAACAGCAACAACAACCGCATGGATGCGTGGCAATAAGGTCAATAAATAAGACCTGTGTCGTCCAAGCACTCATTCAATCTTGTGATAATGTGATAAAAGGATGTATCTCATGAGCTATCTATCTTCTAGGTCTTTCTCTAAACCTTTAACTCTCGCTGCTTTTATGGCACTAGGTCTTGCAGGGTGTAATAACAGTAGCCAAACCAGCACTGATGCGCCAGCAGATGATGCAACAGCGACAGAAACCACTACCAACGGTACTCTACAAAAAATCAAAGACTCGGGTACTATCGTGGTCGGTCACCGTGACTCTTCTATTCCATTTTCTTATATCGCTGACGACCCAAATCAGCCGATTGGTTATGCGCACGATTTAGAGATGAAAGTCGTCGAAGCGGTTAAGCAAAAGCTAAACATGCCGGACCTCAACGTCCGTTATAACCTTATCACCTCACAAACCCGTATTCCCTTGGTACAAAACGGCACGGTTGACTTTGAATGTGGTTCGACCACCAACAACGAAGAGCGTCAAAAACAAGTGGCATTCTCCAACGGTTTCTTTGAAATCGGTACGCGTCTATTGACCAAAAAAGACTCAGGTATTCAAGATTTCGAAGACCTAAAAGGTAAGACCTTAGTCACTACCGCAGGCACAACTTCAGAGCGTTATATTCGTCAGTATAATGATGACAACAAAATGGACATGAATATCATCTCAGCAAAAGACCACGGCGAAGGCTTCCTTATGCTAGAAAATGGTCGCGCGGATGCTTTTATGATGGATGATGTACTACTTGCTGGCGAAAAAGCCAAAGCAAAAAATCCTGATGAATGGGTCATCGTCGGCACGCCGCAATCGTTTGAGATTTATGGTTGCATGATGCGTAAGGATGATCCTGAGTTCAAAGCAGTGGTCGATGAAGCGTTAGCGAATGTCTTTAAATCAGGGGAAATCAACAGCATTTATGACAAGTGGTTCTTAAACCCAATCCCACCAAAGAACGTCAATCTAAACTTTGAGATGTCTGACAACTTAAAAGCCTTGATTGCCAGTCCGCATGACAGCGCTCAGCCGAAAGTTGCGACGGCACAGTAATTATTGTCCTGCAACATAGCTTGCTTACGTGTTAAGACTGATGTTGATATCAATCTTAATACGTAGGATTTTCAGTCGCTGCTCGGAGAGACAACCATGAATTATAGCTGGAACTGGGGTGTGCTCTTTGAGCAGACTGGTATCGGTAATGAGCTTTATATCCATTGGATGATTACTGGTCTTGGCTGGCTACTATTGATTGGTAGTATCGCATGGGCCATTGCTATGGTCGTAGGTACTATCTTTGGCATCATGCGTACTTTGCCTAATAAGACCGCTCGTGCCATTGGCACCGCTTATGTGACATTTTTTCGTAATATTCCCCTGCTTGTCCAGTTGTTCTTTTGGTTTTATATTGCACCTGGCTGGCTCACGCCCACGATACAAGAGTGGTGGTATAAGGATTTATCGCCCAACACGTCAGCCATGCTTTCAGCGAGTATCGGTCTTGGCTTATTTACCGCCGCTCGTATCGTTGAACAGGTGCGTACAGGTATTGAGTCGTTGCCCGAAGGTCAGATCAATGCTGCTTATGCACTAGGCTTTAGTATTCCACAAGTCTACAAAGAAGTACTGCTACCGCAGGCCTTTCGTATTATTTTGCCACCGCTCAGCTCTGAGCTGACCAACTGCTTCAAAAACGCCTCCGTCGCCTCATTAGTGGGGGTAATGGAGCTGATTAGTCAAACCAAAACTATTAGCGAATACACCCAAAACAGCATCGAGATTTATACCTACGCGACGATTATTTATTTAGTATTTAACTTATCGTTGATTGCTATTATGGGGTTAATTGAGCGCAAACTGCGTGTACCTGGGCTCATTGCAGGAGGTCAGAAATGAACATGATGACCGAATTGGCAACAGCCTATCCTGGTTTGATGGGCGGCATGATTACCACCTTAAAGGTGCTATTTTTGGCGATTATTGGTGGTATTAGCTTAGGAACGGTATTGGCGTTGATGCGCTTGTCTGGTATCAAAGCGCTTGAGATTCCAGCAAAGCTATACGTCAATTACTTCCGTTCTGTACCGCTACTACTGGTGCTACTGTGGTTTTACTTTGCCGTACCGATGATTTATTTTTGGATAGCGGGTAAGTACTTACAACTTGATGCTGCTTTTGCCTCTTGTGTGGTTGCTTTTATGATGTTTGAAGCCGCTTACTTTTCAGAGGTGGTGCGTGCTGGTATTCAATCGATTGGTAGTGGGCAGGTCAATGCCGCCAAAGCGCTGGGTATGACTTATGGGCAGACCATGCGTCTGGTTATTTTGCCACAAGCCTTTCGCAAAATGCTGCCGCTAATCTTGCAGCAGTGTATTATTTTATTCCAAGATACGACGTTGGTTTTCGCTATTGGTTTGACAGACTTTTTCCGTGCCGCCTATGTACGCGGTGAGCTGATGGGTTTGCTGACGCCTTACATTTTGGGTGCTGGTGCGGTGTATTTTATCATCAGTGTCAGTGCCTCCGTGGGTGTACAACAATTGCAAAAGCGTTTGCGATTTTGATAGATATTTATCTTGGCTTGCGCTTTTTGAGTGTTGAGGCTTTGGTTGAGTAGTTGATTTAACTTTTTTTAAATGACGATTATTAAAAACAATGTGGTTAGGAGCCAGTGATGAGCAAAGCTGATACATACTTAAATGCCTTTGGCGGACTGGTCACCAATAATGGTCATGCTAGTGATGAGATGGTCATTCAAATGTCCGATGTCAGCAAATGGTATGGGGATTTTCAAGTATTGAGTGATTGTACGGCGCATGTTCATAAAGGCGATGTCGTTGTCGTGTGCGGGCCATCAGGTAGTGGTAAGTCAACCTTGATTAAGACGGTCAATGGACTGGAGCCTTTTCAAGAAGGTGGGATCATGGTAAATGGTATCTCAGTTGGTGCGGCAAAAACCAATCTGCCAAAATTACGCAGCCGTGTCGGCATGGTCTTTCAGCATTTTGAGTTGTTTCCGCATTTGACCATTATTGATAATTTAACGGTCGCTCAAATTAAAGTATTGGGTCGCAAAGAGAGCGAGGCCAAGCAAAAAGCCATGGCATATTTAGATCGCGTTGGACTAACGGTACAGGCTGCGAAATATCCAGCCGAGCTCTCTGGTGGTCAGCAGCAGCGTGTTGCGATTGCACGAGCGCTGGCAATGGATCCTGTAGCGATGCTCTTTGATGAGCCGACCTCTGCGCTTGACCCTGAGATGATTCAAGAAGTACTTGATGTCATGGTTGAGCTGACTCGTGATGGCATGACCATGATGTGTGTGACCCATGAAATGGGCTTTGCCAGTCAAGTAGCCAACCGTATTATCTTTATGGACGAAGGTCATATTGTTGAGAACTGTAGTAAGGATGAGTTTTTTGAAGGGGCAAAAAGTGATCGCGCGCAACTTTTCTTATCGAAGATTTTGAATCACTAAAATCTCTATTTCATTATTTGAATTTTTTATAAATAGCATCTCTAAAAAGCGTCTATTAATAGGCGCTTTTTTTGTGGAAGTTGATTTATACCTTCAATTTGGATGCGTATGTGAGTGCATACCTGTTTACTGATACAATAGCGGTCAATATTTCTGATAATTAAAATAATTCATAAACCGTATTGGAGTTCATATGAGTGTAGAAAATTCATTAGTAGAATCATCTAAAGGTATCGTCATTATTGGTGCAGGTTTGGCAGGCTGGCATGTCATTGATGCCATTCGTGCAAAAGACAAAGACATCCCGATTACCTTAATTACTGCCGACAGTGGCGATCGTTATCACAAGCCAATGCTGACCATGGCGATTAGCCAAAAGAAAAGTGCAGCAGATTTGGTCAGAGCAACAGGCGTTGATGCCGCAGAAGCTGCAAATATTAAGCTACTTGCCAACACGCAAGTAACGGATGTTGATACGACCACTCAACAGTTGCAGCTTATCTCTGCGCTGCGCTCAGATCCCGTTTATACCAATTACGCCACAATCGGCTATGACAAGTTGGTGCTCGCCATGGGTGCGCATCCTATCTTCCCAAAAAGCTTGCCAGAGGATTTGGTATGGCACGTCAATCATATTGAGCGCTTTGGACAGTTGCAAGAAAAGCTAGCAACTGGCAGTCAGCACGTTGCCATCGTTGGTGCAGGTATGGTTGGGACGGAGATTGCAGAAGACTTATTAAAAGCCGGTCATCAAGTGACACTCATTGATTTAAACGATGCGCCACTATCACAAATGCTACCGCCAAAAGCAACTTCTCGTATCGCCCAAGCGGTCAAGTCGCAAGGGATTAACTTTTTAGGAGGGTATCAGGTATCTGCTATTACTCGTATCAGTGATGGAAAACTGCAGGTCAGTTATGAGGCGCTAGCATCAGCGACAGAAAGCAGTATTGCTGAGCCAATCGAACCACTCATCGTGGATCATGTGATTGCCAGTACAGGTTTGACGGTCGATGACAAACTGCCTACCGCAGCTGGTGTCGATTTTGACCGTCGCACTGGGATCGTGGTGGATGCGCCGACCTTGCGTACCAGTACAGCCAATATTTATGCGATTGGTGACTGTATGTCTATCGATGGTGTACCGTGTCGCTATGTCGCCCCATTACGCGCGCAGGCTGCTACCATTGCTGATGATGTGTTGGGCCTAGATCATAATGGCTATGAGCATAAACCGCCAATGATTCGTCTAAAAAACAAAGCAATCTCCGTCATGGTGACAGGTGTGCCAAAAGCGACTGGTAATTGGCAGGTCAAGACAGAAAGTGATGAAGAGCTGGTCATGGACTTGCTAAATGATAGTGATGAAGTCAGCGCAACAGTAACGATTAAATCGCCTGTAGCACCTACATTGTAACGATTAAAAAAGCTCTAAATCATAGCCAGTGTTGCTATCCTAATGCAGCGCTGGCTTTTTTATGTCTATCGTATCTTTTATATAAATAATCAACTTAATAAGATGGCGCAGCAATAGTAATCAATACGTCCTGTATCAATATTATTGACAGGCTTTCATTTAAGAGGCTATATTGGTTAGGGCTTGATTTAATTATAGTCTATGGTGACAGAGAATATTCAAGGAAGAATATGACATTTACCTTTGTAGTCTATTACCGCTCTGATAACAAACATTAAACAGCAAAACGAAAGGACTCGTTATGACTCAAGTTTCTGACTTTGAAAGTACTATTAATGAAAGTACGCCTAATAACAGTATTCTCAACAATATCCCTAAAGTTAATGTAGGCGTGCGTTCAGCAAATGCGCCACTCACCCAAAGCCATGATAAAGGCATTGATGTGTCGCTGATTGAAGCGACAATCGGTGATTTTTTTGATGCCATTGTCAATAAATATCCAGAGCGTGAAGCTTTGGTTTCTCGTCATCAAAATATTCGCTGGGCGTATCGCGAACTACAAGAGAAAGTTAATCAGTTAGCGAGTGCCATGATTGAAATGGGGCTAGAAATCGGTGATCGCATCGGTATCTGGTCACACAATAATGCTGAATGGCTTTTGATGCAATTGGCAACCGCGAAAGTCGGCGTTATCCTCGTCAATATCAATCCCGCTTACCGTACCTTTGAGCTGCAATATGCACTGAATAAGCTGGGCTGTTCGGCATTGGTATTAATGCGTCATTTCAAAAGCAGCGACTATACGCAAATGATTCGTGAGCTTTGTCCTGAGATTTATCATAAAGATTATACTCAGCTTGATTTGGTCGAGATTCCAACGATTGAGCGCATCATTTGGATTGACGAGCCAGCATCTGATGAAAATTTCAATTTTATGCAGAAATTCTCTGCTTGGATGGCAGAGGGTAACGCAAACGACCCTCGCGTCGCGGAGCGCCAAGCCCAGCTTAAGAATACCGATGCTATTAGTGTGCAGTTTACTAGTGGGACAACGGGTACACCAAAAGGCGCTACTTTAACGCATCGAAATATCTTGAATAATGGCTACTTCCTTGGCGAAGGTATGAGGCTGACAGAGGAGGATAGGCTATGCATTCCATTACCGCTTTATCACTGCTTTGGCATGGTAGGTGGTAATTTAGCTATTTTAACCCATGGTGGTTGCGCCGTTTATCCTAATGATGGCTTTGATCCGCTCACCGTATTGCAAACGGTCGAAAAAGAAAAATGTACCGCCTTGCTCGGCGTACCGACGATGTTTATCGCAGAGCTGGATCATCCAGACTTCGACAGTTTTGACTTGACCAGCTTACGTACTGGTATTATGGGCGGCTCTAGTTGTCCCATCGAAGTCATGCGCCGCGTCATGGATAAAATGCACATGAGCGAGGTGACGATTGCTTATGGCATGACCGAGACCAGTCCAGCTTCTTGTCAAACCAGCTCGCAAACACCCCTTGAAAAAAGAGTTTCTACCGTAGGGATGGTGCTGCCCGCGCTTGAGGTCAAAATCGTGGATACCGAAACGGGTGATGTCGTCCCGATTGGAGAGACGGGTGAATTACTCACTTATGGCTACGCGGTGATGAAAGGCTATTGGGGCAGCCGCTTTAAAACACGCGCGGCGATTACTGATGGCTGGATGCATACGGGTGATTTGGCGGTAATGGACGAAGATGGCTACATCACTGTGGTGGGACGTAGCAAGGACATGGTCATTCGCGGCGGCGAAAACATCTATCCAGTAGAAGTCGAAAACTATCTCTATCGTCATCCGAAGATTCGCGATGTACAAATTGTTGGTGTTCCTGATAAAAAGTACGGTGAGGTACTTGCGGCGTGGATTATTACAAAAGAGCCAAATAGCTTAAGCGAAGAAGAGGTAAGGCAGTTTTGTTGTGACCATATTGCTCATTATAAAGTGCCGACCTACTTTCGTTTCGTTGATGAATATCCAATGACCATCACTGGTAAAATTCAGAAATTCAAAATTGTTGAGCAAATGATAAAAGAATTGGGTCTGGAGTGATTTGAGACTATTAATCACTGGAAAAGCCAGCTTTTTTCTATATATGATAAGGCTGGCTTTTTTGATTTAAGTCATTCAGAAAATTCGTCACTTAATCATGACTGATGAATTTATCTTATCTTATACTATCATTTTAAATGATACATATTGTATTACTATTATTGACAGCCTTCGATTTAAGACGGTATAGTAGCTAACGCTAGTTAAGACCTGTTCAAGGAAGAATGAATCGGCGATAGGCGACTAATAAGCACCATAAAAAGTAAAACGAAAGGACTCGTTATGACGCAAACTTCTGATTTTGATGCGACTCACATTGATTTTGATACTATTCTAAATAGCATTCCTAGTATTAATATGGGCGCACGCTCAGCAAATGCACCGCTTACCCAAAGCTATGATAAAGGCCCTGATGTGCCGCTGATTGAAGCGACTATCGGTGACTTTTTTGATGCTATCGTATCCAAATATCCAGAGCGTGAAGCTTTGGTTTCTCGCCATCAAAACATCCGCTGGACTTACCGCGAGCTGCAACAGCAAGTCAATCAGCTGGCAAGCAGTATGATTGAGATGGGGCTAGAAATCGGTGATCGCATTGGTATCTGGTCACACAACAATGCTGAATGGCTGCTCATGCAATTAGCAACAGCAAAAGTTGGTATTATCCTTGTCAATATCAATCCTGCCTATCGTACTTTTGAGCTGCAATATGCCTTGAATAAATTGGGCTGCTCAGCGCTCGTGCTTATGCGTCATTTTAAAAGCAGCGATTACGCCAGTCTCATCAGTGAACTGTGTCCTGAGATTTATCATAAAGACTATACCCAGCTTGATTTGGTCGAGATTCCAACGATTGAGCGTATCATCTGGATTGATGAGCCAGCATCTGAAGAAACCTTTGGCTTTATGCAGAAGTTCTCTGCATGGATGGCGGAAGGCGATGCAAACGATTCCCGTGTTGCCGAGCGTCAAGCCCAGCTCAAAAATACGGATGCCATTAATGTACAGTTCACCAGTGGCACGACTGGTACGCCAAAAGGTGCAACATTAAGCCATCGTAATATTCTTAACAACGGTTACTTCATCGGTGAGGCTATGAATCTCACAGAAGAGGACAGACTCTGTATTCCAGTGCCACTCTACCATTGTTTCGGTATGGTGCTTGGTAACTTAGCTATTCTCACGCATGGTGGTTGTATCGTTTATCCGAACGATGGTTTTGAGCCATTGACTGTGTTGCAAGCCGTCGAAGAAGAAAAATGTACGGGTTTGCACGGTGTGCCAACGATGTTTATCGCTGAGCTTGACCATCCAGAGTTTAAAAACTTTGATTTATCGACTTTGCGTACTGGCATCATGGCGGGCTCTAGTTGTCCGATCGAAGTCATGCGCCGCGTCATCGACGAGATGCATATGAGTGAAGTCACCATTGCATATGGCATGACAGAGACCAGTCCAGTGTCTTGCCAGACCAATGAGCACACGCCACTTGATAAACAAGTCTCAACCGTTGGTTTAGTACAGCCTGCGCTTGAAGTCAAAGTCATCAATACTGAAACCGGTGAGACTGTCGCATTGGGCGAGACCGGTGAGTTACTGACACGTGGTTATTCAGTGATGAAAGGCTATTGGGGCAGTCGCTTCAAAACCCGCGCAGCCATCCAAGACGGTTGGATGCATACGGGTGATTTGGCTACGATGGATGAAGACGGTTATGTCAAAATCGTTGGTCGTAGTAAAGACATGGTGATTCGTGGCGGTGAGAATATTTATCCGGTCGAAATCGAAAACTATCTCTATCGTCATCCGAAGATTCGAGATGTGCAAATCGTCGGTATTCCTGATAAAAAGTATGGTGAAGTACTCGCGGCGTGGATTATTCCTAAAGAAGCAGACAGCTTGACGGAAGAAGACGTTCGCGAGTTCTGTAGCGAGCATATTGCCCATTATAAAGTACCGACTTATTATCGTTTCGTGACTGAATATCCAATGACCATCACTGGAAAAATTCAGAAATATAAAATTATTGAGCAGATGATAGAAGAGCTGAGTCTATAGAAATTTGACCACTCTTATCTGTTATTTTATGAGTAAGATATATGAGTAAAAGCTAAAATAAAGCATAAAATAAAAAAGCCACTCGCATTTACGCATTAAAGAAAAGGGATGTCATGAGCGCTATCATAACCAGTAAACTGAGTCCGAACGCCGCTGAATTTCAGCAAAACAGTGCCGCAATGCAAGCGGTGGTCGATGACCTATATGGCCACTTACGTAAAGTCGTGCAAGGCGGTTCAGAGCGTGCACGTGCCAAGCATTTAGCCCGTGGCAAACTCTTGCCTCGTGAGCGTGTTGAGCGTTTGCTCGATGTGGGTACGCCATTTTTAGAAGTGGCACCGATGGCCGCGCACGATATGTATGGCGAAGAGATTCCAGCGGCAGGCGTGATTGCGGGTATCGGTCGTATCAATGGCATTGAGTGTATGATTGTCTGTAATGATGCCACGGTAAAGGGTGGCACTTACTACCCAATGACGGTCAAAAAACATCTGCGTGCACAAGAAATCGCGCAAGAAAACAATTTGCCTTGTGTTTATTTGGTGGATTCAGGCGGGGCTAACTTACCCAATCAAGATGATGTGTTCCCCGATAAAGAACACTTTGGTCGCATCTTCTTTAATCAGGCCAATATGAGTGCCGCCGGTATTCCACAGATTGCCGTGGTCATGGGCAGCTGTACGGCTGGCGGGGCTTATGTGCCAGCGATGAGTGATGAGTCGATCATCGTGAAAGACCAAGGTACTATCTTTTTGGGTGGTCCTCCACTGGTAAAAGCGGCGACAGGTGAAGAGGTCACGGCGGAAGACTTGGGCGGCGGCGATGTGCATACTCGTCTGTCGGGGGTCGTCGACCACTTAGCACAGAGCGATACCCATGCATTGTCGATTGCGCGTAACATCGTTAGCCATCTAAATCGTCCTGCGAAGCAAGTGCCCAATCAAATCAAACCGCGTCCACCACGCTATGATGCCAAAGAGTTATATGGCGTCATTCCAACCGATAAGCGCAAGCCATTTGATATCAAAGAAATCATTGCTCGTATCGTCGATGACAGTGCTTTTGATGAATTTAAATCACGATTTGGCACGACGCTGGTTTGCGGATTCGCTCATATCGAAGGGATGCCAGTCGGTATCATCGCCAACAACGGTATCTTATTTAGTGAGTCAGCGCAAAAAGGCACGCACTTCATTGAGCTGTGCTGTAAACGCAAAATTCCATTAGTATTTTTACAAAATATCACAGGCTTTATGGTCGGGCGTAAGTACGAAAATGAAGGCATTGCCCGTCACGGTGCCAAAATGGTTATGGCAGTAGCCAATGCAAAAGTACCGAAATTTACGGTCATCGTCGGTGGTTCGTTTGGTGCTGGTAACTACGGCATGTGCGGCCGCGCTTATAGCCCGCGTTTCTTATGGATGTGGCCAAATGCCCGCATCTCTGTGATGGGCGGCGAGCAAGCAGCATCGGTACTGGCAACAGTTAAGCGTGACAATTTTGACCGTAAAGGTGAGACATGGAGTGAGGAAGACGAAGCGGCATTTAAAGCACCGATTCGTGAGATGTATGAAAAGCAAGGTCACCCATATTATGCCACCGCACGTTTATGGGATGATGGCGTGATTGACCCTGCTGATACCCGTCATGTATTAGCATTAGGGTTAAGCGCTGCGTATAACGCGCCGATCGAAGAGACGACGTTTGGTATTTTTAGAATGTAATCATCCTAAGGTCTGCCTAAATAATGAGATATCAAATATAGAGAAAGTTATGCAAAAAGACAGTGATAAAAATTATAAAAGCCTATTGGTTAAAGTGGAACAACACGTTGCTACGGTGACCTTAAATCGCCCTGAGATACGTAATGCTTTCAATGATGAAATGATTAATGAGCTAACCGATGCATTCAATACATTTGGTGCTGATGATGAGGTACGTGTCATTGTGCTAGCCGCTGCTGGCAAGGCATTTTGTGCGGGTGCTGATTTGAATTGGATGCGTGCCATGGCAGATTATAGCTACGAGGAAAACTTAGCAGACGCGGACAAATTAGCGCAAATGCTCAAAACTATTTACGAGTGCCCAAAGCCAACAGTCGCGGCTATTCAAGGTGATGTTTATGCAGGCGGCATGGGCTTAGTAGCCGTCTGTGATGTGGCCATCGCTGTCAAAATTGCAAACTTCTGCCTAAGTGAAGTGCGTTTGGGCTTAGCCCCTGCAACGATTAGCCCTTATGTCATCCGAGCGCTAGGCGCTAGAGCATCGCAGCGTTACTTCTTAAGTGCTGAAGTATTTGATGCTAAAAAGGCACGGCAGCTTGGCTTTATCCATGAGCGTGTTAGCGAAGAGTGGCTGGCTGATGAGGTCGCTATATTTTGTAGCAAAGTCGTCAAAAACAGCCCTGATGCAGTCAAAACTTGCAAGCAGCTATTACACGATGTCGCTGATGCTCCCATCACTGATAAGCTGATTGCCGATACGGTAAAAGGCATCGCTGATATTCGCTCATCAGAGCAAGGCAAAGAGGGCGTGCAGGCATTTTTGCAAAAGCGTAAACCTGATTGGCTAACAGCAGACTAACGACATAAATGGGTAAATAGACAAGACGTCAAATAAAAACGACAAGACACAGGGATAGTTATGTTTTCTAAAATTCTAATCGCCAACCGTGGTGAAATTGCTTGCCGAGTGGCTGCGACTGCCAAGCGTCTTGGCGTCAGTACCGTTGCTGTTTATTCTGATGCCGACCGCGAAGCCAAACATGTAGCTGTCTGTGACGAAGCGATCTATTTGGGTGGCTCGGCACCGAAAGACAGCTATCTAAAAGGTGATGCTATTATTGCCATTGCTAAGCAAACAGGTGCTCAAGCAATCCATCCAGGATATGGGTTTTTAAGTGAAAATGCAGATTTTGCACAGGCATGCCAAGATGCAGGACTGGTATTTATCGGCCCATCAGCAGATGCCATCCGCGCCATGGGTGGTAAGTCTGAATCCAAGCGGCTGATGGAGATAGCGGGCGTGCCACTGATACCAGGCTATCATGGTGACAATCAAGACGCAGAATTTTTGCAGCAGCAAGCAGATAATATTGGCTATCCTGTCTTGATCAAAGCCAGTGCAGGTGGCGGTGGTAAAGGCATGCGTATCGTAGAGCAAAGCCGCGACTTTGTGGATTTATTAGACTCATGTCGCCGTGAAGCCATTACTAGCTTTGGTGATGATAAAGTGTTGGTTGAAAAATACGCCTTAAAACCGCGTCATATCGAAATCCAAGTATTTGGTGATACGCATGGCAACTATGTGCATTTGTTTGAACGTGATTGTTCCGTACAGCGCCGCCACCAAAAAGTATTAGAAGAAGCGCCTGCACCGGGTGTTGATATTGCGATGCGTGAAGCGATGGGAACCGCTGCCATCGAAGCGGCTCGTGCAGTGGATTATGTCGGCGCAGGTACGGTTGAGTTCATCGTTGAGCAGCGTGAAGATTCTATGAATTTTTATTTCATGGAGATGAATACGCGGTTGCAGGTTGAGCACCCAGTCAGTGAAGCGATTACGGGTGTCGATTTGGTCGAATGGCAGCTCTTGGTCGCGGCAGGTCACCCATTACCAAAAACCCAAGACGATCTGACTATCAACGGTCATGCTATTGAGGCGCGCATCTGTGCTGAAAACCCTGACAATAGCTTCTTGCCCGCGACCGGTACGTTGTTTACGTATCAAAAACCTGAACACAGTACCTTTATGATTGATAAAGATGGTACTGGTGTGCGTATCGATGATGGCGTGCGCGAAGGCGATGTGATTAGTCCGTTCTATGACTCTATGATTGCCAAGCTCATCGTTCATGCGCCAACGCGAGAGCAAGCCTTAGCCAAGCTCGATCGAGCACTTGCGCAAACGCGTATCGTGGGTTTGCCGAATAACGCGGCATTTTTACGCTACATCTTAAATACAGAGTCTTTTAGCAAAGCCAATCTCGATACGGCATTGATTGAGCACGAGCGTGATGCGATTTTTAATCAGCAGCCTTTAGCCTTATCGACGCTGGTTGTGACCGCCATTACTCGTCAGCTTGCGAGCGAGATGGTGACGCAAGAAACAGATATCGATCCATTTAGTAAACCTACCGGCTTCCGTGCTTATAGCGACTATACTCGCTCCTTTAGCTTGGTTTATGATGAGCAGTCATACAGTGCTCGTATCGGCAATTGGCACAATGCGAGTTGTGCTGATAGCAAAAATGGTGGCGATAATCTCAGTAGCTTTACGCTCGTTATCGGAAAAGAAGTCGCTAATACGCAGGATATTAGCAATATCAATGTCGCTGCTCAGACCGAAACGGTTTATGAAGGTCAAGTGAGCTATGCCAGTAGCGACGAGCACAATCATACGTTATGGTTAGATGGTGCACGTACTAGCGCGCAAAGCTGGGTGCTTAATGAGACGGTTTATGTGTTCACCGATAGTGGACGTGATGAGATTATGCTTATTGATATCATGGCACATGTGGGTGAGGAGACAGCAGCGGTTGGTAGCTTGAAGTCACCAATGCCAGGACAAGTGGTTGCATTCAAAGTAGCTGTTGGCGATACTGTGAAAAAAGGCGAGCCATTAGCTGTCATCGAAGCCATGAAGATTGAGCATACCATTACTGCGCCGACAGATGGTGTGGTGGCAGAATTGCTATTTGCAGCAGGGGATTTGGTCGCTGATGGTGACGAGTTATTACGCATTGATACTGGTGAAAATACTGAGAGCGAATAGCTGACGAAGCCTAATAAAAAAGCCTCATAGAAAGACGAATAATAAAAAGGATGATAAGTATGAGCTATTCGTATCCAAGCCATGTCACCATCGTTGATGTCAGTCCGCGTGATGGACTACAAAACGAGTCAACGACGGTACCGACTGAGGTTAAGCAAACGCTTATCAATGATTTGATTGCAGCAGGTGTTAAAAAGCTAGAAGCAACAAGCTTTGTCTCGCCAAAGTGGGTGCCACAAATGGGTGATAACAGTGCGCTACTTAATGCGCTAGCACCTACGCGACAAATGGAGGTTTGCTACTCGGTACTGGTACCCAATATGCGCGGCTTTGAAAATGCCATCATTCATCGTCCTGACGAAATCGTTATTTTCGGCTCAGCAAGTGAAACCTTCAGCCAAAAAAACATCAATTGTAGTATTGATGAGAGTATCGAGCGTTTTGCACCAGTGGCTGCTGCGGCAAAAGCGCAAGGCATCAAAGTACGAGGCGTGATTTCTTGTACGGTCGGTTGTCCTTATGAAGGCGAGATTGACCCAAGCCAAGTAGCCTATGTGACTAAGCGTCTGGTTGAGATTGGTGCTGAGCAAATTGGCATTGCCGATACCATTGGTGTTGGTACGCCGATCAAAGTGCAGCGCGCGATACAAGCCGCACTTGAGTATGCTGATATCTCGATGCTATCGGGTCATTTCCATGATACTTATGGCCAAGCATTGAGCAATACGCTAGCCGCACTACAAATGGGTGTTAGTGAGTTTGATACCTCAGTGGCTGGTCTTGGCGGCTGTCCTTATGCTAAAGGCGCAACGGGTAATGTGGCAACCGAAGATGTGGTGTATATGCTGCATGGTATGGGTATCAGCACAGGTATTGATTTGGATAAATTGGTCGTGGCAGGTGAGCGTGTCAGTGCGTTCTTAAAGCGTCCGAATGGCTCAAATGTGGCACGTGCCTTAATCAATAAACGCCATTAATAAACGTCAGTCTTAATTAGTATAGTGGATTGACTATGGCATCAGAAATGGCATTAAAGATATAGTTACAGTGGCTTTAAAAAACAGATTAAAATTCGAAATTTAAAAATATCAAAACACAAGGAATAGTTATGAGTTTACCTGGATTGAATTTTCAGCTTGGCGAAGATATTGATGCGCTACGTGATATGGTGCAGCAGTTTGCGGTCAATGAAATCGCCCCACGTGCTGCCGAGATTGACAGTAGTGATGAGTTCCCTATGGATCTATGGCAGAAGATGGGTGATATCGGTCTGCATGGTATTACTGTTCCTGAAGAGTACGGCGGATCAAACATGGGTTATGTCGCACATATGGTTGCGATGGAAGAGATTAGCCGCGCTTCGGCATCGGTAGCGCTGAGCTATGGTGCGCACTCAAACCTATGTATCAACCAAATCAAACGTAATGGCTCTGAGGCACAAAAACAAAAATACTTGCCAAAGCTGGTCAGCGGTGAGTTCATCGGTGCATTGGCCATGAGTGAGACAGGCGCTGGTTCAGATGTTGTCAGCATGAAGCTCAGAGCTGAAGAAAAAGACGGCAGCTATGTGTTGAACGGCACTAAAATGTGGATCACCAATGGTCCCGATGCTGACGTGATGGTAGTTTATGCCAAGACCAATCCTGAGCTAGGCGGCAAAGGCATGACGGCTTTTATCGTTGAAAAAGGCATGGAAGGTTTCGGCACAGCACAAAAGCTGGACAAACTCGGCATGCGTGGTAGCCATACTGGTGAGATGACCTTTAATAATGTTGAAGTACCTAAAGAGAACATCTTAGGCGGTCTCAATGAAGGCGTTAAGGTATTGATGAGCGGGCTGGATTACGAGCGTGCAGTATTAGCTGCAGGTCCTATCGGCATCATGCAAGCGGTGATGGACAATGTCGTGCCTTATATCCACGACCGTAAGCAGTTTGGTCAAGCCATCGGTGAGTTCCAGCTCATTCAAGGTAAAGTCGCAGACATGTATACGATACTGCAAGCAGGTCGTAGCTTCTTATATACCGTTGGCAAGAATTTGGACATGTTAGATCAGCGCGGTGCTGGCCATAGTAGAGAAGTGCGTAAAGACTGCGCCAGTGTGATTCTTTGGTGTGCCGAAAAAGCCACATGGATGGCAGGCGAAGGCATTCAAATATTTGGTGGCAATGGCTACACCAACGAGTATCCACTTGGTCGCTACTGGCGTGATGCTAAGTTATATGAGATTGGTGCAGGTACCAGTGAAATCCGCCGTATGCTGGTCGGTCGTGAGCTATTTAACGAGACCAAATAAAGCGTAAAAATTGTTTAAAAGTTAACTTTTATCGAATAATTTTATTTTAAAATCTAAAAATGTGCTACGTTATATGTCTCATAGCGTGGCACTTTTTAATGACTGAAATAAAAGAATTTTACAATGACCCATAAATCACATACCAAGTTATCTTTTAATACAGCTTCTACCTTTTTCACTAATATAAAACCTATAGGTATCTATGGCCTGTTAGTCACTATGTTTGCATTGTTTACGATGATAGTAAGCACAACGCCTGCACAAGCAGAGATAGTTGATTTGTCTAGTCCTGAACCCATTATTCAGCTCTCTACCCTAGACGCTAGCTGGCTAACACCGCCAAAGTTTGATCGACTTGTTCGTTCTATGGATAGATACTTAATCAATTGTTCTTATGATCAAGACGGGAATGTTATCAGACCTTGCGAGAGAACAGATTTAGAAATGGTTTTTTCATTGCGCGTTGATAAGCAAGGTAGTATCAAAAATGTAAAAGTGATTGAGAGTAGCGGTGTAGCAAGGATAGATAAAATGGCTATTAGAGAACTATACAAAGCTCGACTTAAGCCTTTTTTGATAAAAGGGCGGGCAGTAGAAGGTAACGTTACATTACCGATTGAATTTAAATAGCCGTAGAATAGTAAGAAAAATTAAGTAGATTTAAACCAAAAAAGCAGTACGCCTAAAACGTACTGCTTTTTTATTAATCATTTTATAAGGTTAATAAATGATTACGACTGTTTGGTATGATCAAAATATCGTGCCAGACCATTCAACAATAAATCATCACGCAAGCGTACTGGTCGATTAACATGCTGAGAAATAATAGCTGCATCACCACCCGTCATGATGACTTCAAAGTTGGGATGGCGATGGCTAATCTCATTGATGGCACCGACAATAGAGAGCAAGATACCGCGATGTACCGCATCTTGTGTGGTCATGCCTTGACCAACACTATCAAAGGTGCCATTGGATATGGTGATTTGCTTGGTGCCTGAAAATAGTGATTCACGTTGCAGATAAATACTGGGGAAAATATAACCGCCCAAATGCTCAGCATGATCAATCAAGTCAATGGTCACTGCTGTGCCACAGCCAATCACGCACTGACGTTTTTTCTTATCCACGGCGCCCAGCATCTGTAGCCAACGATCACAGCCGAGCTGTTCGTCATTATAAGCACTCTTCATCAAAGCATGCGCGGCATCGACATGGACAAACTCAAACGGAATATTCAGACGACCTAACGTCTCTGACACTTTAACATTCAAATCGTCGCCAAGTACCGATGAGATACCAATAAAATCAGGCGCATAACGCTCGAAGCGATCGGTCAAACCCATTAGTAGTTCGGCAGGCGCTTGCAAATGTTGCTTGGCATCATGCGCGACTATTTGTCCGATATCATCGGTGAGCCAGTATTTTAGGCGGGTGTTGCCAAGATCTAACCAGAGCATAAAAATCCCTTTATATCGTGCCCATTGGGTCTTTGATTTAAGCCTTATCAATAACGTCGATGCGTCCGGTAAAAAGCGCAGAAATCTTACCGCTATCTTGACGCAATTGCAAACATCCATGTGTATCAAGACCACAAGCATAACCTGTGATGCTATCTGTTTTACCGTTATGCTCTTGAGTAACGTGCAAGCGTAATCCTGCCAGTGCATCCATCGATTCAAACTGTTTTAAAAAGCTGTCCAAATTATAGCTTTGACCAGTGGGCTTCTCTAATCCTAGGTGCTCAAAGCGTGTCATCGCGGCTAGCAGGGCTTTACTCATTTGTTGGTAAAGCATTTTTAGGCTTGGTAGGCTCACAATATCTGTCTCTGGTTTTAGCTTCTCATAAATATCCTGTAGGCTAATCGCCTGATAACTCATGCCTTCA
The DNA here is from genome assembly GCF_052378115.1 of Psychrobacter sp. AOP30-A2-5. Taxonomy (NCBI): domain Bacteria; kingdom Pseudomonadati; phylum Pseudomonadota; class Gammaproteobacteria; order Moraxellales; family Moraxellaceae; genus Psychrobacter; species Psychrobacter sp. AOP30-A2-5. The sequence goes on along the minus strand of NZ_JBQSXK010000007.1, from coordinate 114,999 downwards.
CAGGTTTGCGCAGTGAGTTTGGGCGTTGCCTGTACATTAAGTCCTACGCCCATCACCACGCCGACCAATTTGCCCGTTTGGGTAACAGGTTCTATTAAAATACCCGCAAGTTTATGAAAAGGTAGGGTCTGTGCTGCCAGTTTAGGCTCATTTGACATTGAGTCAGATGGCAGTTGATAAAAGCCCAAATCATTTGCCCACTTCACGCCGATGGGCGTCAATCCTTGCGCGCGTAATTGCTCATTTAATATTTGAATAACGGGCATTTTTGCCAGTTCAATGCCGATGATTAGTGACAATAAACCGCTAATCGGCAGATGAACAGGATGATATAACGACAGATAGACATTGCCGCGCGGTGATTGCCACGAGCGCCCGTGCTGCCCACGTCCAGCGCTTTGGGTTTCAGCGGTCAGTAAATGCATCTGCGCAGCATTTAACGTGCCATGTTGTACATCTGCTATCAGCTCGCTATTGGTGGAGGCACTGCTGACAAGGTGGCGATGGTTCAGCTGTGGTAAATGATGAAGCTCTAATGAGTCGTCAGAAAAATTGGAAAATGGCGGCATAAGTTTCGTCGATGTGGTTAATATAGCGTGGATAATCTTTGTTATACTGGGCGATTGTCATGAGATTTTCACGATTAGACAGTATCAAATAAACAGCATAAAGGTCGGATTATGATTTAGCAAATGCGATAGGTAAGTGATTATAAAACTAAAGAATTTTTATAAAAATAAGTGTGATAAAAGGCTGATTCGATGATGTTATATGTGTGGTTTGTGATTGCAGGGGCATTTGCGGGTGTCAGTGCCGGTTTATTTGGCGTTGGCGGCGGCATGATTATCGTACCAGCATTGGTATGGATTTTTACCGCTTATGATTTTTCACCAGAAGTGGTGACCCATTTGGCGATTGGTACGTCACTGGCGACTATCGTTGTGACCTCGATCAGCTCAATGACTGCGCACAATAAGCGTGGCGGCGTGCGTTGGGAAGTATGGCGCAAAATGGCACTCGGCTTGGTCATCGGTAGTCTGGTCGGTGCTGGTATTGCCGATATGATTGACGGTAAAGTATTGCAAGCCATCATCGGTGTCGGCGCGTTATTGGTTGCTTTAAAAATGCTGTTTTTGTCCAATAAAGAGCAGCTGGGTAAACCGCTACCGTCAACTGGTGTACAGTTCGGCGCGGGTACAGGGATTGGCATGGCGTCGTCTATTTTTGGTATTGGCGGTGGCAGCTTAACCGTACCGTTTTTAAATTGGGCGGGGTTACCGATGAAGCAGTCGGTCGGCACGTCTGCCGCTTGTGGCTTACCGATTGCATTGGCTGGCGCGGCAGGGTTTGCATGGTTCGGGCAAGACGTGGTCAATCTGCCTGAGGGCACGATAGGCTTTGTGCATATCACGGGATTTTTATGTATTTCTGTCGCTAGCTTTGCGATGGCAAAAGTCGGTGCGAAGCTTGCGCACCAGCTGCCTGCGCTAACGCTTAAGCGTGCTTTTGGGGTGTTACTTCTATTTGCTGGTGGGCAGCTGTTGTTAAGTGGGCTTGGGGTGATTTAAGTGTCTATTCTTTTAATAAGAATTAGAGCTGTAATTTGGGAATACTAATAGAATGAAAGCAGCAGAAAAGTATCGCCGTGTTTTTGGTTAAATCAGTCATTTAAAAGACCAGATACCATGGACGACTGGTCTATCCAATATGGTAGAGTTTTTAGTATGGGAGCCGCAGCGTGTTCTCGGTATTAGCAAAAAGCAATATGTAAGACAGATTATTGAATGGGCAATGGTTCCAGAGCTAAAAGATAAGAGCTTACAAGAAATCGAGCAAGCTGTTAGTAAAAACTTGAATCAAAAAATGAGTGAGTCTGAACAATTAGAAACTTATTCAACTCAAACGATAGGTATTTGCAATGCTAGGGAAGCGGTCCGCCGCGTAAAGTTCTTTTCTGAGGATTATCTAAATAAAGAGTTCGATATTTTTCTGAGTTTATGTAGTGACATTTATCTAAACCTATTTTATGGGCAATTCATTAAATTTGAACAGTGTGGTTCGTGGTCAACACACGGCAATAGCGGCATCTTTGAATTTAGTACCGAACTAAAAGCTATGTTCATGGACAATTTATCTTATAACCATGAGGCAAATATATTGATTGCCAATGAATTAAAGCTTAATGGCAAGAAAAACGCTGACCAAATATTAAAGTACTGCTTAATGTACAAGTATTTATTAGAAATAGGCTTAATTGATAAAGGTGCAAAGTTTTTACTACTGTTTATCGGCGGCAGTATTATAAAAGAGGATAAGCAAAGCCTAATTAATCAAGAAATAGCTATGTGTCAGAGCAAGCCAGCAAAATACCAACACTTATTACAGCCTGAGTTATTGGAAGTAATTGCCCATTTAGAAGTTGCGAGTATCTCTTGGCGGTCACTGATTGAGTTTAATAATCATTATTTGAATGAAAATGAGATTTGCCAAGTCGAGCAAAAACTATTGAAGGGTTTCAATCAAAGCCTTCACTCAAAATCGTTTATGCACTTATGACTCTAATTCTAAAGCTCATTACGACTTTAGATAAAATAGCTGTCTACTTCTTATCAATCGCATCCAGCCCCAAACGCATCCATTTTCTTGCTAGCTCATCATGGTCGCTGAGCATACTCCACAGCGCATCTTCACTAAAGATAGAGTATTCATCACCTGAATGTTCAATTGGCAGATCCGCTTCACGATCTGTCATCCATTGCGGGTCTAGGTAGTAAGTTTTCAACTCATTTTGTAATGCTTCAGCTTTTAAGAACTGCTGCTGCGCTTCGAGTTGCTGGCGATGTAGTTTGCACCATTGCTCATATTTTTGCTGTAGTTCTTGCGGATTATAGTTAGGCATTTTTATACTCTTATTTTTTGATACTTAGACGAATGATTATTATTTTCAGCCCTATTATAGCATCCTTCACAAACCCTAAAAATCCGTCACAATTTCAGGTAGAATAGCCGCCTGTTTTCGCCATATTTACTGATCCTTCATGCGCCTAAAATCTCTCAAGCTGGCAGGCTTTAAATCCTTTGCCAATCCAACGACTTTTACTTTTCGTCATGGTATCACCGCCATTGTCGGGCCGAACGGCTGTGGCAAATCTAACGTCATTGATGCCATTCGTTGGGTGCTGGGTGAAACCTCTGCCAAGCAGCTGCGTGGCGGCGCGATGAGTGATGTTATCTTTGCTGGTACGCAAGATAAATCCGCCAAAAGTGTCGCTAGTGTCGAGCTAACCTTCGAGCATACGCAAGATGAGCAAAACGGTATTCGCCATGAGTTTAATCTATATCAAGAGCTGTCCGTTCGTCGTCAGGTAAATAAGGAAGGTCGCTCAGATTATTTTATCAATGGTACGCGCTGTCGTCGCCGTGATGTCGTCGACGTGTTCTTGGGTACGGGACTTGGCGCGCGCAGTTATGCGGTGATTGAACAAGGTATGATTGGGCGTATCGTTGAGTCTAGCCCAATGCAGCTGCGTGAGTTTATCGAAGAGGCAGCAGGGGTCTCACGCTATCAAGCACGCCGTGAAGAAACCCAAAAGAAGCTCGAGAAAACGAAAGATAATTTGGCACGCCTGCATGATATGCAAAGCGAGCTGGTCAGCCAACAAAAACGTCTGTCTAAACAAGCCGCTAGTGCTGAGCGTTATGAGGAATTAGCGCTAACACTAGCTGATATCAAACAGCAGCTCGCCATTCAGCAACTATATAAAGCCAAGCATAACCAGCAGCAGCAAAAAATAGCGCATGAGCGCAGCGCCACTGAAGTATCAACTTTACAAGCCAACTATGAGACCCTAAAAGCCAAGCAAGATAAACTTGCTGCTCATATCAATCAAGAGCAGTGGCTCAAAGACGATGCTCAAAGCAACCATTATCAACAGCAGCTAAGCTATCAACAAGCAGAGCATCAATTAGGTGATGCCAAGTCACAGCTGACCGCTATTGAGCAGCAACTAGCCAGCTTGGATCAACAGCGTCAGCAAGCAGTCGATGAGATAAATCGCTTAAAGGCTGAGCAAGCCGAGCAGCAGACTGTGCTAGAAGGATTGCGTCCGAAGCTTATTGAATTAACGACTAAACGTGAAGCGCATAAACGCAACGAGCAACCATTGCAGCGCGCCTACCATGATGCACAAAACCAGCTATCAAGGCTGCAAGATACTGCGCGCTCGCTTGAACAGCAGCAAGCGATTAATAGCCAAGCACAAAAACGTTATCAGCAAAACCATGATAAATGGCAGCGTCGCCAGCAAAATTGGCAGCATTTATGGCAGCAACTACAACAGTCACTATCACCAGTTACAAGTGCTGGTTTGCAAGATAATTCTGATACGAATAATTTGCAGCAGACGTTAGTGGCGCAAGTTGCCGAGCTAAACAAACAATTGCATCAGATTGAACGCCAACAAGACAGCGTCGATGAGCGACTGTCTGAGCTACAACCGCAAGCGCAGGATTTACAACAGCAATTGCACACGCAGCAGCGCGAGTTGAGCGAAAATGAGAAGCGCCACGCCGTATTGGCAGGTGAGTACGATACCCTGCATCAAATATTGCATCCTAAGCCGACACCAAAATCGCAACCGCTTGTTTATGCAAAAACTGCTGATGTTAAAAGTGATTTAGAAAATGATATAGCCAAGGATTATAAAGACTTAGCTATTACCACCTTGCGTGACCAGATTGAGTTAAGCGCAAAAGGGCAGCAGCATGCAGAGCTACTTGATAGTGTGTTGGCATTATGGTTAGACAGCCATGTGCTGGTTTCTAACCAAACTTATCAACCAAATGTTAATAACGTGAGCGCTGACTCCGAGCAAACGCATAGCTTATGGCAGGCGCTTGAGCATGAGTTAAAAGATTTATTTGTTTATCAAAATGCGCAAACCAATACAGTGGAAAAGTCATTAATTAAAATAGAAACGGGTCATAGCTTGTGGCTATCCGCTAAGAAAAACGAGGTAAATACAAAGCCACTGGTTAGCGAATTGCCTGAGAGTTTGATTGATAAAATACTGCCTTTATCACAGCTGATTAGCGCACCGAACTTAGCGCTTTGGCGGCAGTGCTATTTATATATTGCACAGCCTGAGACAGATAATAGGCAAACGTTAGAAGCGCTTGCTGAGATTTTAAAAGTATTGCCATCGTCAGCTATTTTACTAACGACTGACGGCTGGCTTATCAGTCGTCAGGGTACGATGAATCTAAGTAAATTTGCTGGTGCGCAAGATGGACAAAATGGTAGCAATAACAGCAACAGTCAATTTTTAACCCAGCGTTTGCAGCAGCGCAGCCGTTTGCAAGCGTTAGAAGACTTGCTCGATGAGTTTGAGAACAAAATAGAAGCGCAGAAAAAAGCGATTACAAAAGACCAGCGTAACTATGATGCATTAACAGTTAGCTTAGAGGAAACTCGAGCACAAGCTGAGCAATTAACCCGTGATAAGCATCAATACCAGCAACAGCTCACTACTCAGCGCGCCAACGCTGAACGTTTGCAAGCGGACAGCCAACGCCTCAATGCTGACAAAGTTACCCTTGAGCAAGAGCAACAAGAATTAGAGCAAGAACAACAAACGCTGAATCAAGAACAGCAGGATATCCAAAGCAAAATAGCAGCGCTAACGCCACAAATCGCCGATGCTCGTCCGGCAACTCAGCAATTACAAGCGGAGCGCAGTGAGCTAAGTCGTAACCGTCAAGCAGATGATGACGCTTGGCAAGCAATGCAGCTGCGTATTCAGCAGAGCGAGATGCGTCTAGAGCACAGCACTAGCAGTCTTGCTCGGGCAAGTGCGCAATTTGAAAAGTCATTACAAAGCGAGCAAAATCTAAAGACGCGTCATGAGCAGCAGCAAAGTACATTGCCAGCACTGCAAGCTGCATTGCAAACAGCACAGACCGCGCGCGATGAGCAGCAGGCAGTATTAACAGGGCGAGAAACTGCATTAACGGTGCTCAAGCAAGAATACAATCAGCAGCAGGTTGAGCTAGATAGCTTGCAAAATACACTGCAAACCCAGCAAAATGCGCTTGCCAATCACTCGACCGAGTTGGCATTAAGCGCTGCAAAATTAGAGGATGCCAGTAGCCATACGCAAGAAGCGCTAGATGCTTATTATAAGGTGAGTCATAAATATAAAGCACAATCAGACATAGCGCAGCGTCCACAGCATCAGCAACAAGTGATGAGCGTCTCAAACTTATTAGCAGATTTTATCGCTCATGATCGCCGTGTGCGCCCAGATAAAATCACTGAGCTTGAGTCTGAGCGCGTGCAGCTTGAGCAGCAGCTAAGCAAAATTGGCGCAGTCAACTTGGCAGCCGTGGCAGAGTTGGCAGAGGTTAATGAGCGCCTACAACCACTCGCGCAGCAGACCGCAGATATTGCTGCCAGTATGCAGACGTTAACGGAGGCGATTGCTTCGATTGATGAGACCACCAAAACGCTATTTATGCAGACGCTCGATGCCGTCAATATTGAGCTTGCCAATTTATTTGCCAAAGTGTTTGGTGGCGGGCAGGCCAGTTTAACGCTCAATACGGATGATATGCCCGTTAATGCGCCAAAATCAGAACAGTGGCGGGCAGGGCTCACTTTAATGGCACAGCCAAAAGGCAAACGTAATAGCCGTCTAGCTGTGCTTTCAGGCGGTGAAAAGACGCTTACTGCACTGAGTTTGATTTTTGCAATATTTAAGCAGCATCCCGCGCCATTTTGTGTACTGGATGAAGTCGATGCACCACTTGATGATGCCAACGTCGCTCGCTTTACCAGTCTTATTCATGAATTAGCAGACGATTTGCAGTTTATCTTTATCAGCCATAATAAATTAACGATGCAGATTGCCGATGAATTAAAGGGCGTGACCATGCCAAGCGCAGGGATTTCTACCTTGGTCAGTGTGTCACTCGATGAGGCAGCGCGTTACCTTTCTGATTAAGAGCAGCGCTGAATAGCAAAAATAATTGATAACTGGCAGCAGTTGTCAGTGGTATAGTTAGAAATGATGTGCCAATATTACAATATTACAACGTCACGCAAGTGTGTCAGCCTCACGGTAAACGATGACTATATGGTGACGATATTCATTAGCCATGCTAGACTATTGCCATTTATTCCCTCTTATGTATTCCCTTTTGTCATATATTAGGATGTATCTCTTATGACCGCTATTCAGTTTATATTGATTGCCATTGCCGCATTTATCATGCTTGCAGGGCTATTTATGGTCATTCGTAGCTTTAAGCGCCGCAGCAATGCTGAAGCGGTAGCGGTCAATTATGATAAAAACGGTATTCCTATCATACCGCGCCATGAACGCAATATCGTCGATCAGCCAGACTTGGATGATACAGTCGCTGGCGAAACAAGTATCGCCCCTGATCGCAGTTATCTAAATGCGGTGGTCGAAGACGAGCCTTTGACCCAATCTCATACCCATGTTGATACGCAGCTGACAGCTGGGCATGCGGATGTTAATGACAGCGATACTGACACCGATACTGGCACAATAGATGATGCTGACTATGTGCGCTGGCAAGCAGAGCAGCAGCGTGCTGACAACAGCGAGTTTGTAGAAGTCGCTGAGCAAATGCATATCGAGCAAGAGCAGGATGCGTTTTCAAGCTTGATGTCGGCAACTGACAGCTTGATGCCCTCTATTGATACCGCAGACGAGCCAAGCTTCGATAATAACAGTCCGATCCTCGATCAGCATTTATCAGAGCCAGTGGATGAAGCGCAAAACGGTCCACTCATCAATGCCAAAGACAACATTAATATCACTATTTTGCCGCATCAATATCGCGACCGTCCAGCCGCGATTATCCGTGGTCGTGATTTATTGGCATTAATTGATAAGTATGGTCTGCGCTATGGCGCGATGAATATGTTCCATCGTTATGAGCAAAAAGACGGTACGGGCATGCTATGGTTCAGTATGATGGGTATCACTGATAGTGGCATCGCGCCTTTTGATCCGCATAGCGTGGCGACCAATACTTATAATGGTGTGGTAGTATTCTTATCGCTGCCGCATCCACAAGCGCTGCGTAGCTTCGATAGTATGATGAGTATTGCTTACATGATGGCAAGTGATTTGGATGCCATTATGCTCGATGAAGAGAACGAGCCAATCACCCCTGAATACAAGCAGCAATTGCGTAACCAAGTTCGCGATTATGAAGGCTAGTTTTAATGTATTAATACAGGTTGATTAATAAAAGCTGATTCATATTAGCAGTATTCTAAAAGGCAAATAGCGATTGACGTTATTTGCCTTTTTTAATGGGCTTTAGTTTCTGCAAAATGCTAGAGTCGGTTCAAGATAATTTAGATACAAGGAAGGTGAGTGAAAGTACTACACATAGTAGACTGAGCGAGCCTGACACAGTATCTAATTTATATAGGATCGACTATATCCGAGCATCCTACAAACTTGTTATCATATCGGCATCTTGAATTGCAAAGAAAAAGACGCCGACTATGACTGATCCTATCTCACCACTTACCTCTAAAAACATTAATAAAGACACTAATAAAGACATCAATACTGCGAATCCTATAAAAAATGATGATGCTATCGTCACCCAGATGCGCACGTTTATCGATGCGCTTAAGCAGCACAATTATGCCTACTATGTGCTTGATAATCCCATTTTAGAAGACAGCGAATACGATCAGTTGCGCCGCTCTTTGTTGGCGCTTGAAGAACAATATCCAGATTTGGTACAGCCAGACAGCCCAATCAATCAAGTTGGTGACATGCCGCTATCGGCTTTTACCCAAGTCACTCATGATATTCCTATGCTCTCGCTTGGCAATGTCTTTGATTATGATGAATTACATGGCTTTATGCGCCGCGTGAATGATCGTCTCAATGATTCACAGAAAAATCCTGAATATGAGATGGAGCTAAAGCTCGATGGCTTGGCGGTATCACTCAAGTATGCTCATGGTAAATTTATACAAGCGGTCACACGTGGCGATGGGCAAACGGGCGAAGATATCACCCAAAATGCCAAAACCATTCGCAATTTGCCACTTTGGCTCGCGGCTGCAAGCGATATTCCATTATTAGAAGTGCGCGGTGAAGTGCTGATGCCGAAAGCGGGTTTTGAGCGTTTGAATCGTCTTGCTGAAGAAAAGGGCGACAAAACTTTTGCCAATCCACGCAATGCCGCTGCTGGGAGTTTGCGTCAGCTAGATCCCGCCATTGCCGCCAGCCGTCCGCTCGCATTTTACTGTTATTCAGTCAATCAAGGTTTACCTGAGCATATCAAAACCCAATCAGCAGCGCTTGCATGGCTAAAGACCATTGGCTTTACCGTCAGTGCAGTCGAGGTGGTACAAAATCCACGCGAGGCTCAAGCTTATTATGAATCGGTAAAGGAAACACGTGGCGAGCTGCCGTTTGAGATTGATGGCATGGTCATCAAGGTCAATAGCTTGGCGTTGCAGCAGCAGCTTGGCTTTTTATCGCGTGAGCCGCGCTGGGCAACCGCTTATAAATTCCCTGCCGAAACGGTCATGACCCGCTTGCATGCTATCGAGTGGCAAGTCGGACGCACTGGTGCGATTACGCCTGTTGGTAAATTAGAACCCGTGAAAGTCGGCGGCGTCACGGTCAGCAATGTCACCTTGCATAACTTTGGCGAGATTCAGCGCTTGGATGTGCGCGCAGGCGATATGGTCAGCGTTCACCGTGCAGGCGATGTGATTCCTAAAGTGACCCGTGTTTGGACAGATCAGCGTCCAGCAGACTCAGAGCCTGTTATGTTGCCATCGACCTGCCCAGTATGCGACTCGCCTGTGGTGTTGCCCAAAGATGAAGCGTTAGCACGTTGTACTGGTGGGCTATTTTGTCCCGCGCAGCAGGTCGAGGCACTTATCCACTTTGTCTCGCGTCGGGCAATGGATATCGATGGCTTAGGCGCAAGTTGGTTGATTAGCTTTTTTGAGCATGGCTTGGTGAAGACAGTCGCTGATATCTATCAGTTGCACAATCATCAAGACGAGCTGATTACGCTTGAGAAACTGGGCGAAAAGTCGGTACAGAACATCCTTAGTGCTATCGAAGCCAGTAAGCATACGACACTCGCGCGCTTTATCTACGCGCTGGGTATTCGCGGTGTCGGTGAGACGACGGCGCAGAACTTGGCGCAGCAATTTGGTGACCTTGATAGCTTGATGGCTGCTGATATCGATAAGCTACTGCAAACGCCTGATGTCGGTGCGATCACTGCTGAACTTGCTTATAAATTCTTCCGCGCACCGCACAATATCGAAGTCATTACTGCATTACGAGAAGCTGGCGTGCATTGGGATAAGGTTGAGCAAGTCGCATCAGAAGGATTGCCACTCGATGGGCAAACGTGGGTCATCACCGGTGCGCTAGATAGCATGGCGCGTGATGAAGTCAAAGCTAAGCTGCAAGCACTCGGTGCAAAAGTCTCAGGAAGCATCTCGGCAAAAACGACTGCGCTACTGGCAGGTGATAAGGCTGGATCGAAGATGGCTAAGGCGGAGAAACTGGGTGTGAAAGTAGTGGGTGAGGAAGAGTTTTTGGCGATGGTTGGGGAGTAGGGTATGGATGCTGATATAAGTAAATATAAGAAACTATATGCTAATTATGCCGAGGTTTCTTATCCAATAACTTATAGTGAGAGTAAGCACAAAGTTAGTGATAGACTGAGCCATAAAAGACTTTCTAAAAAAATTGCAGAAAATATGGAAGAGTATGTTTCCATATTTGACAATAGGGATTATCTTAGCCTAGATAGAGATACTTATATTTATCCTTTTGAAGGAAGTGTTAAAAAATGTGCATTTTGCTTAAAAAGTGAACCTGATGTCAGTTTTAAAAATAAACCACATGTAATCCCAGAGTTTTTAGGGAATAAGTATTTATTACATTACGATGAGTGTGATCAGTGCAACTCAGAATTTGGCAACACTATAGAGAGAGAGAGCTTAGTGAATATTTAAGACCTCGCAGAGTATTTAGTAAAATAAAAGGCAAAACGAGAAAGTATATTAGTTCTTACTCCAAGAATGGAAAAAAGGGGTTTGAGTTTTCAGAAGAAAAAGGTAGTTATATTATACCAATTAATGATAATTTAGATTTAAACTTTAAGAATAAAGAGTTTACTTACGTTTGTGAAATAGCAAAACATACTCCTATAAATGTTTATAAAGGGCTTATGAAGGTTTTATATGGCTTACTACCTAGAGAGCATAGAATGTACTTTGAGGTTGTTAGAAATTTTTTAATAGATGATAAGTTGGATAAGATTTCAGATCAAATACCTATAAAAGTAGTTTCTACATTTATGCCTTACAATAACTTAAGCTCTCCTTATGTAAGTATTTTACATAGAAGTAAAGATACATCTGAAAATGAAGTGTTAGAAGAAGATTTTTTTGAATATGTAGGAACCATCTGTTTTGGAAATACTATTTTTGAAATACCTATGTATTGTGATAAGGATATTAAAAAAGCGATAAATAAAAAGGAGATATCTTTGAAGTTAACTCCTAAACCTTATGGGAGCTTTTGGAGGGAGATAGAAGACTTGAATGCAAGAGAGAAGGTTGTATCAGAGTATCCGTTAAATTTTGGATATCATTCAATTACTGTTTTTGATTAGTTAGCGTAGGGTGCGCCCAGCGCACCTAGAAAAAAACTACTCTAATTTATCTGAAAAACTCTCTGAAAAACCAATTGACTCATTACCCCAGTCTTCCGCATAAGCACCTTGCTTCACATAACGATGAAAGCTCGAATATGGCCAGTCTACTACATTTTTAACTAACCCATGCTTAACAGGATTATAGTGCAAATAATCCATATGCCTTATGAAGTCTGCTTCGTCTTTTATTTCATGTTCATAAAATCGACGTTGCCAAATACCTCTTTCGCTTCTTTTAATTTTTGAACGGCTTAACACATCTATTGGTAAATGATATTGCGGACAGGCTTGGGTGGTTAATCGTTTTATCTGCGACCAACGCATACTATAATTAGCATCGTCAGTAGGCATTTTCCAAATACAGTGTAGATGGTCGGGTAGTTGTACCCATGCAATGATTTTAAAAGGATATTGTTGTTGAACTTGTTTGATGCTTTTTTTAAAGGCTTTTAAGAAGTCATCTTCACACAGTATTTTTCTTCGATCGTATGACACCAAAGTAAAAAAGTAGGTAGCACCTTTCGTGTATGAACGAATGTATTGTGACATTTATATTTACCGTATGAATTTTAATACTCTATAGGTGCGCAGGGCGCACCCTACAAATTAAATTACTCCACTACCTCTCCATGCCCCTTCGCTTCACCTTTCTTACCATCAGGTTTAATCTCAATTGGTAATACCAATCCTTTCGCAAAGTCATCAGACAGCACGTAATCATAGCTGCTAGCAGCGATATCAGGTGTGGCATGAATGATGAGTTTCATCTCATTGCCATCGGTTAGCTCATGCGAGACATAGCTTTCACTTAGCTGATCCAAGGCTTTAGATAGTGCCTCATTACTCGCCATGCTCACCGTTAGATTATGCTGAGCCGTCGCATTATCTACCTTGAAATACTCTGCATAATCACGGACGTTTTGGCTATCGAGCGCAAACGGATATTGATAATTGGCAGGGTCAGCGGGCTTCTCACCGCTCGCCATGACAGACCAGTCGATAGTCTTAGTGGCTGTCGTTGAGGAGTCTGCGGTCGTCACCGCTGGCTCAGAATCTTGAGCGGCCGTTTCAGCATTGTTGTCGCAGCCAGCCAGTGCCCACATGCTGGCAGTAGCGATGATTATCACATTCATTAAGCGCTTAGCCATCGACGTATCCTTAGTATTATTAATCATAAACAATATCCTATCAGCGCTATTTTGACAGGTTTCTTGATGCTTCTCTAGACAAAAGCAGCAAACCGTTCATTCTAACCAACGCTTTACCTAAATCTGTGGTTTTGATGTCAGTTTTTATACAGATATTCAATGCAATATTGTTCAATCAACACGCAAAAAAAACAGCCATCCTATGATGACTGTCTTGTATATGTCGCTGGTTTTTTAAAACTGGCAGGCTGTTTATAGCGAGCTAATTAGATTTGGCAGTTTACTTGATATTCTTTACCGTTTGCCCATTTGATGGCAAAAATACCTTTGTCGCCTTTCATGTGCCATGCATAGACAGCTTCTGGGTTTGACTCATTAACGTAGCTTGCGGTATCACCTTGCACATCACCATTTAAGATGATTGGTTGCTCAGCCCATTTTACTTTAGGCAAGGTTGCATTGAGCATCACTTGTTTTTTATTGATAGATTGTTTAGCCATGATGGTGCTGTCGTCAGTACAGGTATAAGGTGCTGGTGCCATACGATCATAAGCGGCATCGGTGACGCTTTCTGATGCAGGCGTGTTTGATGCATTTGGCGTAGTAGGAGCCGTGGTCGCACAAGCACTTAATAAGGCAAGGGTAGGTAGAGCAACAGCAAATTTAGTTAGGGTTTTCATGGCATTCTCCAAAGATATAAAAATCATAATGTATTTATTTTTAATAATGCGTTAAGCATATAGCGCATATGGTAACGAAAACAGCGCTTGAAGAATGTTAGAAATTGTTTGTTACGTGTTCATTAAGTTACTTAATCACTGACTAATGTAACACATCATTTGGCGCGTTTTGATTGGTGTTTAGGCTTTGATTATGCATTTATTAAAAATAAGCTGCTTCAAATAAAAAAGCGCCTATCGACCTTTTGACCGATAGACGCTTTTTTATGAGCTTAAATAAGTGTTCGTCACTCATTTAAGCATCTGCATTTAGCACTGAGATACAGGGCTTTAACTACTTGGTTTTACGCGGTGGCAGACCAGTATGTTGGGTTTGGAAATTGCCTTTACTCACGCGCTTTTTGGTGTTTTTGCTGACCGTGTTTTGACTCGCAGCGCCTTTAGCGGATGCGCCATTGGTTGACGAATTATTATTACGCTTCACCGAGTCATTACCTAGGCGGCTGTTCTTTTTACGCGCCGATTGATAGCTGTCTTGTGCCGCATCGCGCCCTTCTAAACTGGCGTTGAACGGCGGGATTAAGCAGCCACGATTTTTACCAATCAAATCACCACGACCCATGTCTTGCAGAGCTTTACGCAATAATACCCAGTTTTTTGGATCATGATAGCGCAAGAACGCTTTATGCAATTTGCGCTGCTTACCCGATTTGACGATATCCATGTCACCTTCATCACGGCTGATCTTATGCAGTGGATCTTTATGCGTATGATACATGGTGGTCGCTGTCGCCATCGGGCTAGGATAAAACGCTTGTACTTGGTCAGCGCGGTAGCCATGGCTTTTTAGCCACAGCGCAAGGTTCATCATATCCTCATCTTTCGTGCCCGGATGCGCGGCGATAAAATAAGGAATTAGATATTGCTCTTTACCGGCCTCGAAGCTGTACTGCTCAAACATGGCTTTGAATTTATCATAGCTGCCCATGCCCGGCTTCATCATTTTCGATAAGACGTTTTCTTCAGAGTGTTCAGGCGCAATTTTTAGATAACCACCGACATGATGGCTGACCAATTCTTTGACGTATTCTGGATCTTTTACCGCCAAGTCATAGCGTAAGCCAGAAGCGATGAGAATCTTTTTTACACCTTTGATATCACGGGCTTTGCGATATAGTTTGGTCAAATTACTGTGATCGGTAATTAGGTTTTCGCAGACGTCAGGATAGACACAAGACGGCTTACGGCAATTCTTTTCAATGGTATCGTCTTTACAGCTCAGACGATACATATTGGCCGTGGGTCCGCCAAGGTCAGAGATAACGCCAGTGTAGTTAGGTGCGGTATCACGAATGGCTTCGACTTCTCGTAGGATAGATTCTTCCGAGCGGTTTTGGATAATTCGTCCTTCGTGCTCAGTGATTGAGCAGAAAGTACAACCACCAAAACAGCCGCGCATGATATTGACCGAAAACTTAATCATGTCATAAGCAGGGATGCGTGCATCGCCATAGCTTGGATGCGGCAAACGTGCGTACGGCAAGTCAAATACGTAATCCATCTCTTCAGTCGAGAGCGGAATCGGTGGTGGATTGAGCCAGACATCGATGGAGGTGTGCGAATTACCAGCGCCACTACTATGACGTTGCACGAGGGCACGGGCATTACCTGGATTGGTCTCAAGATGTAAGATACGGCTGGCATGAGCGTATAAAACAGGGTCAGATTTGACGTGCTCATAATCAGGCAGACGAATGACCGTCTTTTCACGTGGTGGCATTTTTATTTTATGTTTACGCGCCGTCATTGGCTTATCAAAACCACGCATTTGCACCACTTGCGTTTCTTCGTCAACTTGCTCGGCATTTAGAATTTTATTGGTAACTGGTTCAGAAACAAAGCCCGGATACTGTGAAGCCATTCCTGAGAGCGCTTGCCCAACTGGTGAGTCGCTAGGCTTGTCTTGCTCGATTGAGCATTGATCCACGTCTTCGGTCATCACATACGGGTTAATAATTGGGTCAACACGGCCAACGGTATCGACATCGTTACTAGCAACTTCAGTCATATCGTCTTGCCAATGGCGGCGCGTTGGCGTCAATAGATATGAGGTACCGCGCAATTTGCTCATCTGCTCAAAGCTATAGCCTTTAGACAGACCATGTACCACATCGACGATGGCGCGCTCAGCATTACCGTACAATAAAACATCGGCACGGGCATCCATCAAGATACTACGGCGCACTTTATCCGACCAGTAATCATAATGAGCGATACGGCGTAAGCTACCTTCGATACCGCCTAAGATAATTGGCACATCAGGATAAGCTTCGCGGCAACGCTGGCTATAGACGATAGCGGCGCGGTCAGGGCGTTTATTTGCCACGTTGCCCGGCGAGTACGCATCATCGCTACGAATCTTGCGATCGGCGGTATAGCGGTTGATCATGCTGTCCATGTTGCCTGCGGTCACGCCGTAAGCATAGACAGGTTTGCCCAATTCCATAAAGGCGTCTTTGCTCTTCCAATCGGGCTGAGCAATGATACCCACACGAAAGCCTTGTGACTCTAGTAGACGACCGATAATCGCCATACCAAAGCTTGGATGATCGACATACGCATCGCCTGAAATGATGATGACATCACAGGCATCCCAGCCCAAATCGTCCATCTCTTTGCGGCTCATAGGCAAATAAGGCGCTGGCTCGTAGCAGCTTGCCCAATGTTTGTCGTAGTCGTAAAGTGGTTTGGTGCCTTGTTTAAAGGCGGTGCGGGCGATGGTATCGGCAGACATGAGCGGACCTGTTAATTAGAAAAATGGCACTAAAAAAAGCCGTTATTCATTAAAAATATTAACGGCTAATTTAAAAGTGCTCATTTTAACATGAATTGTCTTCATGATGTCATAAACGATTAGCGATAAGTTATTGATAGTTTAAGTAATCTATGAATAAAAAGGCTTGTAGAAACTAAGCGCATCTTTATTTCAAATCATCATTTATAGTAAGGATTTATTGCTCTAATAACTGAAATGGGAAAGTAACTACGTCAAAAGCTAAGGCAAAGGGCAATAAAACCAGCTTCTGAGCCGTATTTGCACCACTACGAGACACTTGATTTTGCTGACTTTGTGTATAAAAACTGACCGTATAAGGTTTGCTCAAGGCACGATAATTCGACTGAATTATGCTTAAATTACTGACTTGTGGATAGATAGCGCCTTTGACAGGAACGCTAAAGCAAAAACGCTGAGCATTGATACGCTGGTCACTGGCTGAGGTACATTCTTTGCCGTTGTTTTGCAAAAAAAACTGATAGTCAGAACGTTTAAATTCATCTTTTAGTTTGGCATAAGACAGCTTCATCTCTCCCTGAAAGTAGCCATCGTTATTGGGCACATAAAAGTTCATCTCATTATCAACTTGGATATTTTTTGGTGTCAAATTGGTCAGTAAATTCACCATCTCTGTCCCACCTTGGGTCAGCACATAGCTGTTTTTTTCACCGACGATCACCATGGTCGCGTTGGGCATTTTTGGTAATGCCTGTGCAGGGCGACCAAAAGCCACGATTTGATCTTCCGACAACACAGTTTTAGCTGTTGTTGTGCTGACATGACTGCCACTGTCTAGTAATGAGCTAGTGGCGCATCCTGAACTGGCGAGCAATGCTGCAAGTGACGCTCCTGCTATCACTGTTTTGAAGCTTAATGCTTTTAGTGCTGAATTATTACTTTCTTTTTTTCTAATGGTACGGGCATTTTTAGTCATGGTGAGGCTTCCTTGTCTACTAGGCGATTGACTATTGATGTGATATCTATCATTTTTGCTAAACTTTCGTTGATATCGTACCTTGTTTGACCGCGACTTATCTACTTTTAATTAAACAGCCAAGCAGTTTTCATAATCAAATTAATCGAGCAAAATCTTTGTCCCACTTTTAGTAAAGTTCATCACAAATTGGCTTTTAAAGTTGCGCACATTATTCTCATAGGTGAGCAAACCAGTCGTGAATCGATGGTAATCACTCATATTTTTGGCATTGACCATCAACATAAAATCCGCATCACCTGATACCTCATAACAGCTCATCACCTGTGGCTGTGTATTCATCAAGCGCTCAAATCGATGTTGCATCGAGGTATTTGAGCGCGCCATCTCTATCATCACCACCGCGGTCAGTCCGTAACCCACCTTATTTGGGTCAACGATAGCAACTTGCTTGGTAATGACGCCATTGCTGATTAATGCTTGGATACGGCGCTGGGCAGTAGCGATAGACACATGCACTTGTTCTGCCACCGTTTTTAATGGCAAGGTCGCATCGTCCTGTAGCAAATTTAAAATCGCTTTATCGATATCATCTAAAACTTGGCTCATGGTGTTCTCTCTTTTAGAAAGCGTTTCATTCACTGGATTTTTTACAATTATTATCACTATAAATCAAAATATAAGAAAAAATTTAGTTTTAAAGGGTTTGAAAGATAAATTTACTTATAAATAGGCTTTTATTGGAAATAATATCTCATCACTACTCAGTAAAATAGGTGCTATTAATCAAGGTTTAACAATCAAAAATTAGCAATTAAAGCCTAGCAACTAAAGCTTAACCCTAACAAGTAAAAGCTCACAGCTGGTTTTCTAATATCTATTTAAATTTACGGTGCTTTTATGTCTACTTCAATGCTTTCTACTGCCTTCGCAAATACGCTCGCAACGACTGTCTCGCGCTTGCCATTGCCAGCGATTTGGACGGCGGGTAGCGCACAGCAACGCACATTAATATTGGGCGTAGTTTTAGCCGTGTTATCGAATTTATTATTTGGCGTACTTTATGCTTACAGCAGCTTTTTGGCGCCATTGTCAGGTACGCAAGTCTTTATCTGGCGTATGCTAGCGATGTGGGCGGCATTGATATGCTATCTACTGGTTAGTGGACGTTTAGGCTTGCATGTCAATAAAATAAAAAATCTAGGATCAATTAAACAATGGGCGTGGTTGCTATTGCCCACACCGATATTCCTCAGCCAGTTTTGGTTATTTATGTGGGCACCCGTGAATGGGCAAGGTGTACAAACCGCGATGGGGTATTTTTTATTTCCACTGATGATGGTTATATTTGGCTGCGTCTTTTTTGGCGAAAAGTTAAGCCGTCTGCAATGGTTGGCTGTTGCATTTGCCGCATTAGGGGTCGGCAGTGAAATTATCCGTACGCAAAGTGTCTCTTGGGCAACGCTTTGGGTCTGCGGCACGTACCCGCTATATTATATTTTACGCCGCATGCAAGGGATTGGCGCGGTGACTGGGTTATTGGTTGATTTAACGATATTCGCACCATTTGCTTTGGCGTATTTATTTTTCATTGCGCCGAGCAGTTTAAGCTTAGTGAGCGGTTCTGGCTTTTTTATCCTGATGCTGGCGGGACTTGGTGTTATGAGCGTGCTTGCGATGAAAACCAACGTTGATGCCAGTCAGATATTGCCAGTCAACGTCTATGGCATGATGAGCTATTTGGAGCCTGCATTATTATTTATCTTAGCCGTCACTGTACTGGGCAATCCTTTTGAATCGGCGATGATCTATAGCTATGGCTTGATTTGGGTAGGCATCGCATTTTTAGTGGCTCATGGAGTGCGCCAATTACGTAGCGCTCGTAAACAATCGCAAACAACAAAGATTGCGCCAGCTATTTGAAAATTAATAAGTAACCTTAATTCAACAAATATAAACGGACGATTCAACACTATGCTGAATCGTCCGTTTTTTAAGATTAACACCAATCTGTTGAAAGATGGCTTTAATCTAAATCCTTCTTAAAGCCACGCTGCTTATCACGTTCCCAATCACGGTCTTTAAGCGTTTTACGTTTGTCATGCTGTTTTTTACCCAGTGCCAAGCCAATTTGACATTTCACCAACGAGTTTTTCCAATAGCAGGATAATGGCACGCAGGCATAGCCTTTTTGGTTGACTGCACCCATTAACTTTTCGATTTCGCGGCGATTGAGCAGCAGTTTACGGGTACGGATACTATCAGGACTGACATGCGTCGAGCTGGATAGTAGCGGCTGGATATGCGCGCCAAATAAGAATGCCTCATTATTACGAAAGATAATATAAGCTTCGGTAATGGTCATTTTGCCTGCGCGAATGGCTTTTACTTCCCAACCTTGTAACGACAGACCTGCTTCAAACGTTTCTTCAATAAAATACTCGTGTCGAGCTTTTTTATTGGCACAAATTTGATTCTCTGGTTTTTTTGATTTTTTTGACATAATTTCTCCATAAGGACTGCCTACAAATACAAAGTCCTTATCTGACTAGTCCTACTGATTCCTCATCCTAACTCAATAAATGGTATTGTCCTTTATTTGGTTTATAAAACGGATGAGTCGAACCGCCTATTGTAGCAAAGCCTCTAACAAAAATGTAAGCCGGCTATTAGGACAAATGTAGCCAATATAGTCGAAGTCATTTAAGGTGGGTACACAGCAATCGAGTGCAAACAGAAGACTGAGTACATTAAGTGAGGTTAAGGCGGTAACTATTTACAAATGCATCGACGATAAGTATTAAGTTTGAGCAAAATTTGCTAGCATATAGCCTACTATTACTGACCCTATTAGCCACGCTATGAGCCACTCTACTTCTGCTAACTCCTCAAAGCTGCACACCAGAATTTTATATCCTGGTACCTTTGATCCTATTACCAATGGTCATGTAGACTTGGTCACACGCGCCACCAAACTGTTTGATGAGGTCGTTATTGCGGTTGCTTCAGGACATCACAAAAAGCCTTTATTTAACTTTGAGGAGCGTGTCGCCTTAGTTGAGACAGTATTTGCTGACTTACCACAAGTATCGGTGGTGGGTTTTGAAGGTCTACTCGTTGACTTTATGCGTGAAAAAAATGCCACTGCTGTCTTACGAGGTCTGCGGGCGATGTCAGATTTCGAATATGAGTTTCAGCTGGCCAATATGAACCGTGAGCTTGATGAAAACTTTGAAGCGGTTTTTTTGACGCCATCGCAGAATTACTCATTCATCTCATCGACGATGATTCGAGAAATCGCCAAACTCGGTGGTGATGTGACTAAATTTGTCCCGCTATGTGTGTCACAAGCTTTTGCTGAAAAACTCAATCTTAGATAGCAAAATACCCACTGACAATGAAGATGTGTCGAACATTTAAACGCATCGAAATCGTCAACGCCAATTGTATAAGTGCTATAAGTAAAATATAAGGAGCAGTCTATGGCGTTATTAATTACTGATGAATGCATCAACTGTGATGTGTGCGAGCCTGCCTGCCCAAACGAAGCCATCTCAGAGGGCGATGACATTTATGTGATTGACCCTGATTTATGCACCGAATGCGTCGGTCATTTTGATGAGCCGCAATGCGTAGTCATTTGCCCTGTCGATTGTATTCCTCATGATCCCAATCATGTCGAAACCGAAAGCGATTTGTTGTCAAAATATAAACGCATTACTGGTCAATAAAATATGACAGAATCACTCTCATCTACGAAATCAACGAACGACTTTGACCAGCAACATCTCTGGCATCCTTATGCTAGTCTACCGCCGACTTATCCTAATATTGTGATTGATCACGCTGATGGTATTTATATCGTCACGCAAGATGGTACGCGTCTGATCGATGGTATGTCATCGTGGTGGGCGAGCGTCCATGGATATAATCATCCCAAGCTGAATGCAGCGATGATTGAACAATTGGGTAAAATGGCGCATGTCATGTTTGGTGGTTTGACCCATCAACCCGCAATAGACTTGGGCAAAAAACTGCTGTCAATTGTGCCTGCTGGACTGGATGCCATATTTTATGCCGATAGCGGCAGCATTGCGGTAGAAGTATCATTAAAAATGGCATTGCAATATCAAATTGCCGCTAAGCGTCCACAAAAGTGCCAATTTGCCTCGACCCATTCTGGCTATTATGGTGATACGTGGCATGCGATGAGTGTCTGCGACCCTATCAATGGCATGCACAGTCTCTATGGTAAGCAATTACCGATGCAGCATTTTGTCGCAGCACCGCCACTGGGCTTTGAGCGTGATATTAGCCAGTCTGAATATGATGAATTAACGGATTTCTTTGATAAAAATAGCGATAAGTTGGCTGGATTTATTATCGAGCCGATTATTCAAGGCGCAGGCGGCATGCGCTTTTATAGTCCTCAATATTTACAACTGCTTCGCAAATTGTGTGATAAATACAAAGTAGTACTAATTGCTGATGAAATTGCTACGGGTCTTGGGCGTAGTGGCAAATTATTCGCTTGTGAGCATGCGAGTATCAGCCCTGATATCATGACGATTGGCAAGGCATTAACTGGCGGTTATATGACATTTGCCGCAACATTGTGTACGCATAACATTGCCGATACCATTAGCCAAAGTGATTATCCGGCACTGATGCACGGTCCGACCTTTATGGGCAATCCGCTGGCTTGTGCCGTCGCTTGTGCCTCAATTGATTTAATACTCTCCTATGATATTGAAGCACGTACAGCAAATATCCAAACAATAATGAAACAAAAACTTGCGCCAGTTGCTAGTTTAAATGGCGTTGCAGAAGTACGTTGTTTGGGTGCAGTCGCCGTCATTGAGCTAAATGAAGCGGTTGATATGCCGACCTTTCAGTCTTTATTGATTGAAAACGGTATTTGGGTCAGACCCTTTGGCAAATTGGTGTATATCATGCCGCCTTATGTGATTACAGATGACGAACTTGTTACCTTATGCCAATCGCTATTAACAGTATTGAGAATTTATTTAACGTAAATTTCTTTGACTGAAGAAGGTTAATGATGAGCGTGCTTTTTATTTCAGGAATTGATACCGATATCGGCAAAACTTATGCTACTGGCATGATTGCTAAAGCGCTGATGCAGCAAGGCGTCAATGTCATTACTCAAAAGTTGGTGCAAACTGGGGTAGCAATAAATCCAAATAGCGGTGTGATAGGCATTGCCGATGATATTATTATCCATCGTCAGCTGATGAATTTTCCGTTGCAACCTTGCGACCTTAATTTCACCACTTGTCCATATCGTTATGAGAAGCCTGCATCACCGCACTTAGCGACTCGGTTATCAGGAGAAGTGCTAGATCCTGAACTGATCACTAGTGCCACCAAACGATTGCAAGCTGAGTATGACTTGGTATTACTAGAAGGTGCTGGTGGGTTGCTCGTGCCAATAACGGAGCAGTTATTAATTTTAGATTATATTACTGCTCAAGGTTATCCGATTATTTTGGTCACTTCTGGTCGTTTGGGCAGTATCAATCACACATTACTGAGTTTGGAAGCAATAAAAGCCCGTGGATTATCTGTACATAGTGTTATTTATAATCATATCCATGATAATGCTGCTCAGACGGATGTTGAGATTGCAAATAGCACAATTGATTTTCTACAAAACTATCTAGCACAGCATTATCCAATGGCGCATTGGTTAGCCTTATCTGTACAAGAGCATGATGGCAGTGGCAATATGGATTTTATACTCCCTAAAAACTTTGTATAAATCAGTGCTAAAAATAAGACAAAAAAACTTTCCGAAAGCCTCATTAATTTTGCTATACTAGCGCGCTTGGTAGGCTAGGCAATCGCCGCTGCACACTGGCAACAGACATGCAGGGGAGGAAAGTCCGGGCTACATAGGGCAGCGTGCCAGCTAACGGCTGGGCAGGGTAACTTGACGACCAGTGCAGCAGAGAGTAGACCGCCTTTGGCTTATATGAGTATCGCAAGATATTCATGTCATCGGTAAGGGTGAAAGGGTGCGGTAAGAGCGCACCGCGTGGCTGGCAACAGTTCACGGCATGGTAAACTCCACGCGTAGCAAGACCAAATAGGCATCGGCATGGCGCGGCCCGCGTTCGATGCGGGTAGGTTGCTTGAGCGTACGAGCGATTGTGCGCCTAGAGGAATGATTGTCCACGACAGAACCCGGCTTATCGGTTTACCAAACCTTTTTTATTGTTCGTGATAAAAATGCAGCTAATTTGAATAAATTTCATATTTTCTGCAAAAAATGCCCTTTAGGGGTTGACGACAGTCAGCAGCTTGGGTAGAATGTGCATCCTAAAATGGCGATGTAGCTCAGCTGGTTAGAGCGCATGACTCATAATCGTGAGGTCAAGAGTTCAAGTCTCTTCATCGCCACCATTTTTAGCAAGACCTGTAATATTAAAAATGCCAATCATTATTTGATTGGTTTTTTTTTGCCTGAAATAAATTATTTAAGAATATGGTGAATGGCTCAAGTCGCACCATAAAACATTATAATTACCTACTGATTTCTTGCTAAATCATAGCTTTATCTGTTTAGGTACAGATTAATTGTTGTAACTTATGTCCCGCTTACTTATCATAGGGGCTGTTTTCGGTAAAGTCCTGTAACGCCATGTCTGTACAACTACCTCCTTATCGTCCTATTAAGCATCGCAGTGGTTTAAAAGTCATGGGTGCTGCATTTCATGCCTTGCTGATGCGTGAGCTGCAAACGCGCTTTGGTGGTTATCGCTTGGGCTATCTGTGGGCGCCATTAGAGATAATGTTTCAAGTTGCTATTTATTTGATCATATTTGGCGCTATTATGACCCGTGTGCTGCCAGGAATGGACTACATGTTATTTCTGGTGGCAGGCCTAGTGCCTTTTCGTATGATGAGTACCATAGCAACACGAGCGTTAGGAGCAGTTGAGGCCAATCAAGGGCTTTTAATGTATCGATCAGTACGTCACATTGACGTCATTATTGCCCGCTCATTTTTAGAGCTAGTGATTTATTTTTTTACCTTTGTACTGTTGTTAGTCATACTTGCTTTTATTGGTATTCCTATCAGTCTTGCACATTTGAACGTAGTATTGTTTTGTTGGTTGACCTTATTTTTGTTTGGGTTTGGTCTAGCGATGATTATGATGGTTGTCGGTTATTATGGTGGTGAAATCAGCAAAATTATAGGTTTGATTTTTACTATCTTATATTTCATATCTGGGATTATTTATTCAATTCATATTATCCCTGAGCCCTATTTTAGCTATTTGCTCTATAATCCTTTCATTCATAATATTGAGCTTATGCGTCATGCACTTGCGCCAAACTATCCGGCTGATCATATTGATATCGGTTATTTTTTGAAATGGATGGTAAGTGTTAATTTCTTTGGCTTACTATTGTACAAAGCAGTAGAAAAAGATCTTATACGTTCTAAATAAATCATTAATTGCGATACCAGTGTTAACTTAGGACAAACAAATGATTGAAATTAGAAATGTTTCTAAGTCCTTTATGACCAAGCAGGGTCGGCATTATCTATTTAAAGATTTGAATCTGACCATTGGTGATAAAAAAAGTGTGGGTTTACTCGGTCGTAATGGGGCGGGTAAATCGACTTTGCTGCGTATTATTTGCGGACTAGATAAGCCTGATCACGGAGAGATTATTACCGACTCGACGATTTCTTGGCCAGTAGGGGTAGCCGGCGGTTTCCAAGGTAGTTTGACGGGTCGTCAAAACGTCCGCTTTGTTTGCCGTCTTTATTCAAGCGGTCCCTATATTGACGAAAAAATTCGTTTTGTGGAAGAGTTTGCAGATATCGGAAACTATTTCGATATGCCGGTAAAAAGCTATTCATCAGGGATGAAAGCACGCTTAACGTTTGGCTTAAGCTTGGCCTTCGATTTTGATTATTATATGCTTGATGAAGCGGGCGCTGTGGGTGATGCGGCTTTTCGTAAGCGTAGTGAAGAGATATTGGCCGCGCGCCGTGAACAAGCAGGGTTTTTGATCGTATCGCATAACATCGGTGATATTAAGCGTAATTGTGATATTGGTATTGTGCTAATGGATCAAACAGCACACGTCTTTGAAGACACAACAGAAGCGATTGAGGTATATGAAGAGCATGTCCACAAAGCGAAAAAATAAGATAATTGACTTCTCGCTGTTTATTGGCTTGGTGGTCCTCCCTTGGGTATTGGTGATATTTTATGTCATGACCATTGCTCATCCGCGGTTTATTTCGACGGCTGATGTGGTGGTCAAACAAGTCAGTGATACCAGTGTGCCTTCTGGCGGTGGACTGTCGGCCTTGTTGGGTGTGAACAGTACCAGTAAAGAAGATGCGACTTATCTGACCGAGTATATTCTATCCAATGATATGGTGAAGCGCCTTGATAATAAGTTCAAGTTCCGCGAAGCGTATCATGTCGATGGCTCAGATCCGCTCAATGAGATTGAGCCTGATGCCACACAAGAAGAGTTACTTGAGTACTTCAAAAAGCGTGTACACATCAATCTGGACGAGCAAAGCTATGTGCTGTCAGTATCGACAGAAGCCTTTGATCCAAAGTATGCTTTTGAGCTGAATAAAACGATCCTCAATGAGTCTGAGCAGTTCGTCAACCGTATTTCACAAGAGGTGGCTCGTGATCAGCTGGTATTTGCTGAGACACAGTTAGATGAATCACAAGATCGCCTAAATGATGCCAAAGAGCAGCTATTAAAGTATCAAAACGAAAATGAGATTTACGATCCACAATCCAATGCTCAAATTGTGAATCAGCTGATTGGTAGTTTGCAAGCGCAATTAAGCTCATTACGTACCGAAGAGCGTCAATTACTCAGCTATCTAAATCCAGATGCACCGCAAGTAGTGTCATTAAGAAGTCAGATTAAAGCAGTCGAAGAGCAAATCAACCAAGAGCAAACCAAGCTGACATCACCGAATACCACCAAGTTGAACCGTCAAGCGGTACAGTTTGAGACTATCAAGGCAGATGTTGATTTCGCTACTGAGCTCTATAAATTGTCGTTATCTTCACTTGAGAAGGCACGTTTAGAAGCTTTCAAAAAGATGAAGAATTTGATTGTTATCTCAACACCATATCAGGCTGAAGAAGCAACTTATCCACGCCGCGCCTATATTATTTGGACGTCGCTAGCATTACTTTTGATGCTTTATGGATTTGTGCGCCTAGTGATGGCAGTTGTTCGTGATCATCGTAGCTAGTTTTAACACACCAGATATCAGTAATGATCGATAGATCAGCAAAGGAATACCACTCATGAATATGAAACCACGTCCTCTTGTGACCGTGATAAAAGTGTTAAGTTTGGCCATGGCAGCCAGCAGTGTATCAGCACTAGCAGCAGGCAGTTATGCTGATCAAATCTCAGGGTCTAGCTTTGGCACCAGCAATAACAGCATGAGTCAAGACCAAAACAGCAATAACATCAATGTCTCAACACAGGCATTTTCAGGTGGTGTATCAGGACAGGCGACCGCGCAAGAAGCGGTTAATGCCTCAAGCTTGCCAAGTCAGTCAGTCATCAATACCACGCGCCCCTATCAAGAAATCAACACGCAAGACATGATGTTTGGTGAGCAGCTCTTCCGAGGAGCATTTTCGACTACTTCTGGCTCTACCTTTAATGACAGTTACGTGATCAACCCGGGTGATAACGTCCAAGTACGGATGTGGGGCGCTTATCAATATGCGGCTACCATGACCGTCGACCCACAAGGCAATATTTTCTTGCCAAATATCGGTCCAGTACGTGTCTCAGGTGTGCAAAATGGCAGTCTGCAAAATGTGGTAAAAAGTGCTGTCAGTCGTATTTATCGCTCGAACGTTGGCGTTTATGCTTCATTAGAGCAAGCACAGCCAGTAAAAGTATTTGTAACAGGTTTCGTTAAACAACCAGGTTATTACGGCGGTTTAGCAGCAGACTCTGTATTGTCTTATTTGGATAGAGCAGGCGGCGTTGACCCAACACGTGGTAGTTATATTGATATTCAAATCAAACGTAATGGGCAAATGCTACAGCAAGTCAACCTGTATGATTTTTTACTAGCGGGTAAATTACAAGCATTCTCTTTTCGTGATGGCGATGTGATTACGGTCGCGCCGCAGAAAAAAACCTTTGAAGTAGGCGGCCAAGTTCAAAACGAATATACCTTTGAATTTGATGTGAACGATCTGACCATTGGTGATGTGTTGCAAGTGGCCAATCCCGCAGCAAATGCCACCAACGTTAGTATCACTCGCAGTGCAGGACGTGCACAGACGGCGGAATATTACTCGTTGGCAGAAGCTCAAAACGTGCCTGTTTATAATGGTGATCAGATGGTAGTTACCTCCGATCGTTATGCGGGCACAATCGCGGTGCAAGTAAAAGGTGCGCATACAGGTAATGGTGCCATGGTTGTACCATATGGCGCGCGCTTAAAGGACATCGTGCCACAGCTACAGCCAAGCCCACTCGCTAAATTGACTCATCTGACCATATATCGTGAGTCTGTTGCTGAGCAACAAAAACGCATGATTAATGAGTCACTCGATCGTCTAGAAGAGCTGACGCTTGCCACGCAGTCGACCACTCGTGAAGAAGCAGCACTGCGTCAAGACGATGCAGCATTGGTTAAGCAGTTTGTTGCCAAAGCGCGTAATGTTAAAACGACGGGTCAAATTGTTGTCGTCCCGAATTCGTGGCAGGATATTATTCTGCAGCAAGGTGATATCATTGAGATACCTGCGCAAACGTCTGTCATTACCGTTAATGGTCAAGTACGAGCACAAGGCGCGCTGACCTTTAATCCAGATTATACCGTTGGTGATTATGTTGCCAATTCAGGCGGTTTTTCTGACAATGCTGATGTTAAAGAAATCTTGATTATCCATCAAAATGGTGCCAGTGAGGTGGTCAATACCGCTTATCGTATCCAGCAAGGCGATGAGATTATGGTATTACCGAAAGTCAAAACCAAGCGCGTAGAAATTGCTCGCGGCTTATCGCAAATTGTTTATCAGTTGGCCATTGCTGCTAAAGTGGTTCTCGATTTATAACCATTATTGAAAAGTTGTATAACAAGAGAACAAGTCATTTGCATAGATAGATGCAAAAGTAATGAATAAGGGTGTTAGAAATGGCAAAAAGCGCGGCAGATGATGTCAATGTGGCAGTGACCTCTCACTCTGATAATGCGCTGTTTTTGCCATCATACCCATACCCATTGCCACAGCACTTGGCGGTCATTGGTAAGGGTATGCGTCAAAACAATGTACTTTTGTCTCAGGTATTGCAAGCAGATATTCAGCGCTGGTATCCGTGGTCAGGTCTACCGCAACGTATTAATGCAGGTAAAACGCTTTTACTGTCTGCATTGCCATTACCTAATGTTGTAAAAAATCAGATAACTCATTTGTCCAGTTCCTCTCTCTCTTTTCAGCAACCCGATGCCTTTATCGGTTGGGGTCGTAAAAAAAGCTATCAACGAGCTAATAAAGTGGCTAAGCGGCAAAAGCTTGAGACATTAAGTGTCGAAGATGGCTTTTTGCGCTCATTAGATTCTGGTATTAGTAGCCGTCATGGCCTGAGTGTCGTCGTTGATGACCTTGGTATTTATTTTGATACGACGCATGACTCACGCCTTGAGCGGCTGACTATTGAGCGTACTAAAACCGCTACTACGCCTAATAATTACGAAATAGATGACGCGCGTGCGCGGCAATTGATGGCACGTATTTGTAATGAGCAGCTCAGTAAATATAACGCAGTGATCGATTGTCCGTCCTTGAATGAATTGATGAATCAAGACGGCGTTAACACAACGGCAGATTCCTTGAAATCGCATGTTTTATTGATTGACCAAGTGGTTGGTGATGCTTCTATCACCGGTGCGGGCGCGGATAAACGTCAGTTTAAGAAGATGTTAACATCTGCGTGTCGTAATCATCCTCATGCCCATATTTGGATAAAGGCACATCCTGCATCAAAATCGGGATACCTGACTCGTTTAAAACTACCTAAGCAGGTTCGGTTATTAACTCAAGCGCTCAATCCTATCGAGCTATTAGAGCAAGTTGACCATGTTTATACGGTCAGCTCCCATATGGGCTTTGAAGGGTTGATGTTAGGTAAAACAGTACATTGCTTCGGGGTCAACTGGTATAGTGGCTGGGGTCTAACTGATGACAGCGGCGCACCCAAAAATCTGCTTAAAGCGGTCGAGAAACGTCGTCAAAAACTTGTCAGCAAACAGCTAGAGTCTAGGGGACACTCAAATCCTGCGTTGTTTCCTACATCATTTGCTAAGAAAACATCTGCGACGTTAGAAACGTTATTTTATAGCGCTTATATAGATTATAGTCGTTATGTAGATCCGGCCACCAAGCAAGCCTGTGATATTGATACAGCGATAGAATGGTTAGTGACTAATCGATATTGGCAAGCGCGCCTTGAAGGGGATCTCACGATATATGAATTTAGTCGCTGGAAATTACCCTTTGTAAAAGCTTTTACGAATCTACCGCGTACGACATTATTTATCAAACCCAAGCCACGTCTGAAGAATTTACTGCATCCTGATCATTTTCGTGTTGATTATCAGCAGCCTCTATTAGTGTGGGGTTTGGCCAAACGCCAGCAAGTACAAAATAAATTACAGCGTAAGCTTGAGAAACAGCCACATTTATCCATACCGTCTATATACTGTATGGAAGATGGGTTTATCCGCTCAAATGGTTTGGGCGCGACGTTGTTAGCACCGTTGTCGGTCGTCATAGATAAAAAAGGTATTTATTATGATGCGACCCAGCCCTCAGATTTAGAGACGTTGCTACGCCATTGTCAAGCACTGAACCCACAGCAAAGTGTCCGTGTACAACAGCTGCAAGATAAATTGCTGAATCAGCGGGTGAGTAAATACAATGTTGGAGCTGATGTCGCCAGTGCCAATAACCAGCATACTTCTTGGATGTATGAGGCTAGAGTATCTGGCAAGCGCCGTCTGCTTATCATCGGTCAAGTCGAAGATGATTTATCGGTGCAGTATTGCGGTTCAACCATCAAAACCAACAGCGGCTTGATTGAGCGTGTATGCCAAGACAACCCTGAGGCTTATCTTATTTATAAGCCGCATCCTGACGTTGAAGCAGGACTAAGGGCTGGTAAGGTTAGCGCAGATTTTTTACAACAGGTCAGTGCCGTCGCCTATGATACCGCGATGCCTGATTGCTTAGAGTGTGTTGATGAAGTACATACGATTAGCTCATTGACTGGCTTTGAGGCGTTGCTGCGCGGTTTAGACGTTACTTGCTACGGCTTACCGTTTTATGCTGGTTGGGGGTTAACGGCAGATATTGATGCCCAGTTTTCACCGAAAGCTGACTATTTAGAGAGACGAAAACGCGACACTGCATTAACGTTAGAGCAATTGTTATATTGTGCGCTTATTCGCTATCCCTTATATCGTTTACCTAATGGCTACGGGCTTGCACAAGTAGAGCAAGTGATTGACTATTTATACCCTCCTAAAAGCGCTCCTTTGCTTAAAGATATTCATAATGCAGAATCTCAAGCGCAAATATCCAGCCCTATAAATAGCTCGATTAACCATGCGACTTCAGTTTTATCAACGCTACCTGAAAATTTTAAACGCCAAATGACTACTCGTTTTATGCAGCAGCGTCATCAATGGCAGCAGCGCCTGCGTAAATTATCTCGTTAGTTTATTCTAAACTTGTGACGCAAATCCATTGCGACAAGTAGGGGCTTTTTCGGTATAATCAGTGATGATTAGTGTGTATTTACACGGCTTAATATTCAAGTTATTTAATAAATACTCTCGATTTTATTCTTCATCTTCTCATTAATGGTAATTCAATACTATGGCAGCTTCGATGTCTCACTTGCTTACTCATCGACACGTCTTGCTGTTACAAGGAAAGATGGGCGGATTCTTCAATCGTTTTTCGACATTTCTGCAAACTCAAAATATTAAGGTTAGTAAGATTAACTTTAATGCAGGTGATGCATTTTTTTATCATCATGATAATACCTATGAATATACCGATACGTTAGCGCAGTTCTCTTCTTGGTTGCAGGCTTTCATTGAAGAAAATAGCATTGATGCGATTGTCTGTTTTGGTGATTGTCGTCCGCATCACACCCAAGCTGCTTATATCAGTGAGCAGTTGGGCACCTCTTTTTTTGTATTTGAAGAAGGCTACTTGCGTCCCGATTACATTACATTGCAAGAATATGGCATTAATGGCTATTCGCGCTTAAATACGGCAGATATTAAAGCGCTCAAAAAAGCCAATGATAAACCACTGTATACTCACAATCGTTTTTATCGTTTGAGTATCGCTGCGATTGTCTACTATATTATCGTTTGGGTGTACAAAAGTCGCTATCCGCATTATTCGCACTATCGCGGTATGACAGCGTGGCAAGAAGCAATCGCTTGGCTCAAAGCACCATGGCGTAAATTGCGAGGGTATTTACCTGATAAGCAATTGCAAAATAAGCTGACCAAAGAACAAAGTAATAATTATTTTTTGATTAGTTTACAAGTGCATAATGACTCGCAGATTACCCATCATAGTGACTATCATGATGTGGTGCAGTTTATTGATGAGTCTATTGCCAGCTTTGCAGAGTATGCTGATAAGCCGCAATTACTGGTATTTAAGCATCATCCGTTAGATCGTGGTCATCGAGATTATCGCGAGCTGGTATCTAGCTTGGCTAGACGCTATCAAGTGGCGGATCGTGTGTTTTATGGTTGCGACATGCACCTGCCAACCTTGATGAAACACAGTATTGGGATGGTGACCATCAATAGCACGACAGGGTTGCAATCGGTATATCATAAAAAACCTACCAAGATCATGGGTCGCGCGATTTATGATACGCCGAAACTGATAGACCAAAAACCACTGAATGAGTTTTGGCAACGACCTAACCGCCCAGATAATGAGTTTTATCTTAGATTCCGTGAATACTTGATAGAGCAAACTCAAATCAACGGGGCTTTTTACGGTAAGTCACCATGGATGCATAAATATCTGCATAGCGCAGGATGTGAACCAATAGAGAGGGATCTGTCCAAAACCAATACCCCTCAGTAGATTATTGCTTGTTCATATCCAGTTAGCATGAGTCTTGTCGAAGTAAGTAAGGTGCTCTCAAGCCGCCCGTTTTCTATCTGTATAGTTATCCGCTCGTAACTTCACTTGTAAATCATCCCTCTGCTAATAAAATCGCCTTACTTTATGGTAGAAAACTGCTAGAATACTCTTTCATGCCTGCGCGTAAGAGTTGACGTCCTGAGCGGTTGATTGGAGATGATAGTATTGGCAAATAAGCTGATTCTAATTATTTTCTCTTCAACGATGGACAGCTATTTTAGCGGTTGCGCCTGACAGCATTTATTTCTTAATTTTATTATTCTATCACCCTTAATTTAGTAGGCGCTTTGTGACTGCATTAGCAAATATTCGTAACTTTTCAATCATTGCCCACATTGATCATGGCAAGTCGACGCTTGCTGATCGTTTTATTCAAATGTGCGGTGCCTTGCAAGATCGCGAGATGCAGGCGCAAGTACTTGACTCTATGGATATTGAGCGTGAGCGCGGTATCACCATTAAAGCGCAGTCGGTAACCTTATTCTACGACCATCCTAATGGTGAGCGCTATCAGCTCAACTTTATCGATACTCCAGGACACGTTGACTTCTCATATGAGGTGTCGCGTTCACTAGCCGCTTGTGAAGGCGCGCTATTGGTTGTTGATGCCGCGCAAGGGGTGGAAGCTCAGTCCGTGGCCAACTGCTATACTGCCGTTGATCAGGGTCTAGAAGTCATGGCGGTATTAAATAAAATTGATTTGCCACAAGTCGAGCCTGAGCGTGTCATTCAAGAGATTGAAGACATCATTGGGATTGACGCAGTTGATGCACCACGAGTTTCTGCTAAGTCGGGTTTGGGCGTCGATAAACTGCTAGAAGCATTGGTTGAATTTATCCCTGCACCGACTGGTGATCGTGAGGCGCCACTACAAGCATTAATTATTGACTCTTGGTTTGATAACTATCTAGGCGTTGTGTCTTTAGTTCGGGTACGTGAAGGTACTATCCGAAAAGGTGATAAACTTTATATCAAATCAACCAAAGAATCGCATTTAGTCGGCTCGATCGGTGTCTTTACGCCCAAGCCTGTCGATACGGGTATCTTGGAGGCGGGTGAAGTCGGTTTTATTATTGCTGGTATCAAAGATATCGCTGGCGCGCCAGTGGGTGATACGATTACTCATTCTAAAACGCCAGACGTTGAGTGTATTCCAGGTTTTAAACAGATTACGCCACAAGTCTATGCCGGTATGTTCCCTGTTGATTCTACTGATTTTGAAAAATTCCGTGAAGCGCTACAAAAGCTACAAATCAATGATGCGTCATTGTTTTTTGAGCCTGATACCTCAGATGCACTAGGCTTTGGTTTCCGTTGTGGTTTCCTTGGTATGCTGCACATGGAGATTATCCAAGAGCGTTTAGAGCGTGAATATGACTTGGATTTGATTACTACTGCGCCATCCGTTATCTACGAGATCGTCAAGAAAAATGGCGATATCATGTATGTTGATAATCCATCAAGACTCCCTGAGCCGAATAATATTGAAGAGTTCCGTGAGCCCATTGCCCGCTGTCAGATTTTAGTACCGCAAGATTACTTAGGTAATGTCATGACGCTATGTATTGAGCGCCGCGGCGTACAGGTAGATATGCGTTTTATGGGTCGCCAAGTTCAGTTGATCTTTGATATTCCAATGGGCGAGGTGGTCATGGATTTCTTCGATCGTCTAAAGTCAGTTTCACGCGGATTTGCCTCACTGGATTATAACTTTGAACGGTACCAAGTCGATAAGCTGGTCAAAGTGGATGTACTGATTAACGGCGAAAAAGTTGATGCTTTGGCTATGATTGTGCATGAAACCCAATCACGCTACCGTGGTAATGCGCTAGTGACTAAGATGAAAGAGTTGATTCCGCGTCAGATGTTTGATGTGGCAATTCAGGCGGCGATTGGTAGCCAAATTATTGGGCGTAGTACGGTGAAAGCCATGCGTAAAGACGTCTTAGCTAAGTGTTATGGCGGTGATGTGTCGCGTAAGAAAAAGCTATTGTCTAAGCAAAAAGCCGGCAAAAAACGTATGAAGCAAGTCGGTAATGTGGAGATTCCACAAGAAGCCTTCTTAGCGGTATTGCAGGTTGAGTAAGTCATTACTAATTGACTGGTCAACGATAGTTTTGTTGGTGTAATTAGTGGCGCAGTTGATAGTATAGATAGCTAGATAAGTCGCTCGTTAATAGGCAATTGAGTATGGATTTTGATTTTAATTTAATTTTAGTACCATTAACCATTGGTTTGGGTATTATTTGGCTATTAGATAAGCTGGCCCTGAAACAACGTAAAACTCGCGGGCGTGGTCAAGAAAGTCTCTTGGTACGCTGGGCTTACGATTTTTTCCCCGTATTGGCAGTGGTGTTAATAGTACGCTCGTTTTTGATTGAGCCTTTTAATATTCCCTCATCTTCTATGGTGCCGACATTATATACGGGCGATTTTATTGCGGTTAATAAGTATGCCTACGGGGTGCGCCTACCGCTGACGTATAACAAAGTTCTGGATACTGGCGCGCCTGAGCATGGTGATGTGGCGGTATTCCGCTATCCTGAAAACCCAAGTATTTATTATATCAAGCGTGTCATTGGTTTGCCTGGTGATACTGTTAGTTATGATCAAGGGACACTTTCTATCAATGATGTCCCAGTTGACACTAAGCCTGTCGATTTTGCGGCGAACCCTGAGTTGACCTCACAGCTTTATTTACCAGGACAAATTGGTCCAGGGCAAGTACTGACCGAAGACAGTGCGGCAGCGATGGGTGAGCAAGAAGAGGGTGAGGCGCAATACTTTCAGGAAACACAAGGCGAAAACAAGCATCTTGTTCGTTACTTGAATGGTATGAATAGTTCCCAATATGCACCATTTTTACAGCAGCAATCGCCAGAGGTGGTTAGCTCAGCAGGCACCAAATGGCGTATTAGCGTTCCAGAAGGTCAGTATTTTGTGATGGGCGATAACCGCGATCGTAGTGCTGATGGTCGGTTTTGGGGATTTGTTCCTGATGAGAATTTAGCGGGTAAAGCGGTTTATATCTGGATGCATAAGCCACCAGGACTTAATTTACCAACCTTTGAACGCAATGGTACTATTGATTAAGATTATGTCATTAAGATTATGAGACGCTCTATTGGTTGATTTATCGATAATAGTTTTATGCTAATATTGTTGCTATCTAATAAATGGCTACCTAGTATTTCGGTAGCTCCTAAAAATAGTTGTTTACCAGTAGAGGGATATCATAGTGCAGCAATTATCTGGAATCGCCACACAGCGTGGTGCTAGCGTAACGAGTATCGTTTTAATTATTCTTGTGTTAGGAGTTGCTGCCAAATTGATGGTTGCTATCATACCTGCTCAGATCGGTGATTATCAATTGACCAAGACCTTAAGCGCACAGCTTAAGGAAGCAAATAATAATAATGAGACGGCCAAGCAGTTTGTCGAGCGTGTTAATAGACAGCTATCTATTAATGCTGATTATGATACTCAGGCGGAAGATGTATTTACTTTTATTGATAAAAAGACGGGACAATTGGCTATTCGTAAAGAATATGCAGTCACCAAAAATTTCTTTGGTAATGTTGATATCGTCAATCGCTTCGAAGGTGATATCGATATGACAACAGCAGAGTAACTAAAAAGAGTGTTAGATCACTCTTAAACTTTTTAATATCTGAATGTCTTTATAATATTCATTAATCCATACTATTACTAACCAAATCAGTAAAACAGAAGGGATAACCACAAGCCACGCATGAAACCAACTTTGCAGCATTCCCAAGCGATTCCTACTCCTCAACAAAATAGCACGTCTGTCGACACGCTGATTGTTAGCTCAGAATTTATTCAGCAGTTAGCCGTATTAACACGCAAGTTAGGCTATGTGTTTAAAGACTTGAGTCTCCCCAAACTTGCGTTGACACACCGCTCATTTGATAGCAAAAAAAATTATGAGCGTTTAGAATTTTTAGGAGACGCTCTGTTAGGAATGATTGTGGGTGAGGCTTTATATCATCGCTATCCTAGCCAAAATGAGGGTCGCTTGACTCGTATGCGTGCCACCTTGGTACGTCAAGAATCATTGGTCATTATTGCGCAAAACTTAGAGCTCTCTAATCATCTGATATTAGGGATAGGTGAGCGTAAAGGTGGTGGGCGTAATCGCGCTTCTATATTGGCTGATGCCGTGGAGTCTTTGATTGGTGCTATTTATTTAGACAGCCAAGATTTGGATATTACTCGCGATTGTGTTCTCTCATGGTATGGTGATTTGATTGACAACGTTAATGACCAAAAAGCGTTAAAAGATGCCAAGAGTCGATTGCAAGAGTGGCTACAATCTAAGCAGTTTGATCTGCCACATTATGAGCTAATGGAAACACGTGGTAACGCGCCGCATCAAATTTTTGTTGTACGTTGCCATGTTAATATCAATAACTGTGTTGATATTACTGAATCTGGTGAGAGCCGCCGTATCGCTGAACAAAAAGCAGCAGAACTAATGATTAACCAATTGCATAAACTGCCGAGCTCAGCTAGAAAGCGATCCTAACTAGGATTAACCTATGGATCGCACATACCACTTTTTTTGACAATATATGTTAAGTGACGTTTTAAGAGTCGTTTATTTGAATTAGCGTAAACGTCACACATTTCAAAACCTTAAATATTTCCCAGCCGATAATGGTTTTGCTTTTTTAGTGCTAATACAGCCAATACATCATTAAGCGCCATTTAACTGGGTATAAATTCTATAGGATTAACCTATGAGCAATCGTACTGACTTGCCATCCAACGATGAAGATAATGCCAAAAATATGACCGAAAACACAGAATTGAATCAAAACCAAGATAATATCGATACTACTAACGATGGTATCAATCAAGCAGAAGATATTACTGTAGACAACGATATGGCAATTGAAGAGTTCTTTGCCCCTAGTAGTCATGCAGGTATTGCTGATGATTTTAAAGCGGGTTATGTCGCGATCGTTGGACGTCCAAACGTTGGTAAATCGACTTTGATGAATCACTTATTGGGTCAAAAGCTGTCTATTACATCACGTAAGCCGCAAACGACTCGTCACCGTATCCACGGTATTTTGTCAAATCATGAGATGCAGGCAGTATTCGTTGACACGCCGGGTATTCATCGCAATGAAGTACGTGCTATTAATGAGCGTATGAATAAAGCTGCGGTATCTGCATTAGTAGATGTTGATTTGGTATTATTCGTTGTTGATTCAGATCAATGGCGTGATGATGATTTGTTGGTTTTACAAAAGCTTGGCGACACCAATTTAAATGTGGTATTGGTTATTAATAAATCTGATACCTTAAAAGATAAAGGCAGCGTGTTGCCGCTGATTGAGACGTTTAATGACAGTTTTGATTTTGCCGATATCGTACCAGTATCTGCCTTAAAAAACCAAAACCTAGATCGTCTACAAGAAGTGATTGCTTCGCATCTTCCTATTGCTGCTCCTATCTATGATACCGAGCAAATTACTGACCGCTCAGAACGATTTTTGGCCAGTGAAATTATCCGTGAAAAAATCATGCGTAGCGCTGGTGACGAAGTGCCATATGACTTAACTGTACAGATTGATGGGTTCAAAGATGAGCCTGCGCACACTGATCCAAAGACAGGGCGTCCACGTAAGGCTTGTACTTTCATCGATGCGACTATTTATGTTGAACGTAGTGGTCAAAAGGCCATTGTGATTGGTGATAAAGGTCAGCGTATTAAGCAAGTTGGTATGGATGCTCGTAAAGATATGGAGCAGCTGTTTGATAAAAAAATCATGCTGACACTGTGGGTGAAAGTGAAACGTGGCTGGTCTGATGACGAACGTGCATTGACTAGCTTAGGATATTGATTGAAGAATAGCGCTTTAATCAATTTTCTATATGCTCGATGCTTAGGTGATAAAAAATGCGTAACGAAGCGTTAATCGGTTATTTATTGCATCAGCGTCCTTATCAAGAAAAGCGCGCCTTATATTATCTGTTTTCTCATCAACATGGCATGATCCATGGTATTGGGAAAAAAGGCGCGCCATTGTTCATGCCATTGCAGCTCTTTGCCACTGGTAAACGCGATTTAAAAACGTTTAGTCAGATCAATATTGCATCGCAACACACAACTCAAACAGACATAGCAAAAGATGATGGCATTACCACTGTTTTAGAAGCACTGCCCTACGAAAATATTACAGGTCAACATCAATATGCAGCGTTGTATTTAAACGAAATATTATGGCGGCTGTTGTCGACTGAAGATCCAATGCCAGTATTATGGCTACATTACCAGGACAGTCTGTCTCAGCTTAGGCGACCTTTGAGCGCCAACGAATTACGGTTGTGCTTGCGCCAATTTGAGCAGCATTTATTCAATGAGTTGGGTTTTAGCTTAATATTGACGCACGATAGTATTGAAAACATCATTCAGCCTGACGATTCTTATCGTTTTTTACCTGATGTTGGTTTAGTGCCTGTCTTGCAGAATGATATACAGACTGAGCATTTAGACAATACTATGGGGCAATTTTTTTTCAAAGGTACTGATATTATCGCAATGACGCAGTTAGGTATTACTGACAAAACCTTAAATAATTGGTCAAAAATCCATCGACAGCTTATTGACTATTTACTGGATTATCAACCATTGCAAAGCCGCCTACTATGGCAGCAGCAACAGCGTTACCAATAAATAATAGTGCTACTCTCAAAGTGCTATAACCAATCCGATTGCTACTGAGACTGTCTAAAGTTTCATATTCTTGTACCGTTGATCAGTCAATTGGGTTTCGTTATCAAAAAAATCTCTTATGACCACTGCCTCATTACCTTCATCTAACAACCCTTTGCAAAAACCTTTATTAGGTGTAAACATTGATCACGTAGCAACTTTACGTCAAGCGCGTGGGGTTAGTTATCCAAGCCCTTTAGCCGAAGCTCTTTGGTGCGAGAAGGCGGGAGCAGATAGTATTACTATCCATTTACGCGAAGATCGTCGTCATATTCAAGACGCAGATGTTTATGAGATAGCAGGGTAGTTGACGACTAGAATGAATTTAGAGATCGCCGCTACCAATGAGATATTGGCGATTGCTTATGAAGTCAAACCATTTTGGGTATGTTTAGTACCTGAAAAACGAGCAGAATTTAGAACAGAAGGCGTTCTTGAAGTCGTAGGGCAGAGCACTTGGTTGACAGAATATATTGGCAAATTACAAGCGGCAAGTATAAAAGTTTCTTTATTCATTGACCCAGAAGAAAAGCAAATCGCTGCTGCTATAGAATGCGGCGCTGATGCTATTGAGTTATATACAGGCGCTTATGCTGAGGCAAGCTTGGTAGCCGATATGAACATGCAAAATGCTGAGCTGAAACGAATTAAGTAAATTTTTGCTACTGCTCGACGCAGTGATAATAAGCTCTTAATTAACGCAGATCATGGTCTGACACGTGATAATGTGAATGCTATCGCAAAAATTGAGGGTATTTATAAGTTGAATATTGGTCATGCACTCATTGCAGACGCTGTATTTGTAGGACTCGAGCAGGCCGTCATTATGATGAAAGAAGCAATGTATATAGAGCTATCAAAAAATATCATTGGTAATTTATGTGAGTGATAACTTATGCCATTAGTAATTTCTTATTCGTCACATTCAGTGGGATGATCCTCATTGAGTTTTTGTTTAACAATACCTCCTTGGTTAAATGATATTAGATACATTGCTTCATTATAAGCAACAATGGGACAGTATTTTATATGGCCAAAATGTCCTCGTGGTTTACCACTATCACCCCAAAATTTGGTGTAGTGGCGTCGACTTCCAACTCGTAAACTTAGCTTACTGTATTTAGGATTTAAAGACTGCTGAACGACTAATGAATCTACCTGAGCATCAAAGTGATTATTGTCATTTTTATCTATGAATAACAAAAGCGTCTTATCGCTGTCTCTATGGCAGCGCCCTCCAGTATCAGACAAGCAAACAATGATATTCTGTCTTCTGATATAACTCTCAGCCTTGGCTAAGGCAAGAGAATTCTCTAACTGACTTTGAATCCGTTTGGCTTCCATACGTGCTAATTGCGTTCGTATGACTGGGGCTGCGATCGTCACTATAATTGCTAATACACATACAGTGACGATAAGTTCAACCAGCGTAAAACCCTTGTTATTTCTATTAACAGTGCTTGGGTCTGTTCTGGTAGTTGTATCGGCTGCTCTTTTATAGAGATATACTATATATCTATGATAAACATAAAGAATCAATCGGCTTTGAGCTAGCTTGTGCTTATTTGAAGTAAAAACCCATAACATAAATGCTGAGAG
This sequence comes from Psychrobacter sp. AOP30-A2-5, assembly GCF_052378115.1. Taxonomy (NCBI): domain Bacteria; kingdom Pseudomonadati; phylum Pseudomonadota; class Gammaproteobacteria; order Moraxellales; family Moraxellaceae; genus Psychrobacter; species Psychrobacter sp. AOP30-A2-5. The sequence continues at coordinate 74,065 of NZ_JBQSXK010000007.1, read as the reverse complement.
CTCTTTATAACTTGATAATGTTTTATGCAGCAATGCCATGAGGCTTGTTACCTATAATAAGTAGTTTAGTTCAATAAAACAGTCTCGCTTCTTTAAATGTTATTCAATCCAATCATTGCGTAAAATCGAGCCAATATGCGCGCGAAATTTTGGAGTAATGATCAAATTTATGATGTATAAAATAATGTTGAGTGCTATAATATAAACAGAATATATGTCTACTGTCAAAAAATGTTTCAATTAGTGAATGACTGGTTTTAATAATAGAGAAAAAATACTAACTGTACTAAAATACGCCCAGACAATAGATACTGTTAGGTTCACTATCTATTGTGAACTGACATACAAAAGATAAAAAGCGTAAGGTGTGTTAGTTCTAGGTAACTTAAGCTGGTTATTGTGTTTTAGTTACGACATTATCGTGTAATAATGTGTAGCTCGTTAACGAAAAAAGTTGTAAACTGAATTGATAATCGCTAAGCTACTCCTTAATTGGTTTTGCTTTGTCACTTAAAATTCGTAAAAGATGTCTATTTTAGAGCATCTTGAGAAGCGGTTTTGCTTAATGCATCACTCAAATTATCCTTTGGAGGAAGTCCATGAAATTGAATAAAATTGCTCTAGCTCTGGTTGCTGTAGCAGCTGCACCTTTAGCAGCTAATGCTGGCGTAACTATTAGCCCATTGTTACTAGGTTATCATTACACTGGCGAAGCTCATGACGAGCAACGCGAAATTTTGAAAACTGGTAAAAATTTGTATGAGAATGTCAATGGCGACCCTATGGCTAATGCTGATGGTCGTGGTAATGACAATGGTGGCGTAGCTAAAGAAAGCAGCTTATACACTGGTGCTGCACTAGGTATTGAACTAACTCCTTCTACTCAGTTCCAAGTAGAGTATGGTGTATCAAATGCAAACGGCGAAGCTTCTGAAGATTCTGCAAAAGCTGGCGTTAACCGCTTTGACGTAGAACAAACCATGCTTTCTGGTAACTTCTTAATCGGTACTGAAGAATTTACTGGTTATACTGATAGCGCATTCAAGCCATATGTATTGGTTGGTGCTGGTCAATCTAAGATTAAAGTAGAAAACCAAGAAACTTACACTAAAACTGGTGAGACGAATCCTACTACTGCTGGTACTGAAGTTGCAGAGTCTAAAGATACTATTGGTAACCTAGGTCTAGGTGCTATGTATCGTATCAACGACGCTTTAAGCCTACGTGGTGAAGCTCGTGCGATTCATAACTTTGATAACAACTGGTGGGAAGGCATGGCTTTGGCCGGTCTAGAAGTTGTACTTGGTGGCCATTTAGCTCCTACAGTAGCAGTACCACCAATGCAAGAGCCAGTTATCGATACTACTCCAGTAGTCGTAGTTGAATCTGATCTTGATTCTGATGGCGATGGCGTACCTGATAGCATCGATGCATGCCCAGGCACTCCTATGAATGTCGTAGTAGATGAGCGCGGTTGCCCAGTACCAGTAGATATTACTGATGAGCTGAAAATGGAACTACGTGTATTCTTTGATAACGATAAATCAACGATCAAATCTCAGTATCAACCTGAAATCGCTAAAGTAGCAGAGAAGATGCGCGAGTATCCTAACTCTACAGCACGTATCGAAGGTCATGCTTCTAAAACTGGTCCTTCAGCACGTTATAACCAACGTTTATCTGAAGCCCGTGCCGTTGCTGTTAAATCTATGTTGACTAACGAATTCGGTATCGCTCCAAACCGTATATCAACAGTTGGCTATGGTTATGACCAACCAATCGCTCCAAACGACACTGAAGAAGGTCGTGCTATGAACCGTCGTGTTTATGCCATCATCACTGGTGACAAAACAATGACTGTTGAACAAACTAAAGATATGGTTGTTCAGTAAATAGTATTGGATCAATTGTTTTACTAAATATATAGTTACAAAAAAAGTCACCTAATGGGTGGCTTTTTTTTATTTATGGATTGAGAAAAGCAAGTTATTACATAAATTTGTGAAGCAATAATGTTATACTAGCTGCCCAAACATTCTGTAAATTGACAGAATGTACATTAGCATAGCTATCTGTATGATGAATTTATCAGTGTAGATACTTGATTATATTGAAATTATTTGATTAACCGCATCTATTTTGCAGTCTCCCAAAAGTAAGTACTCAATATCTATCTGGTTGATGGTAAAAGTTTATCCAGCGGCGCTTATTGCTACTGCATTTTTTTAAGACGAAACGAGCATTTTATATGGCGAACGATATCAAACACCTGCGTAACATTGCAATTATTGCCCACGTTGACCACGGTAAAACAACTTTGGTTGATAAGTTATTACATCAGTCTGGTACTTTTGGCGACCGTGCAAACATTGCTGAACGTGCAATGGATTCAGGCGATATTGAGCAAGAACGTGGTATTACCATTTTGGCTAAAAATACAGCCATCCGCTGGACAGATAAGACTGATGATACTGAATATCGTATCAACATTGTTGACACCCCAGGTCACGCCGACTTTGGTGGTGAAGTTGAGCGTGTAATGTCTATGGTTGACTGCGTGCTTCTAGTCGTTGATGCGGTGGATGGCCCAATGCCACAGACCCGTTTTGTGACGCAAAAAGCGTTCGAGCAAGGTCTAAAACCTATCGTTGTCATCAATAAAATTGACCGTCCTGGCTCACGCCCTGACTGGGTAATGGATCAAATCTTTGATCTTTTTGATAACTTGGGTGCAACTGATGAACAGCTTGATTTCCCAGTTGTTTATGCCTCAGCATTGAATGGTATTGCAGGTTTGGAAGCTGACGATTTGGCTGATGACATGACACCGCTTTTCAAAACAATTGTTGATGTGGTTCAGCCTCCTCAAGTTGATGCTGACGCACCGTTCCGTATGCAAATCTCAAGCCTTGATTACAACAGTTTTGTTGGTGTTATCGGCATTGGTCGTATTCAGCGTGGTAAAGTCAAAACCAATACTCAAGTAACTGTAATCGACAAAAATGGCAATACCCGTAATGGCCGTATTTTAAAAATTATGGGTTATCATGGTCTTGATCGTATTGATGTTGAAGATGCACAAGCTGGTGACATCGTTTGTATTACTGGTATTGATTCGCTTAATATCTCAGATACGATTTGTGATCCTAGTGCTGTCGAAGCATTACCAGCATTAACGGTTGATGAACCTACCGTTTCTATGAACTTCCAAGTAAATAACTCACCTTTTGCTGGTCGTGATGGCAAGTTTGTGACCTCGCGTAATATCCGTGAGCGTCTTGAGCGTGAATTGATTCATAACGTAGCATTACGTGTAGAAGATACAGAATCTCCTGATAAATTCAAAGTATCAGGTCGCGGTGAGCTGCATCTGTCTGTATTGATTGAAAACATGCGCCGTGAAGGTTTTGAGATGGGTGTTTCAGGCCCAGAAGTTATCGTCAAAGAAGTGGATGGTAAATTACAAGAGCCGTATGAAAACGTTGTTTTTGATATTGAAGATGAGCATCAAGGTTCTATCATGGAGCAGGTTGGCTTGCGTAAAGGCGAGATGACCAATATGGAGCTTGATGGTAAAGGTCGTATGCGTATCGAAGCGACGATGCCTGCCCGTGGTTTGATCGGTTTCCGTTCAGAGTTCTTAACGTTGACCTCAGGAACTGGTATCATGACGTCAAGCTTCTCACATTACGGTCCACAAAAGATCGGTGATGTTGGTGGTCGCTCGAATGGTGTCTTGGTTTCTATGGCGAAGGGTGTTTGCTTAGGTTTCGCGCTATTTAACCTGCAAAAACGCGGTAAGTTATTTGCTGAGCCACAGCTTGAAGTTTACGAAGGTATGATTGTTGGTCTTAACTCACGTAACGATGATATGGCTGTTAATCCAACGACTGCTAAGCAGTTAACCAACGTTCGTGCGAGTGGTACTGATGAAGCATTGACGTTGACTCCAGCAGTCAAGTTCACACTTGAGCAAGCGCTTGAATTCATTCAAGATGATGAATTGGTTGAAGTAACACCTAAGGCGATTCGTCTGCGTAAGCGTTATTTGACTGAAAGTGAGCGTAAGCGTCACGGCCGTGGTAAAAAAGGTGCTTAATATTGAGCCATGAATTACTGAGTAATTTATTGGATTGATATTTTGTAGAAGCATTTGATGCTGTTGTTATTTAATAATGGGCATCAAGATAACTAAAAAATTAGCAGTATAGAGTGAACTAAATATGGTTCATTCTATGCTGCTTTTTTTTGTTGTAATTTCCATAGAATATAGACAGAATAACTGACAGTAGTAGTGTTTCTCACTATTACTCTTAAGGCTCAAGATTGGGTCGACTGTTGAGATACTTATTCGATTATAGATTGGTATTTTGAGGAGAAAATAATGAGTATGGTTTCTGAGTTTAAAGAATTCGCTCTAAAAGGTAATGTGATGGACTTAGCGGTCGGTGTCATTATCGGTGGAGCATTTGCTACTATCACAACGTCCTTAGTTGAAGACATTATTATGCCAATAGTGGCCTTCATAGCAGGTGGCGAAATCAATTTCAAAAACATGTTCTTAGTGTTGGGTGATGCGCCTGAAGGTGTTGCCATGACCTATGATGCTCTCAAAGCAGCTGGCGTTCCTGTATTAGCCTATGGCAGTTTCATTACTGTACTGATTAATTTCTTAATTTTAGCATTTATTATTTTTATGATGGTTAGAATGGTTAATAAAATGCGTCGTAAAGAAGAAGTACAAGAGTTGGTAAAACAACCTTCAGAAGAGGTGCAATTGCTTCGTGAAATTAGTGCTAAGTTAAGTAACACCACTGTTTCAAAATAAAATATGGTGATTTGATTAAAAAAAAGGCTAACACGACGTTAGCCTTTTTTATGGATAATTTATAAATGCATTGTCTTTAATACAGATATATCATTTAACCAGCTGTTAATATAAAGACTATGGCGTAACTACGACATAATCGTTGGTATTAATCAAAATCTCAGATGGTTGGTCAACGACAATACGGACAACATTATCATTCGTCACTTGTGATTTGTAATAATTGTCTTCAGCCACAGTACAACCTAAACAACGTCCCATCGCATCCCAAGGTTCAACAAAAAGTTTCTGCTGCGCCTGATCCGCATTACCACCGATAAGCGAGAAGGGTAGACTAACTAGGTAGGCGGCAGTACCAGCAACGGCACTGACCAGTTGTAGAGGTTTACCCACTACAGTATCAACCACCATTGTCTCATAAGAGGGCCCAAAGTCTGTCTCATCAATTTCTATGGCTGCCAAGGCAGGCTGCATAGTAGCAGCCATTAAACTTAAGCTTGCGGCTATAGTAATGGCTTTTTGCTTAACTGTGCGTTGGTTTTTGGCTTTAACAGTCATAACGATGTCCTAAAATTCATAGTTGGTATGATTATTAGCTGCTGCTATTTCCACACAGAGACAATTTCCCTATATAAACAATGCGCAACGATAAGTAAGCTAAATATATTACAGATGTATAAACATTATGCACTATTTATGTAAGTGCTCATACTATTAAAGCAAGATGTGTGTCAATCAGCAACAAAAATGGCGTGCGATATAATAATCTTAGTGCAAAATAATAGGACACTTAGTCAAGAGTATTGTGCTGCTATATTATACGATTTGATACCTAAGTTATTTTGGTACTTAAGGCTAAACAGATAGTGATAGTTTCAGATAATATTTAAAGGATTGGCTGACAGTTGGGACAGAATACACTGGCGCGACCATTAATTTTGATATTCTCAAGCACGGCATCACAATGCGGACAAGTTTCCCCTTGTCTACCATAGACATTTAATGTCTGCTGGAAGTAACCGGTTTGACCATCTGCTACGGTGAAGTCTCGCAGTGTCGAACCACCAAGCGCTATCGCCTTTTGTAGAATAACTTTAATATGATCGACCAAAATAATCATCTGAGCATGGGACAGTTGGTGAGCGGGGGTGGCTGGATGAATAGCTGATAAATATAGGCTTTCAGTTGCATAGATATTACCGACACCCACGACGACCTGTTGTTCCATGATGACTGATTTTATAGCGCGAGCAATGGGCTGCTTCTTTGATTTGGCTTTGCCAATTGCTACAGTATCAGCACTGTGATCAAGCAAGTTTGACCGTTGAATCAATTGATACAGGTAGTCTGCAGTAAATTCATCTGATAATGGCTCAGGACCTAAATGATCTAATAGCTTAGCACTATAATCTTTGTGCCATAGCACTGACCCAAAACGTCTTGGGTCATAGTAATGTAGTTGGGATTTTGTATTATTAACGCCCTTAAAAACAATGATGAGATGATCATGCTTGCGCTTTTCAGTACCGTAGCTCTGCTGTTGCAGGCTGCCCGACATGCCTAAATGAACCAAAAGTTGACGCGGTACTAACGTAGCAGTTTGAGCCGCAGCGCTATCATCATTGGGTAATAAAGGTAAAAAGTTAAGAATTAAATATTTTGCGCGGCGCTCAACGCTATCTAGCATGTAATCAATCAAGCTATCTAAATCATCTGGCATCGCCCAACGCAGCTTTGGCTGGAAAACTTTTATATCGATAATGCGTTGCCGTAATAACGGTGCAAGGCTGGTTTTGGTTGTTTCTACTTCAGGCAGTTCAGGCATGATATTTTTATAATAACCTTATGATTCAGCGGACGTATTTTGTGATTTTATATCTAAGCGACGGCGCGGCGAGCATGCAAGATACCATGCTGTTGCTCTAGTTTCGCTAAAAGCTTAGATAGGTGTGCCAATCCTGAAACCTCAATATGAAATTTCAAAAAGGCAATGTTATCATCATTGCTAAGCGTCTCAACTTGACGAATATTGACATTTTCTTTATCAATAATTTGCGTCAAGTCACGCAACAGTCCGCGTCTATCATACGCTTCTACGTGAATATCAACGGGTTGATAACGACCAGCTTGTACCCGCCACGAAGCCTCTATTTCGCGCTCAGGATCGCGTTCAATCAAGCGTGAATATTCAGGGCAACCACGATTATGGACACTGACACCTCGTGATAAGGTGATGTAACCAGCAATTGGCTCGCCATGTACAGGGTGGCAACAGCCTGCTAGATTGATTTCTATATTATCCAGCCCATCGATACGAATTTTATAAGCATCGATTTTTCCTGCCTCTCTAGCATCTATACTTGGCGCAAAATTTTCTGGCGGTCTTTCAGGTTCTAGGTGTAGCTGACGAGAGATGTGGCTGGTGAGTTGGTTGAGACCAATGTCGCCTGTGACCAATCCAACGATAATATCATCAGTCGTATTAACATGGAAATGCTGAATATAGTCGTTTAAATCGATGCTATTGGGATGTACCGATAATCGTTCAAGCTCTTTACTGAGCATTTGACGACCAATTTCAATGTTCTTATCACGGTCTTGCTTATTGAACCATTGACGCAGTTTTGAACGTGCACGGTTGGTATGAATGTATCCAAGTGAAGCAACTAGCCAATCACGGTTGGGCTCACGTGATGCTTTGGTGATAATTTCAACTTGTTCACCCGTTTTGAGTTGATAGGTTAATGGTACATAGCGCTGATTGACTCGCGCAGCTTGGGCACGATTACCGACTTGTGTATGTACATAATAAGCAAAATCAAGAACGGTCGCCCCTTTTGGTAGTTCAGTAATGTCACCATCACGGCTAAAGATATAGATGCGTTCGAGCTCGTCAAAGTCAACGAGTTGCTCTTCTTCGTCAAACTCCATGCCCTCTATTTCTTCACCAGTTAGTAAAGATGAGCGCGGTTGGTTACGGGTTTCATTATTGATAGATAACAGTTGGCGCAGCGAGCTGATTCTTTGATTAAGATAATTGTCTTTTTTATTCTTTAGACCTTCTTTATAGTTAACATGAGCACACATACCAAGCTCAGCTTCGAAGTGCATTTCATGAGTACGAATTTGCACTTCCAGTGACTTGTTTTCAGCAATGACTGCCGTATGTAGTGAGCGATAACCATTGGACTTGGGGTTGGTAATATAGTCATCGAATTGTTCAGGAATATATCGCCACAAGCCATGTACCAATCCAAGCACGTGGTAACAGTCTGATGGGTTGGTGACCAATACTCGCAGCGCGCGAATGTCATAAAGCTGATCAAACGATAAGCCTTTGAGCTTCATTTTTCGGTAGATAGAGTAGATATGCTTGACTCGTCCAGAGACCTCACCTTCGATATTAGCCTCTGCTAGTGCTTCATTAAGCTTATCTTGTACACGCTGAATATAGGACTCGCGTTCGCTGCGTTTTTCGGAGAGCAGTTTGGCAATCTCTTTATAGCGTTCAGGCGCAAGGTAGCGAAAGGCTAAGTCTTCCAGCTCCCATTTAAGTTGCGCAATGCCCAAGCGATGCGCCAGTGGGGCATAAATAGTCATGACTTCACGCGCCACACGATTCTGACGCTCTTCATTAGAAAAGGTCAATTCGCGCATGGCGAAAGTACGCTCAGACAATTTGATAAGCACGACGCGTACATCATTGGTGACGGAGATTAGCATGCTATAAATATTAGATAGCTGGTCGCGCTGATTGTTTACGAAGTGATCTTCTAGACGCTTATTGCTTTCAATAATCTCAGACAGCTTACCCATTGCCAAGGTATCTTTGACGAGGGTCGATATGTCTGCACCGAATTTTTTCTCGATATCAGCGAGGCTTATGATTGATTTTCGCGCACTACGATAGAGCATTGCAGCCACAAGAGCGTCTTCGTCTTGGTATAGATAGGTCAATATATCTGTCATGCCAATACCCGTGACATAAGCACCTGAACGCTCAGATTCGCTGGTATTCATATGACTGCGAATAAATTCACAAGCAGCATTCAAGTGAGGTACAGAATCTTGTCCGATACGTTTGGCGACATTGTCTAACCAAGTGGGAACATCAATATTGACTTGATCTAAATCAATCGCTTCCAGCTCTTTATCTGAGAGAGCATTATTTTTATCTAAAAGCGGGTTATCAGAATATTCGTTTTCAAGCTTTGGATCATGACTATGAAAAGCATGTAGTGCTGAGCGATCAAAAGTGGTGTGTAGTTTATGAGTGGACAGCTGGTATTTGATATCGAGGGGGATTTGGGCATAGCTATTGGCAGACTGGTGCGAGCGTTGGCTCGCGACCAGTTGAGCGGCAAGTGCTGCACTGTCGGCTTGGGTAGTCTGTCCATCCACCAGCGGTAATCCTTCACGAATTTTTACCATAGCCGACTCCTCTTAGCTATTTTGAATTGATTATAACCTCATCTACTATGCACACACGTTGAACTTACGATTCATAAAGTATCAGCTATAAACCAATATAACTGCTAAAAAATCTGTTTTTTAGCAGTCATAAAATGCGCGTAAAATATATAAAGCTATGAGTGCAAACGTTCACAAGAATGGAAAAAACCAGCCTAGGAATATTGTTTACTATTATCTCACTTTAAAGAGACAAATCAAGCGAGGCTATGTAATGTCTGCGGTTAATCAGGATAAATAACCATCATTTTTTGCCACCGCTTGACTCAAATTTTGAATCAAGCTCAGTGACATGCACTATGGCTATTGAATGCTCTGAATCGATTACTTAACCGTAAATTGAATTACACCGCTACTTTTTCAAAACGAGCGATGGACTCAACATGACCAGTATGACAGAACATGTCCATCACGCCAGCATGAGTCAGACGATAGCCTTGCTCTAATAATGCTTTTGTATCACGGGCGAGGGTTGCAGGGTTGCAAGAGACATAAACGATTCTCTCAGCGTTAAATTTCGGCAAGTACTGCATAATTTCCCAAGCACCAGAACGCGGCGGATCGATCAATAGCGCATCAAAGCCCTGATTCGCCCAAGGTTTATCCGTACAGTCTTGCGTCAAATCTTGGCTATAAAATTCTGTATTATTGATGCCATTACGACGTGCGTTATCGGCTGCACGTGCGGTCATCGCTTCGCTACCTTCAACACCAACCACACAACCTGTCTCACCAACGAGGCGTGCGAGTGGCAAGCTAAAGTTGCCTAGACCACTGAATAAATCAAGTACGCGTTCACCTGCTTTTAAGTCTAACAAATCGCAGGCAAGCTTGGTCATTTGACGATTTACGGACAGGTTCACTTGGGTAAAATCTGTCGGGATAAACTCGAAAGTCAAATCGTATTCTGGCAATTGGTAATACAAACGACCAAATTGCTGGCTCATGTCATCATCTTCAGTCAATGCAATACGCTGGATACTGTCCGCACCTTTAGACTGCAAATATAGCTGCCAGTTGCGTGCGGCAAAAAACACTTTTAGCTTTTCTATATCAGCGTCTGATAACGGCTCCAAGTTGCGTACGATAAGGGCAACGGGCTGATTGCCATCTGGCAGCTCAGGCATCTCCTCACCCATGGCCAACTCAAGCTGAGCAATCTTGTTACGGCTCTCTAGCGTACTAATCAGTGTTTTTAAGTTTTCAATCTCAAAACCAATTCTTGGATCTAAAATATGACACTCATTTAATTCTGCCAAAAAGTTACTTGAGCGCTCACGAAAACCGACAAGCGCGGTTTCTTTTTTGGTGACATAACGCACACCCAATCGTGCTTTGGTACGATAACCAAGACGATCACCAACCACTGGAGCGAGCCAGTTATCAGGCGTGACATTGGCTTGGTGGATCAGCATTTCAGCCAGTACAGATTGCTTAAAGTTGATTTGACCGTCTGGCTGCCAGTGTTGCAAATTACAGCCACCACACACCCCAAAATGTGGGCAGGGCGGTACGGCACGTTCAGAATTTGGATTGGCAGTAATACTGACAGCCTCGCCTTCTTCAAAGCTGGCACGGCTATTGGTTATTTTGACCAAGGCACTTTCACCTGGCAATGCAAAGCTTACAAAGATTTTTTTGCCATGTTTGTCTTCGATATGGCCATCGTCTATACCAAAACCATTACCATAAACGGCAACGCCGCGACCATCATGCGACAAACCATCAATGGTGAAGGGCAGAGGTTCTGCATCCTTTAGACGGCGGCGTGTCTTTGATGAGGGTTTAGATTTTTTCTTATTAGGCGGAATAGTAATCGTTTGGGTCTCGCTCGTTGCTGGCGTAACATCAGAGGTTGTAGACGCTTTTGAATCGGTGGGTTGCATAAACCTGCCTTAATAATAAATGATAAATAACTAAAAAAATGAGGATAAACGCGATGTCTTATAACGCGCCTTCATATAACTTCATTTGTTATGATGTGGGCGCAGATGACCAATCAGCGATGAAGTCTTGATGGCGGGCATGACCATCCGCTTGGGTATATTTTACTAAATAGTCATAGCTCTGCTGCTGCCAAGCGTCAAAATCTTGTGAGGATAATTGTCCAGTTAAACGCAACCAGCGCAAATAGATTAGCCATGTATTCATGACGTCAGACTCGCAATAAATAGACAGCGTTTGCCAGTCATTAGTGCTGACAAGCTCACCAACCATACTACCGTCGACAGCTGTTTTACCCGGTAGACCATATAAGCTTGCGACAATATCCATGGCTTCGCGGCGGCTGGCACCATACTGGCTAAATCTGTCCATCAAATCAAGGTGACGCGTGTGGAAGCGATTGACGTAATTATCAAAGCGCATATTTTTGATGCGCTCGCCTTCTTCAAATAACCATGGCGCTGATAAGTCGTATTGCATAGCCCGATATATCAGTACAGGAATATCGAAACCTGAGCCATTCCAACTAATAAGCTGTGGCAGCTTTTCAAGGTCACTAAATGCCCGAAAAAATTTGGCAAGAATATCTTTTTCACTGAATTTATCAGCGGTCAATGAGAACAACGACAACTTGCTATCTTTGATATATAGCGCTGAAATACAGACGATACGCTGCAGTGGCAAGCGCATAAAATCATGCCCAGCTTCTTGTATTCGAAGCGCTGTGAGTGCACTCAATGCATCTGCATCATTCAACTCTGCCAATTGCGGATAGATACGGCGCGCCGCATCGGTATCAGCGACAGTTTCGATATCAAAGACCAATATAGGGTCGGATGGTAGAGCTTGTAACATAAGAAATCCTGATTGAATCAACTAAACTGAGCAGCGTTGTCTGTACGTTAATTAATTTATGTGCGGTTATCGACATTGCTGTCGTCAATATTGTCGTCATTAATATTGTATAAACCCGTCGACAAATAACGATCGCCGCGATCACAGACAATAAAGGCGATGACGGCATCAGGGTTTTCTTTAGCGACTTGTACGGCAGCCCATGCTGCAGCACCTGATGAAACGCCCGCGAAAATACCTTCGGTTTTGGCCAGTTTGCGCATATAAACTTCTGCGATACGCTGATCCACATCCATGATTTCATCAATCAAATCTGCGTTAAAGATACCCGGCATGTAAGCTGCAGGCCAGCGGCGAATACCAGCAATCGAAGCTTCTTCATCAGGCTGTAGTCCGATGATTTTGATATCTGGATTTTGTTCTTTGAGGTATTGCGATACACCAGTAATGGTACCAGTGGTGCCCATTGAGCTAATAAAATGAGTGATTTTCCCTGCCGTTTGCGCCCACAGTTCAGGCCCTGTGGTCAGGTAATGGGCTTGACTGTTGTCAGGGTTATTAAACTGATCCAATACGATGCCTTTGCCATCTGCTTGCATTTGCAGCGCTAAATCGCGTGCGGCTTCCATGCCTTCATCCACCTCGATTAACGTCGCACCATACGCAATCATGGCATCTTTGCGCTCTTGAGTTGAATTGGTTGGCATCAGTAGCGTTATCGGATAGCCACGCATCGCGGCGACCATGGCTAAAGCGATACCCGTATTGCCACTCGTGGCTTCAATCAGCATGTCGCCCGCTTTGATGTCACCGCGCTGTTCTGCTTGATAAATCATATTAAACGCAGGACGATCTTTAACAGACCCCGCTGGATTGTTACCTTCAAGCTTGGCCAGTAACGCAGCACCATTGGTCAGCTGCTCTTGCTCAGGTAAGCGCTGCAATTTAACCAATGGCGTCTGACCGACGCAATCAGCAAGTTTGGTGACTTGAGTAATGAAATTAGGGTTGGAGATAGCCGTTGCGGACATAAAGTATCCTTGTTAATTTTTAAAATTGATTTTTAATTACCGTTTATTTTTTAATTGTCATTTTGATTTTTGAATAAATATCTTGATATGGCTGCTATTGAGTGAAGTGAGTGATTTGATTGTTAATGACATTTCTGTCGCTTTAACCAAATAGCAATAAATGAAAAGTTGCGTCATTATATCATTTTGTTTTTGGCTACGCTGAAGGCATCAAGAGATTTTGGTAAATGAGTGGTGTTTAAAAAGGGCTGGACAGTTAAAATGCCTTTGCATTATAGCCACTCACCATGATCGATGAAATGCGTTATAGTTATGGCAATATATAGGTACGGCAATAACAAGAATCACTAAATTTTATCATGGGTATGCAGTTATCATTTTTGAAATGACGATAGCTTTGAAATGAGCACAGCCCCTAAAAATTTTATTATTGGCTAACACCGCTTACCGCCGCTATTGATTCATAGTGCAATTTTCTGTAGAGAGTAAAGCTAGTATGGCATACAAAAAACGTTTTGATACCAGCAGTGCGTATGGTCAGTTGATTATATTGGTGTTTTTACCCATTTGTATCTTGGCAGCGGTGGGCGGTATTTTGGTCTTTTATGAGACCATGCGTGCTAGCAATTCCGAACAAGAAGTATTGGCGGAGGCGGTGCTGATTCGTTATACCCCAGCGATTGCAGAGCTAATCCCTGAGCTGTTAGCGCAAGAGCGCCAGCAAGCAGACGGCGAACCCAATTCGGATGGCGAAGTTAGAGCAAATGATGCCACTCAAACGACCATCACGAAGCTTGAGGAAATACAAGATAAGCTGGGTCGTATGCAGTCCGAGCAACATGTACAGCGTATTGCGATCATCAATGAAAGCAATCAAGTGCTCGCTGCAGTCGGTTATGGACTGAACGAAGCATGGCCTGCAATAGACACAAAAAAGAATTTTTTATCGCAGCAACCAACGCCTATTGGAACCGCTTATGGCAGTGTGTTAGGGGAGTTTGAAGGACAAAAACTGTGGCTACTCGTCGATATGGACAATGAACCACTCTATATCGCCCGCTACCGTATCGCCATGGCGTTAGTGATTACCGGCTTGTTCACCATTTTGATTTTATTGCTGAGTTTAAATATTTATTCAAAGCGCTGGATAGCACCGATCTATGAGCTACGTTTGCAGTTGCAGCGTACCCATGTCGACAATCTGTATCAGCCTATTCCCGTTGAGTCAGATGGTGAGCTGAACTTATTGCAGCAAGACTTGGTCAAAACGCTACGCCGCCTGCATAGAAGCTTTCAGGAGTTAAAAGACCATGCCGAGCAAACCGAGGATGATTTGCGCCTTGCGTTTGATGAGATGGAAATGCAAAACATCTCTATTCGTAATGCACGTGATGCGGCAATTTCAACCAGCCAAGCAAAATCGGCGTTTTTGGCGAATATTAGCCACGAGCTGCGCACGCCATTAAACAGTATCGATGGCTTTATCAATTTGCTGGCAAGGCATGGCGAACTAAATCCTGAACAAGATTTGTACGTGCAAACCATACGTAAGTCATCAGCACACTTGCTCGCCTTGGTTAACGATGTTTTGGATTTCTCTAAGATTGAGGCAGGCAAGTTAGTACTTGACCGTCATGAGTTTGACCTTTATGACACCATTTATGACGTAGTCGATATGCTTTCGCCTGTATCCGCAGAAAAAGGTCTGCGCATGGCGGTGCTGTTTTATAATGATGTACCGATGCGCATCAATGGCGACGCCCTACGCCTCAAGCAAGTATTGACCAATATCGTCGGCAATGCTATTAAATTTACCGACAGTGGCGATGTGGTAGTGCGCGTCAGCTTAGATGACCATCGTGATAATTATCTTATGATCAGTGTGCAAGACAGCGGTAAGGGCATCTCTTTAGCTGATCAAAAGATGCTGTTCCAAAGCTTTAGCCAAGGCGACCCTTCAATCACTCGTCAGTATGGCGGTACAGGGTTGGGGCTCGTTATTTCCAAGCAATTGACGCGGCTGATGGGCGGTGATATTGGCTTTCATGATAATGCTCAAGAGAATATTGCCAATCAGGGCGCAACGTTTTGGTTTCGGATGCCAGCACATGTCGATGTGTTGGAAGCTGCTACTGGTCAGACGATTGAGCTTCCAGTCTTGGCTCCGCTGGCGAGTGAGACCGATGAGTTTAATGTATTGGTATGGATCAATCATACCGCTTCTATACAAGTGCTCAAAGCCAGCTTGCAATATTTGCCGATTAAATTGACCCAAGCCAACTCCTTACCAGGCGTACTTGAGTCATTAAAAGAGCATGGTAATTATTGGGATTGGGTCATCGTCGATGATGATACCCAAGACGATATGATGGCATTACTCAAACAAATTCGTCTGCATTACCAAGGTAAGCTTGCGGTATTTGGCTATCAAGTTGCTGCCGATCAAGCATTATTAAATCGTTATCATGCCAATATTTTGTATGAGCCTTTAGACAAAAGACAGCTCTATGCTATGCTCGACACCCAAAATCGCAGTACCAAAAAAAGCGTGCAAGAACCGCGCTGGACAGGGGTGACGGTACTGGCAGTCGACGATCATCTGCCCAATTTGTTGGTGCTCGATGCATTGCTCAGTGAGATTGGCATCCAAGTCATCACAGCGAGTAGTGGTTTTGACGCCATAGAAATTATCAGTAAACAACAAACCAAAAATATCAAAACCACGAAAAATGATAAGCAAAGTCTGTCGAATAAAACGCAAATCTCTAAAGCTGAAACGCGCGATGAAGTAAACAAGAAATCAAATATTACGCTTTATGAAGAGGTGAATACCGACGATAAAGTTGCTACTCAGGATAAAGGTCATATTGATCTAATATTCATGGACATCCAAATGCCGCGTATGTCAGGGCATGAAGCTGCAAGACAAATTCGCAATATTGAAAATGATGATAGCCGTATCCCGATTATTGCGTTGACTGCGCATGGTTTGGCTGATGAGCGAGACAAACTGATCGCTAGTGGCATTAATGACTATGTGGGTAAGCCCATTAGCCAGCCTCAGTTGTTACAAGTGCTGCAAAAATGGCTTGGACGTACAACGACAATGCCGCAGTTAAAAGCGTTGCCTGATACCAATCTGCACAGTACTGATGTGCAGACCTTCGATTTATCAAAAGAGAACTCACACTCTAACGACTCACAAAATAGGGAGGCTGAAACGTATTCAACGTGGCCATCAGACTCTACAACCATTGCTTATCCTATGGTGAAAGGTGATGAAAATAACCGTCATAGCGGTTCTAATACAATCAATCAGCCAAAAATAACGCGTCCTTTATCATTGAAGAAAATTCGTGATAATTACTTGCGAGACAGCCAACCACGCGAGGACTATAGACGCGAAACACCGCGCGACACCCAGCCACGCTATGAGAACTTGCGCTTACATAAACAAGGACAGTCGCCACTATTAAAGCCATCAGAAACACCGATAAATAGTGCTCGCGATGGAGTGGTAACGCCTACAAATTCCCACACATATGAGCAAGAAACAAAGAATTGGGACAGCAGTCACCACCATTTAAGCCATTATTCTTTGGGGGCTAATGAAGGTGATGGGTTTGCTATTTTAGATTGGCAAGACGCGTTGACCCGCTCAGCGAATAAGCCCGACTTGGCAGCCAAGCTTATCATTATGATGCTTGATACTATTAATGATGAAAAGCAAGCGCTAACGCAAGCGTGGGATACCCGTGATCGCAGTATGCTAGCGCAAATTGCCCATCGCATCTTAGGCGGTAGTCGTTATACCGGTGTGCCGCAATTACGTCAGGCCAGTCAAGACCTAGAAGATAAATGCTTGCTGAATGTCCAACACACCACCCCTGCGCAGTTTGCCATGCTTGAGCCATATTATGCCGCATTAATAACAGCGTTAAATAACTTGCAGGCGCTGGATTTATCAGCCTATCCTCAGCTCAATTATCATCGTTTGAGTGAAAATGATATGACGTGGAAAATGATTTAGAAGTGATGGTTTTATGACATTAACGATGAATCGAATCGTTGCAGTCAGTTATTGATGAGGTAGCGTCGTAACAAGGCTGTTAATATTGTTGCCATCAGCTTTAGACGTATCGGCATCATATTTAGATGCCATTTCTATTTTATTCATGAATAAGGATTGTTATGAACGCGATTGCCACTTACCAATATGAAACCTTACAAGTTAGTATGACTGACAATATACTCACGGTAACCTTAAATCGCCCACACAAAAAAAATGCCATGAGCTTTAAAGTGGTGAAAGAATTGATAGCTGTCGCAGAACGCATTGGTAAAGACAAAACGATACGTGCGGTGATTCTAAATGGCGCTGAAGGCACGTTTTGTGCAGGCATCGACTTAGGTGATTTAAATCATCCAAAAAATCAAGCGTTCGCCGTTTGGGAGCTGGTAAAGCCATGGCAGAGCTCGTTCCAGCGTGTTTGTCTGGTATGGCGCGATGTGCCTGTACCGGTCATTGCTGTACTAGAAGGCTATTGTATCGGTGCAGGGCTTCAGCTAGCACTGGCTTGCGATGTGCGTATCAGTCATCCAGATTGCAAACTGTCTATTATGGAAGCTAAGTGGGGTCTGGTACCAGACATGGGTTTGACGCAATCCGCGTTTGGCGTGGTACGTGAAGATGTGCTAAAAGAGCTTGCCATGAGTGCGCGTATCGTGACTGCCAGTGAGGGCAAAGCATTGGGTCTTGTCAGCCATTGCAATGAAGCGCCACTTGAGCAGGCGCAAAAGCTCGCTGCTGAATTTGCAGAGCGCTCTCCTGATGCGGTGTTGGCGAGTAAGCGTGTGGTCAATGCTATGTTCCAGCAGCCAGCCACTACTTTATATAAGGAAAAAGTATGGCAGCTTAAAATGATGCTCGGTCGTAATCGCAAGCTTGCGTTAAGAAAAGCCAAGCAAGCCAGTACGGCATTTGGCAAGCGCCAGTTCCGCTAAATATCTTTTACTAATTATGCCGCTATGCTAACGCTCAGACCTATTTTGACAAATTATTGTGATTGTTTTTAGTTGTTATTGTTTGTTTTATTCACGTCATACCTCTATTGAAATGTGAGCGGATAGTACGATATAACACTGTCCACTTGCGCCACTGCATGCAAATGTGCACTAATGGTGGCAATGACCCTTGTTTTCAGTATTGAGTAAAGACTGAATATTAAAGACAATGGAAGCCTGAATACTACAATAACAATCACTAGAGTGTATTGAACCTTTATAACGACTCAATACACTCTATATAAAATGGTCTGAATATGTCTGCTCCAAAATCCTCTCTACCCAATCGACCCATTGCTTCTGAGCGCGTACGCTCTGCTGATTTGCCTGTTGCATGGATTATGATGCTTGGACTTATCGTGGCAGTGGGGCCATTGTCTATTGATATGTATCTGCCTGCATTACCATCGATGGCAGATGACTTTGGTGTCTCCACAGCCTTTATGGCCAACTCTGTTCCTGCCTATTTTTTAGGCTTGGTATTTGGCCAGTTATTTTATGGACCATTTAGTGATCGTGTTGGTCGCGTTAAGCCTTTATATATCGGTATGACGCTATATGTCATCGCTTCCATTGTTTGTGCGACTACTAATAACGAGTATGTATTGTTTGTTGGACGGACGATGCAAGCACTTGGTGCCTGTGTCGGCGCGGTGGTCACTCGTGCCGCGATTCGCGATCGATTGACTGCTAAGCAAACCGCAAAAGCCTTTTCTATTATGATTTTGGTGATGGGTTTAGCGCCGATATTAGCCCCATCGCTTGGTGCGCTATTTCTACAGTTTTTTAGCTGGCACTCTATTTTTTGGTTTTTGGCTGCTTTTGGCACGTTAAATTTATTGCTCACAAAGTTTTTCTTCTTTGAAACGTTGACGGAAGAAAATCGTAATGTACGTCCTGCAAGAGAAGTACTGAGTCAATACTGGGACTTATTAAAAGACCCGACGTTCAATTATCCAGCGATTGGTGGCGGCCTGCTGATGGGGGCGATGTTTGTTTATATCAGTTCAGCCTCTGAGCTGATTATGGATACCTATGGGGTATCCGCAACCCACTTCGCTTGGTTATTTGGGATGAATGCTGCTGGTTTTGTGGGTTTGACTCAGCTGAATCAGTGGCTTACCAATCGCTTTCGTATTTTGAGTATTTTGCGCTTTGGTGCGATGATGCAGGTTATTTCTGCAGGCGTGCTATTTATCATAGGTCTATTTTTGGGTACTGATGCTTGGCTTCCACTGGTACTGGCTTGTATTTTCTTCTGTATCGCAGGCTTAGGTCTGACTCAGCCAAATGCTTCTGCTATTGCGCTGGCCTTTCAAAAACGCCGAGCGGGCATGGCAAGTGCGCTACAAGGCTCGCTCATGTTCTCAGTCGGTATCTTTGGTGGATTATTATTAAACCTATTTCCAGTTAATCCTGTACTCAAAATTGGTATTGCGATGTTCGCTTTGATGAGTCTTGGCTGTTTTTTGATTTGGCAGATAGATCGTAATTTAAATCTGGACGATGCGGAGTAAGCCAGAGACTTTATAGTTTTTGCACTAGAATCTTAAAAGGCGTTCTTAAAAGGCATTCTTATATTGATTATGTAGGGATGCTTTTTTTTGTACTTTTTATTTTATTTTCTGCCTAAAACTGTGCATAAAACAAGACTATATTACAAGTTTTTAGTCATATAAATAGACTTAAGTACGCCCTTAATATTCTTTATTTGCCATATATAACAAATTGTACGTAATAACTAAACATAATTATTGCAATCATAAAGTTAGGCAAGTATTATCAAACGTAACTTTCTGTAAGTAAGTATTGTGAAGATATTACCTAACCTTGCTAGATTGTCATTAATTAATATGTGCAACCACGTGAAGCTTTAAGGGTAAATTATGATGCAGTTATATCGAGTGTTACCAATTGTATTGAGTGTTGGCCTGTTTGGCTGCGGTAACTCTTCCACTCAAGAAAATGCCAATTCTACTGGTACGCCAGTAACAGAAAATAAAGATAATTTTGTCAGTAATTTGCCTGATACGGCACCAACATTAAAGGTCGCTATGACAGGTGATTTACCCCCTTTCTCGTTTCAAGATGACTATGGCAATATGCAGGGTACGGACGTTGATTCCATTAGAGCTATCGGCGAGGAGCAAGGCTTTAAAGTCGAGTTTTATAAAGAAACTTGGCAAGACATGTTCGATAGTGTGGAGTCAGGAAAACGTGATTTAGCTATTTCTGGTATCTCTTATAAAGATGATCGCGCGGTAAGATATGGTCTATCAACGCCTTACTTTTTTAACCCAGCTACCATCATGTACTTGGAAGGTAAGTTTGATATCAAAGGCTTAAACGATATAAAGGGTCTAAAAACTGGTACGTTGGCAGGTTCTAAAGAAGAAGATACTCTGAAACAGATGGGTAGCTCGGTTGAATTGGTTTCAAGATCTACTGCATTTTTGGCTTATCAGGACTTAGTGCAAGGTAAGACTGATGTTTTCTTATACGACATGCCAGTGCTGCAGTACATCATAAAAGGTTATCCAGAACATAAAGTGAAGATTGTACCTTATGAAGCGGCAGACGCACCTTCAGCGCAACAAGTCGTATTAATGGCAAAAGAAAATACTCAGTTGATTAATACGGTTAATGAGGGTATTGCTAAACTGAAAGAAAAAGGGACATTTAAAGAAATTGAAGAGCGCTGGTTAGGTGAGGCTGTACCTGCATCTGCTGATAAGAGCAATTCTGATACTAATACTACGCAATTGAACTAAGGAATTCTGAAGATGGCAACCACTCCCAATGTTGACAATAAGCGCTATCAAGGTCTGATCATTTCAATTGCACTATTTTTATCGCTCATCGGTGCTTTGTTAGCCTTTACGTTCTATACCTCAAACTTATTAGAAAGAAATACCGCGTTAATTGACCAAACCAACCAAGTCGCTAATAGCGCGCAGGCGGTAATTAAAGATTTATTTGACTTAGATAATAGCTATGGAGAAGATACTAACTCTCCGCATATTCAGCGCGTTTTGGAGCGTTTGGAGGAAAACACGGCGTTGATTACCAGCTCTATTGCTGCTATTGAGCAAGGTGCAACGATCACTGACGTTGATGGCAAAACTTATGATCTGCCAAAGATTGACAGTAACGCACAAGTAAACATTACCGCAGCTAATGAGCAGTGGAAAGCGTTAGAGCCTAAGATTCAAGCATATCTCAAAGATGCTGATAATATTATGGTTTCCTCTGAAGATGATCTGACCCAAGCCGTTGAACAAGCCAAGACGTCAAGTCTATTGATTAACGATTCGTTAGACAATTTGACCAAAGATGTTTTTAATAGTGCTGAACGCCAAGCGACGACCATTCGTCTGATTCAGGTGCTTGGTGTTGCCGCCATCTTTACCTACTTTCTAATCTTTGTATTCTTCTTTGTACGTCGTTTACGTGAAACCGATGCTGAAGCGTTCGCTGCTCGTCGCGAGACGCAAGAGATTATGGAAACGGTAAATACGGGTCTATTCTTACTTGATAAAGACTTGAATATTGGTCAGCAGCATTCTCGCGCACTGAATGATATTATCGGTGAGGACAGATTGTCAGGAGAGAACTTTACCAACGTTTTACGTGGGCGTATTTCTGATAAAGATCTGAAAACCACACAGCAATTTATTGAGCAGCTTTACAATCCACGCGTTAAAGAAAAATTGGTAGATTCTCTGAATCCACTGCACAAAGTCATGCTACACAACAACGCTGGTGATAAAGCACAGAATAATCGCTTCTTAGACTTCAAGTTCTCACGTGTTTATGACAACAAAGACATTGCCCGTATTTTGGTCAACGTCAACGATGTATCAGATGCCGTATATTTAGAGCAGCGTCTAGAAAAAGAGCGTTCGCAAAATGATATGCAGATTGAAATGCTCACCACTATTCTAAATGTAAATCCAAAGATTATTAATGAGTTTATCGATAATACGCAGATGCACATTGAGAAGATGAACAATATCTTGAAAAATCCTGGTAGCTCACAATATGAGCTTGAGGGCAAACTAAAAGCCATCTATCGCGAAATGCATAGCTTAAAAGGTGAAGCTTCTGCGCTAAAACTGCATAGCTTTACCAAGATTGCCTCAGATGCGGAAGACAAACTGCACGCATTGCAAAACCAAGGTCAATTATCTGGTAACGATTTCTTGCCATTGGCCGTACATTTGGATGACTTATTAAGCCTATCAAATACCATCGCGACTTTGGGCGAGCGTATTAACCGTTCAGCACCAGCGACTGCACCAACTGCAAATGGGTTAGATGACAATATTGCTCAAAACAGTATGTCAAAAACGGTGGCGACTGACAGTCAGACATCAAATCCTTCAACCAGTATCATAGATACTGATATCGGTCAGGATATTGACCTAGGTAATGAAGCAACTGATGATCATCTGTCTTTTTATAAAGCATTTGCAAAAGATATTGCCGCAAGACAAGGTAAGCAAGTAGAGCTAAAGAGTAATACACTGATGCAAGCGGACATACCAGCGCATCTGGTAAAGCCGATTAAAGAGATTAGCATTCAGCTACTACGTAATGCCGTGGTGCATGGCATTGAAGCGCCAAGTGTTCGTCATTCGATTGGTAAGACTGCGGTTGGGACGATTGATTTAGAACTAAAAGACAACGGCTCAGATTTCATGCTGATGGTGCAAGATGATGGTCAAGGTATTGATTATGACAGCATTCGTGCCAAGTTAAGCAGTGATGGTCGTTTTAGTACAGAAGAAGCCAGTCAGCTCAGTCAAAGCGAGCTGCTCAAACAACTGTTTTCTTCGGGTTTCTCTACCAAAGAACACGCAGATGAAGATGGCGGACGCGGTGTCGGTCTCGATATCATTAAAGCAAAAGTAAAAGATTATGATGGCAAGCTTAACGTAAACAGCGAATTTGGTCAGATGACACGGTTTGTTATTACTTTACCAAAAGCTTAATTAGAAACAGCAGGTATATTGTCAAGGATGACAAGCACTTCATTAAAGGTAATAGATCAGTTATGCATAAGTTAATGATTGTTGATGATTCAAATATTATTAGAAATCGTATTCAACGCGCGTACGATTCAGGGCAGTTTATGCTGGTTGCGACGGCAACCAGTGGTGTCCAAGCCATTGAAAAGTTCAATGTCCATCGTCCTGATGTAATCACTATGGACTTGACCATGCCACAAATGGACGGACTTGAATGCATTGAGAAAATCATTGCGATTGACCCTGAAGTACGCATTTTAGTGGTGTCAGCACTGTCTGATAAAGCCACTGGCATTGAAGCATTGTCGTTGGGTGCCAGCGGATTTTTGTGCAAGCCTTTTTCAGAAGAAGAGCTTGTAGAGTCTTTGTATGAGCTAATGCAAGACTAAACCATTCAACGACTTAAGTAGATGTCATTATGAAAGAACAAAAGCTACAGATTTTTTTAAGTATTATTAGTAACTATTTTAATCAGTTTGGGGGAGAGGAGCTTGTCGCTGACACCCCATATCTGTTAGAGAATAAACAGCCAAAAGTCCATGATTATACGGGTGTGATCGGTATATCGGGTGGACAAAAAGGCGTGGTGTATTTTTCGGCAACCCGTCAGTTATTGTCCGCTATACTGGATAGCATGGGTGAAACGGATAAAAGCGATGAGAATTATATCGATTTGGCTGGTGAAGTGGCCAATACAATCGCTGGTAACGCGCGTAAAGAGTTTGGCTCAGAGTTCCATATTTCTGTGCCGTTTGTATTTAAAGGCTCTCCACAAAGTATTGTGTTGCCGAATGATGAGCGTTCTTTTATCATTCCCATCACTTGGAACTCGCAGATAGGCGAGATTGTGGTCTGTTTGCAGGATTAACGTTGCTGCCACCGCGTCATAAAGATGGATATTAATATATTATGGTTAAAGTAGAAAAATTGGGTGTGTTTCTGAGCTCAATCAATGCATTTTTTGCACAAATTGATGGCTCGGAAGTGTCCATTGATACCCCTTATTTAAATCATAACAAGAGTGCTGTTGGTTATGATTATAGCGGCGTTATCGAGATATCAGGGCCTCTTGAAGGCTGTGTGTATGTGAGTGCGCCAAGCGTGATGTTACGAGAGGTCATAAAAGTGATGGGCGAGCCTGACTCATCGATCACGATGATGAAAGATCTGCTCGGTGAGATGGCCAACACTATCTCTGGTAATGCTCGTACTGAGTTTGGCTCAGAGTTTATTATCTCGCCGCCGCATATTGTTGAGAGCGCACCAAGCGTGTCTTATTTGCCAAAAGATCGCCAAAGTTACGTCACGCCATTTACCTGGCGTGGGTATAAAGCGGTCATTGGTATCTGTATCGCTTAATCTACAGCTGCTCATTTATTCAATATAAAAAACGACGTTAATGCGTCGTTTTTTTATGCGTTATCATCTACTTAAACAGCATAATAGCGCTAGCAGTCGCTAAGCATTATGTGATAAAATACAGCCCAGCTATTTTTATCACATCGTATTTTTACGTTCAAACGATAGCTCAATTTTTTAAACCAACCCATCAACCAATGACACACACATCATGGCAAAAAATTGCTGGGTGTTTGGCGACTTGATTAATTTGCAAAAAAGTTAGTGCTGCCACAATGAGCATTAACCGTTAGCAGATGCGTGTCGCTAGATAGGCAGTTTTTGTGATGTGGAGGCATAACCCAACCAATAGGAATTTCACATGTCTACAAAGAATCCAACCAAAATCGAAATGCGCGACTTACTACAAGCCGGCGCTCACTTTGGTCACCAAACACGTTTTTGGAATCCAAAAATGGGACCATACATCTTTGGTGCCCGTAACAAGATTCACATCATTAACTTAGAGCACACAGTAAAAGCGTTTAACGAAGCATTGACTTACGTTAACGGCTTAGCTGCCAAGAAAAACAAAGTATTGTTCGTAGGTACTAAACGCGCAGCAAGCGGTATCATCGCTGAGCAAGCAGCACGCGCTGGCATGCCATACGTTGACCATCGCTGGTTAGGTGGAATGCTTACCAACTGGAAAACACTTCGCCAGTCAATCAACCGTCTAAAAGAGCTAGAAAAGCAAGCAGAAGACGGTACTTTCGCCAAGCTTACTAAGCGTGAAGCGTTAGAGCGTACTCGCGATATGGAAAAACTTGAGCGTTCACTAGGCGGTATTAAAGATATGGGCGGCCTACCTGACGCAATCTTCGTTGTAGACGTAGATCATGAAGCGATTGCTATCAAAGAAGCTAAAAATCTAGGTATCCCAGTTATCGGTATCGTTGATACTAACTCTAGCCCAGATAACGTTGATTACATCATCCCAGCAAACGATGATGCTATCCGTGCTGTGACCTTGTATGTGACTTCTATGGCTGATGCGATTATCGCTGGTAAAGAATACGCACAGACTCAAGCGGGCGGCAAAGCTGAGCAAGAAGCACCTGCTACTGAAGAAGCACCAGTTGAAGCCAAAGCAGAAGAAGCGGCGACTCCAGCAGAATAAATCGCTGACCGCTAAGGTTTAACTTTGTAACGGTGTCTTGATAGTTATCTTGTCAGCATTCATATAAAGTTATTAACAGCGTATAAGCTCACACGTATAAGCTTACAATAGGCATGATGTAGTTTTACTCGTCATGCCTTATTGTTGATGGAACACTCGTTAATAAGCGAGTATTATCGCTTATAGCTAGACTCGTGATGCACAATATCTGTCATTACAATGTTGTCTGTTATCACGATCAACCATGAGTGCTTTCATTACTATAAAAGCGATATAGTACCAATAGATAGTAAAGATATATCTCATAGAAATTAAGCACTCCCATACATAATAAAAGGTAACTCTTATGTCAGAAGTAAAAGTATCTGCCAAAATGGTAAAAGAATTGCGTGACCGTACTGGTCTTGGCATGATGGAATGTAAAAAAGCGTTAGAAGAGTCAAACGGCGATGTAGAAACTGCCATTGATAACCTACGTAAATCTGGTCAAGCCAAAGCCGCTAAAAAAGCGGGTAACATTGCAGCTGATGGCGCTATCATCATCGCTCAAGGCGATAACAAAGCATTCTTGTTAGAAGTAAACTGCCAAACTGACTTCGTTGCAAAAGACGAAAACTTTACGGCATTTGCAGAAGCAGTAGCGAACATTGCATTAGAAAACAATGTGACTGACGTAGCTGCTATCGCTGAATTGCCATATGGCAATGGTCAGACTATTGAAGAAGCTCGTGTATCTTTGGTACAAAAAATCGGCGAAAACATCCAAGTACGCCGCGTTGAAGTATTAGAAGGTAGCAACCTTGCTTCATACCGTCATGGTCTACGTATTGGTGTTGTGGTATCTTTTGAAGGTGGCAACGCCGATACTGGCAAAAACCTTGCCATGCATATCGCTGCGTTTAACCCAGTTGCGGTTGATGACGAAAGTGTAGATGCTGATTTATTAGCACGCGAAAAAGACATCATCGAAGCAAAAGCTCGTGAGTCTGGCAAGCCTGATAACATCGTTGAAAAAATGATCGAAGGTGGCCTACGTAAGTACCTAGAAGAAGTGACTTTATTGCGTCAGCCATACGTTATGGACAACGAGAAGAAAGTTGGTGATGTACTAAAAGCTGAAGGCGTAAAAGTACTTGCTTTCAAACGTCTAGAAGTTGGTGAAGGCATCGAGAAAAAGCAAGAAGACTTTGCTGCTGAAGTTGCTGCAACACAAGCACTGGCTAACAAGTAATTTTTAAATTTTGCTAAGAAGAAAGGTGAGTGCTAAGCTTTTTGGTCTGGTACTCACCGATCAGCTTTATTATTAATCTTGTATCGAACTCAAAAAATATGACAAGATAGATTATGAATTAATAGATAAAGCCTCTTAGCACAAAAAAGCCCGTTAATATAATTAACGGGCTTTTTTACGTTTGGATTCAACGGTTCATGTAGTCTTCATTTTAGCGTAGCGCATCATATGCTGAGTTGGCATAGCTGGCACTATTGCTATTACTGCTGGTACCATAGCTGACGTTTTGTAAGCCACTACTGAGACTAGGATTGGCGATTTGATTGCTAGCGTTCATGGTACTGCCTGATAGCCCTGAGTCGTTTTTATACAAGCTATGGTAACGGCTCATGACATTTTTGACATAGTTACGGGTTTCCTTAAAAGGCGGGATGCCGTTATATTTATCAACGTTACCTTCACCCGCATTGTAGCCCGCAACCGCAAATTCTACGTTGTTATTAAAACGCTTCATCAGCCATGCAATATATTTAGCAGAGCCTTCGATATTATCTGCAGGGTTCCAAGGATTGCTGACTTTAAAGCGTCGCGCAGTCGCTGGCATTAGCTGCATGAGACCTTGCGCACCGACAGGTGAGCGTGCATTCGGGTTAAAGGCGGATTCGCTATGCATCATTGCTTTTATAAGCCCAGGATCTACTCCATGACGCTGAGCTGAGGCGCGAATATAACTGTCGTATGAGTTGCGGCTTCCGCTACTGCTGGCAGAGCTACTACCGTAATTACTGCTGCTATTGTCACTACTACCGTCATACATTTTAGAATCTTTGTAGTAAGTGACTTTTACCTTTTTGGTGAATTTGTCAAAATTACCACTTGGATTGACGTTAGTGAGTAAGACTTGTCCGCCTTTGTCTTTGTAAATATACATATTACCTGCTTGAGCAGCAACAGATAGAGATAGGCTGGATAGGGCGACAGCGGTCAATAAAACAGGAGACAAGCAGCGAGTCACTAAGGTTGTAACATTTATCATAGGGTTATCACTTTTCATCGAGTAATAGCAAATTGCTTTGCCTATAGGCGCGTCGTTCTGCGCATTTAAGCGGTTATCGTGCTGGTAGGATTTTATCGCTGTAAACGATATAGCACCCTAGCAAAAACCACGTCTAACTAGAAACCACTCGCATTGGATACAAAAAATAATAGTTGCTTACTATAACATATAATAACTTTTCGACGCATACGATTATCAGCACAAAGTATAAAAGTCATTTTTAATTTGTAAAAAAATCAACACACTACCGTTTCTGAGTACGTTGATTGAGTATCGGCTTTATTATTTTTAGGCGTGTGTGGTACGTGAATATTCTGGCTGTAGCAATGAATGAATCGTGAGAAATAAAAGCTGTTCAAAGCACTGAAAACTGCTTTGAACAGGGTTATATAGAAAGTGCACTGATAAAAATAGGCACCCAAACGGCGGTGACCAGCCCGTTTACTGCCAATCCAAATGCCGCATAACGCCCAGCAGTGTGGCTAATTTGCCATGCTTCGACGGTACCAAAAGCATGTGCTGCCAACCCAAGTGCTAAGCCCTTGGCACGGTCATCATCGATACCGCGAAATAAAAAGCGCGCCAAAGTACCACCGATAAGCCCTGAGACAATAATAATTAAGTTAGCCATGGCAAGTGGTGCTTTAATTAAATCTGCGACACTCAGACCGATTGGTGTGGTCACTGAACGCGTTGCGAAAGCGAGTATAGTGTCGTGACTTAATGAAAATAAATAAGCCAATGACATCGGTAGCAATGCACCAACCACACTTGCAAGGATAACTATGAGAGTAAGCTTTTTGACTGGCAGACCTTTAAAGTTCATTGCTGCTAATGGTACTGCCAACAGTACGGTGACATATCCCAATAAGTGATCAAATACAGGCTTGGCAACATCGTAATAATCGTTGTAATCCCATTGTAGGATAAACAAAAATAAGAGAACAAGCGCCAACGCCGTAATCACCATCGGCAGCCATGAGAGCTTACGTGCCAATACACGAGCAGTCACATGAGCGATTAGCGTTAATAATATCGCCGCAAAGGTTGCCACAAACACGTTATCAAAAGTCATTGCATTTCCTTGTTCATACAGCTCATAGCTGTCCTTTGTGCTCTTCAACGGTGGTGCTATCGATGCTAACATCGTGATTGAGCGAACGGTTGGCAAGTATGGCAAGTCCCCAAAGCGGTATGAGTGTGCTAATAATCATCGTCAGCATAACGCCCCAAAGCTCATCACCTAAAGCAAATAGCAGTAAACCTGCACCTGCAGACACGGGCAAAAAAGCAAAACCGCTATCCACTAATAAAGTATTACTGGCTTGGGTGAGCCAACTGGGCAACCCTTTAAGTAATCGCCATGCCATCAAAATAAAGAACATGGCGACCAATCCAACGATGTTGGCAGCCTTTTCTATTCCTGCTAATTGACAGATGATAACGGCTGATTCACGAACCACGATGACCATCGTGAGTGTGAGGATTAATGCAAGCCATAGCGGCAAATGGGTGGAATGAGTAGATTTCATAAGAAATACTGGCCGATTTAGAAATAGATAGGATAGGAGCCACAAAATAGGTAACCGCACTCTAATAAGTGTGTTCTATCTATCAATGATATGAATATTGGTTGAACCTATAGCCGATGATTATATAGAGAGTAGGCAAACTAATAAAGCTTACTATAATGAGTGTATCATTTGCGCCAGGCTACCTTGTGCTCACTTTAAAAGACATCGACTATGGTAGCGCGTTTTCGTGATCGGGTAACCTATAAAAAATTTAAGGGGCTGTCCTAGATAAGTAAAATTATTTAGGATAGCACTATGAGAAAAAGCAAACTAAGTTGGTATAAACAAAACAGACTAATCGAGTTATTTGTTGCCGGTTCAACCGCCAGAACAGCAGCAAGCTTAGTTGGTGTTAATAAAACCACAGCCAGTTATTACTTTCATAGGCTAAGACGGCTTATTTACGAGAATAGCCAAGACCCTGGTCTATTTGAAGGCGAAATCGAAGTAGACGAATCATACTTTGGTGGAACCCGCAAAGGCAAGCGAGGGCGAGGTGCTGGTAGCAAAGTGCCCGTGTTTGGCCTATTAAAGCGTAATGGCAAGGTCTACGCTTGTATTATACCCAATGCTAAAGCAGATACTTTGATCCCAATCATAAGAGAAAAAGTGAAGCCTGATAGCATTGTTTATACTGACTCATTTAAAAGCTATAACGCATTAGATGTCAGTGAGTTTACTCATTATCGTATCAACCACTCTAAAACCTTTGTTAATGATAAGAATCATATTAACGGCATAGAGAACTTCTGGAACCAAGCTAAACGGCATCTACGTAAGTTTAACGGGGTTCCAAAAGAGCATTTTCACCTCTATTTAAAGGAATGTGAGTGGCGTTTTAATCACAGTGACCCAAAGTCGCAATTACTACAATTAAAACAATGGGTTAAACAGGGTTTGAACTAGTTATCTAGGACAGCCCCAAATTTAATGCTATGTGCCAAAAAAAAGGATGATATCAATGGATATCATCCTTTTGTCTTTTATAAAGCTATTTTAAAGATTTAGTCATTTATATCTTTAAGTCAGAAGTTTCCACTTCTACTGCTTATTCCTCTGACTTAGCGGCTTCAGAATTGAGCGCATCAAACTCATCAAACGCTTTTTCTTCTGCCTCGGTCATCGTCGGCTCTTCAATCTCATCAGGCTTTTCGAACTCTTCAAGTACTGGCATCAATAATGTGGCTTGTGCTAATGGCAATACATCTAAAGGCTCTAAATTGGCCTGACCCAGTAGCTGTCTTAGCGTATCGCTTGGCAAGCGAATTGTTAAGCACTCATGACCACTGTCATCGTAGCTCTCTTCCTGAATAACACCCAGCTCATATAAGGCGTTTTTTAACTGACCTGCATGATAAGGTAAGGTCAACTCAAAGGTGGTGAGTGTGCCAGTCAGTAGCTGCTGGACGGCTAACGACAACTCTTCCATGCCTAGATTTTCTCTAGAAGAAACGTAGACGCGATTGGGTTGTCCTTCGCTAGCATAACCAATATGTGCAGGCTCATCTGTCAAATCAATCTTGTTGTAGACATTGAGCACTGGTACATCATTATCAATCTCTGCTAATACGTCTTTGACCGCTTGAATTTGCTCATGCATATCTTCACTAGAAGAATCGATAACGTGTAGCAATAAATCTGCTTCCAAGGTTTCTTCTAATGTTGCATGAAAGGATTCGACCAACTCATGCGGCAGATGACGGACAAAACCTACCGTATCGACTAAAACAACACGACCAACACCCTGCCAGTCTAAACGGCGTAAAGTGGGATCTAGCGTGGCAAATAATTTATCCGCTGCATAAATATTTTCGTCGACTAAGCGGTTAAATAGCGTAGATTTTCCCGCATTGGTATAACCGACAAGCGAAATCGTCGGCACATCTGATTTTTGGCGACGGGCTCGACCTTGTGCACGTGTCTGTCTGACTTTCTCGATTCTGCTTTTAAGCTGATTCACGCGCACTTGTAGCAAGCGACGATCGGTCTCAAGCTGGGTTTCGCCGGGTCCACGTAGACCAATACCGCCTTTTTGACGCTCCAAATGCGTCCAACCTCGTACCAAACGCGTCGATAAATGGTTGAGCTGCGCCAGCTCTACTTGTAGCTTACCTTCATAAGTACGGGCACGCTGCGCGAAAATATCCAATATCAAACCCGTACGATCCAGTACGCGACATTTTACCAAGGCTTCAATATTACGCTCTTGTGATGGCGATAAGCTATGGTTAAATAAGACGATGTCCGCATCATGTTCGCGTACCAATTCTGCTATTTCTTCTGCTTTACCGCTACCAACGAAGTATCTGGCGTCGGGTCTTTGGCGTGAGCCTGTGACTAAAGCCAAACGATCAGCCCCTGCTGAGTCTGCTAACAGCTCAAATTCACCTAAATCATCAGGATCTTGAATTTGACGGATGTCTAAATGTACTATAATGGCGCGCTCGCCACCTTCGTGTCTTTCAAAATAATCCAAAGAGTATCACCTATTTAATAAAGTAAATATATCGCTATTATCCATTCAGTAAACGTCGATATAGCGTTCATATGACCATATATATGTGGTCTTATCAGTTAATATTAAAGCGTTCTAGCACAATTAACGATGGTTTTATGTTACAGCGTAAATGAAAGCCATAGGCAAATCAGTGAACGCAGTAGAACTGGTTGAATAAACAGCAACTCAGTGAACAAATCGTCACTGACTGAATAAATTTTGTTATACTCATGGCGCTTGTTTACGATATATAATCATAAGTTTTTAACCACGAGGGACACAGATGAGCCAATCTAAGTCAGGCTTCTCACTCAGACAACAGTTGGGGCGCGGCAAACAAATTGCTGGCATGACCACCACTATCGCTGGTGGATTGCGCGCCGCCCAACGTATTGGCGCATTTAAGCAGCCACCACGCGAAAAATTACCACGCTATATTCAAGCCTTTTGCCGCAAAATGGCAGGCTCTTTTGGCGTCAAGGTTGTGGCAGTCGAGCGGGTAGAGCAGCACCACGGATTATGGGTATCCAATCATGTGTCATGGATGGATATCCCTGTGGTGGGTACATTGAGTCCTGCTTTTTTCTTATCCAAAGCCGAAATCGGTGAATGGCCTGTATTTGGTAAGCTGGCTCATGCAGCAGGCACGGTATTTATTGAGCGTGGTTCCGGTGATGCAGGGTCGGTCGCCGCCCAAATTGCCAATTTTTTGACCAAAGGTTTCTCGGTCATATTCTTTCCTGAGGCGACCACCACCGATGGCAAAAAAATCAAACGTATTCATGGTACTTTGCTACAAGCAGCCATAGATGCTGACGTGCCCGTACGCCCGCTAGTGATTGCTTATGTCAATAAAGACGGTACATTAAGTGAAGAGTTGCCTTACTATGGCAAGCTTACGATGAAAGAGAGCCTAAAAAAGGTACTCGATACTAAAGATGTGACCGCCTATGTATTGCCATTGGAGCCAATAGATCCAAAAGGCATGAGCAAAAGTGAGCTGACTGATTTATTACAGACACGTATGCAAGAAGGTTTGGCGGAACTGCATTCGCGAGTCTTAACGAAAGTCGCTAAAGTATAAAGCGCTGACAGCATAATAATTGCAAATATTCAACAGGCTCCAATAAAAAGGCGCAAATCGCTCAGTTTATAACTGCGATTTGCGCCTTTTTTTGTCGATTATAAATACGACAGCCTCAATGCGCTAAAGTCTGGTTTGCATCAGACCATGGTGTCACATCAAGCTAAAATTAGGGTGAAGGATTAGGATGCTGGGTATGCACCGCTTCAATCGCTTCCAATACTTCTGAGCTTAAGGTTAAATGGATACTATCGATGTTGGATTTTAGCTGCTCGATCGTAGTAGCGCCAATAATGTTACTGGTGACAAATGAGCGTGAGTTAACGAAAGCCAATGCCATCTGTGCCATATCTAAACCTGCATCCGCTGCAATTTTGGCGTATTGAGCAGTGGCTGATAGCGCTTGTTCATTGGTATAGCGCGCAAAGCGATCATACATCGTGAGTCGCGCACCAGTTGGGCGTTTGCCATCGAGATATTTACCAGATAAGACACCAAAGCCAAGCGGTGAATAAGCCAATAGACCTACATTTTCACGGTGCGTAATCTCGGCCATAGCGACTTCATATAAGCGATTTAGCAAACTATAAGGATTTTGCACCGTGATAGGAGAGATCAAACCATTTTTATCCGCCTCCCATAGATAGCGCATCAGTCCCCAAGCGGTATCGTTCGATAGTCCATAAGCGCGAATACGCCCTTTTTTAATCTCATCATTTAACGCTTGAATGGTCTCTAGAAATGGCGTCAAATCATCTAATGGTTGCGATGCCATCTCTTCGGTATAGCCAAGCTGACTAAAAAAATTCGCCTGACGTTCAGGCCAATGGAGCTGATAAATATCAATATAATCGGTCTGCAAACGCTGAAGATTGCCATCGATGGCGCTGCTAATATGTTCGGCATTAAAACGCGTTTGCCCATCACGCAAAAAATCCATCGGCGATATTTTGCTAGCAAGAATGACTTTATCGCGCTGTTTGGTTTTATTAAACCATGTACCCATAAAGCGTTCAGTATCGCCTTGCTTGTCCTTATCCGGCGGCGATGGATACATTTCCGCCGTATCCCAAAAATTCACCCCTTCGCTTAGCGCCATGTCCATTTGTTCATGTGCTTGGGTCTCGGTATTTTGCTGTCCCCATGTCATCGTGCCTAAACAAATCTTAGAAACTTTTTCATTGAGTTGTGGCAACATTTGATATTGCATATGAATGTCCTTTGTAAATGTATTTTTATAGCTGACAGTTTTTCAAGCGATTACATGAGCTTTATACCAGTGACACCAGGCGGGGTAACTTTAAAGATTTTTACTTTAAATAACAGGGATTGCCCGGCAAGGGGATGGTTAAAATCCACTTCGACTTGATCGTCATCGAGTGCACTAATCGTACCCGGCAGAGTGTTTTTGCCTTTGTCTTCGAACTCTACCATCATGCCGATTTCTGGATTATCAGCGATTAACGCAAACTGAGTACGGCTGAAATGTTGGATGTTGTCAGGATTCCAATCGCCAAATGCCTGCTCCGGCTCAAGGTGAGCAGAGCGCGTGTCACCTGCGCGCAGGTTCATTAATACCTGCTCAAAGCCAGGTAACAAACTTTCATCACCGATGGTGAGCGTCACAGGCGCATCACGGCTAAAAGTAGAATCAATCATCGTACCGTTCTCTAGTGATACTTCAAAGTGCAGCTTTACAAGGCTGCCAAAAGTGATACGGGTGTCTTCATTGGGAGTGATAAATTGTGAGTCGGTCATAGTCAACAGCCATTTATTACGGGATTAGGAATTGGTTTGGCAAATAATATAAGAAATGATAAGCCATCTTGGAGAGTATGTAAGCGTAAATAGTGTAACGCAAATAGTGTAATATATTTGGCAATTCTAAGAGTAGGCAGGGGTTTTTATGGTAAATAAACAACAAGGTCACATTAAAAAGTGGCAAGATGACAAAGGCTTTGGTTTTATCGAAACACAGAATGGTGATTCAATATTCTTTCATATCAATGAGTTTAAAGCGCGTCGTCGCCCTGAGGTCGGTGAGCCAGTTGTTTTTACATTTGGGCAGGACAATCAAGGGCGTATGCAAGCAAAAGATGTACAAGAGCTGAGCTTTGTGCAGCAAAAAATGGCGCAAAAAAATCAGAAAATCCGTCAGCGTAATCACAAACGTAGTATGCAAGCAGACTTTGAAGCAGGACAAAAGAAACGTTTGTTCCTTGGTGTGGGCTTTTATGGCGTATTAATCTTATTGGCCGCCATGAACAAGCTCAGCTGGCTGGTTGTGGGTTGGTATGTGGCCTTGGGTCTCATTACTTATATGATGTATGCCAAGGACAAAGCCGCTGCTCAGAATAATGATTGGCGCACACCTGAATCAACCTTGCATCTGCTAAGTGCGCTGGGCGGTTGGGTGGGCGCGATGGTTGCGCAAACGTATCTACGCCACAAGTCGCAAAAGCCTGAATTTCGAGTGGCGTATTATTTGACTGTTCTCATCAATATGGCGGGGTTATTGTTTATATTGACAGGAGGAAGCTTGAAATTTTTGCAAGGATTACTTGATTCTTTGGTATAAAAGCACTTGTTTATTTATCATAGTGAGCGGTGTAGTTTTGATGTTTAATGCTTAAGTCTAAAATAAACGGCTGATGAAACATCAAAGTTTTATATCTTGAGTGGCTGGTTGCCGTACGCTGGTATTTTGTGCGAGTATGATGAATTGTACGCAATAAGCACGATTTTTCAGGATAAACCTTAAATGGATTTAATTAATAATAAAAGGCGAACGCAAGTGATTACTTTATACAAATATACCCATCCAAGTCGCGCTGAAACGGTCATTTGGGCATTGCAGGAGCTTGGCTTAGAATATGAGACCAAAGAAATAGATGGCAAAAAAGGGGAGCAGCGAAGTCCTGAGTTTTTAGCCGTTAACCCCTTTGGTAAAATCCCTACCATCACACATGAAGGCAAACACTTTACTGAGTCGTTAGCTATTATTGAATATCTCAATGAGTTACACCCTGACAAACCTTTGACACCAAACACAGCAGATGAGAACTTCGCTGAGAAAAACTATAAACTTCGCCAAGTGATTTCATTTGGCATGATCGAGATTGAGAGTTATCTATGGATACTCACCAAAATCAAGGTATTAGACAATTATGAAAACTGGCCTGAGGGCACCGCTAACAACTGCCTGAAGTGTATCCAAAAAGCCCTGCCGATTGCTTATGCTTGGGTAGATGAGCAGGAGTATATAGCGGGGGACAGCTTTACGCTGGCAGACATTTATTATCAGCATTTGTTTTCATGGTTGAAGATGCTGGGTGTTGAGTTGCCTGAGCAGGTTCAAGATTATCTTAAAAAATTATCGAAGCGAGAGAAATTTCCTAAGAGATAATCAATCATGAATGTAAGCTGTTGAGAGTGGCGTATAGGCACAATACTCTATGCTAACTAATAGCCTTTATCAGAAAAAATGATGAATAAAAAAGGTGGGTTACGACTGAGTAATCCACCTTTTTTATTTATAAATTTAATTAATATCTCTAGCTGTAGACGGTTACGACCGTGGCATTTCACGCTTTTTTTCTAAAAATAGCATGTCAATGACAATCAACGCCACACCGATACTAATGCCCATATCCGCAATATTAAAGATAGGGTAATGCCAGACATCAGCGTTATGTACATGGATAAAGTCGATGACGTGACCATGTAGCAAGCGGTCAATGAGATTGCCAACCGCACCGCCGAGCACTAGCGCTAGACCTGTCGATAGTAGCTTGGCTTGGCGCGGGGCTTTTATCAGGTAGCCAATTAAAAATAGCGACATTATCAATGCCAATCCCGAAAAAAACCACTTCTGCCAACCACCAGCATCTGCTAAAAAGCTAAATGCCGCGCCATAGTTGTATGCCAGTGTCCAATTCAGAAAAGGCTCAATCACAGGTACTGGCTCATGAAAAGTCAGCTTAGTTTCAGCCAACCATTTCGTCCATTGATCGATGATTAGTACGACCAACGATAGGAGATACCACGTAAACGCACGACGGCCATTCGCAATCATTTTTGGCGTCTTATTCAGACGACTTTTCGGTGTCGTTGAGCTGCCTGTGGTTGCATGAGCTGGCTCAGGTGATTTATCGACTTCAGCATATGGCGGCTTGTTGTCTGATGATTCAGTTGAGTTAGGCATAGTGGCGCACCTCACCATCACCGCTGACGTTAGTCACGCAGCGCGCGCATAGTTCTGGATGTGCACTATCGGTACCGATATCATCACGGATATGCCAGCAGCGTACGCACTTGGTGCCAGTTGCGGCGCTAACATTGACCACTAAGTCTACTGATTCATCCGTGCTGGCGTCAGTTTGCTCATCTGTGCTTGTTTTATCGGCAGGAGCGTCGCTCATAGGTTTCAAAGTTGCGCTACTAGTGATTAGTACAAAGCGCAGCTCTTCACCCAGCTTGGCTAAGCTTTCATGCATTGCACCGTCAGCATATAGATTAACATCGGCAGACAAGTTAGCGTTGATGATTTTTTCACCACGTGCGGTCTCGATATGTTTATTGACCATATCCTTTGCCAACATGATACGTTGCCAGTCATCGTTGCTGATCGCGCTTAGCTCAAATTCTGGAAATTTATACCATTCTTCAGTAAATACATAACTGTCAGCGCCATGCAATACTTCCCACGCTTCTTGTGCCGTGAATGACAAAATCGGCGTAATCCAGCGAATGAGTGCCTGAACGATATGGTAAATCGCCGTTTGCGCAGAGCGACGCGGCTGTCCATCAGTCTGAGTCGTATATTGACGATCTTTGATAATATCTAAATAGAAACTGCCCAAATCTTGCGAACAGAACGCAGTAATATGCTGGGTGACTTGGTGAAAATCCATGGCATCATAAGCACTGATGATTTGTGCTTGCACGGTTTGCGCGCGCTCAATGATGAATTTATCAAGGCTGACTAGCTCATTGATATCGACGCTGTTGGTCGCAGGATCAAAGTCATCGGTATTGGCAAGTAAGAAACGCAGGGTGTTACGGATACGGCGATACATATCGATTGCACCTTTAAAGACCGTTTTACCTGCGCTCATCTCATAGCGATAGTCGCTTGAGGCAATCCACAAACGCAGCATGTCCGCGCCTGTTTTATTGATCTCTTCCTGCGGCGTGATGATATTGCCAAGTGATTTACTCATCTTGCGACCGTTTTCATCAACCACAAAACCATGCGTCAGTACTTGCTTAAATGGTGGGCGACCGTACATGGCTTCTGAGGTCAATAATGACGTCTGGAACCAACCGCGATGTTGGTCAGAGCCTTCCAAGTAGATATCTGCTGGATTGGTTAATTCATCGCGTTGTTCAAGTACGGCAAAATGCGTCGTGCCAGAGTCAAACCAAACGTCTAGGGTGTCGGTTGCTTTGTCATAGTCAGCAGCCTCGTTGCCTAAGAAGTCTTCACAGCTGGAATCAAACCAAGCTTCCACACCACCTGCATCAATTTTTTGTGCAGCGACTTCCATCAGCTCAAGCGTGTTTGGATGCAGCTCGCCTGTTTCTTTATGGGTAAAGAAAGTAATCGGCACGCCCCACGTACGCTGACGCGAGATACACCAATCTGGGCGACCCGTCATCATGGCTTCGATACGGTTTTGTCCCCATGCTGGTGTCCAGCTTACTGCTGGGATATCTGCAAGCGCACGCTCACGCAGACCTTTGGTTTCCATATTAATAAACCACTGCGGCGTTGCACGGAAAATAATCGGCGACTTATGACGCCAGCAATGCGGATAACTGTGCTCAATTTTGGTATGACTGATTAGATGTCCATTGTCATGCAGTGCGGCGATGATTTTTGGATTGGCTTTGTAGATGTGCTCGCCTGCAAATACTGCGGCACTGTCTAGGTAGACGCCCGTTCCACTGACTGGGTTTTCAACAGGTAAATTGTATTTTAGACCAACGATATAATCGTCGAGACCGTGACCGGGTGCTGTATGGACGAGGCCAGTACCACTATCTGTGGTTACGTGATCGCCTAGGATTAATGGCACTTGACGGTCTGCAATCAGTGGATGCTGGGCACGCAAGCCTTCAAGCTCGCGCCCAGATACGGTCGCTAGCACGCCTTGATTGCTAAGTTTGAGTTCCGTTAACGCTGTTTCAACCAAATCCGCGGCCAATAGCAAATTACCTTTTTCAGTCGCCACCACACTATAGTTGTGCTCAGGATGT
Source organism: Psychrobacter sp. AOP30-A2-5 (assembly GCF_052378115.1). Taxonomy (NCBI): domain Bacteria; kingdom Pseudomonadati; phylum Pseudomonadota; class Gammaproteobacteria; order Moraxellales; family Moraxellaceae; genus Psychrobacter; species Psychrobacter sp. AOP30-A2-5. The sequence continues at coordinate 34,621 of NZ_JBQSXK010000007.1, read as the reverse complement.
ACAGAGATGGCTTGGTTAGCAGGTAGCGTCCAAGGGGTCGTCGTCCAAATAACAGCGGCGATATTGCCCGCTACGTCAGCCAACGAGGCAACCTTATCGGTATCCAAAACATCGAAGCTCACATAGATAGCATCAGACACTTTATCTTGGTATTCCACTTCCGCCTCAGCCAGCGCAGAGCTACAGTCTAAGCACCAGTTGACCGGCTTCATACCGCGAGTCACATGACCATTGTCATAAATTTTGGCAAGGGCGCGCACGATGTTGGCTTCTTGGTGGAAGTTCATGGTCAGATATGGATTGTCCCAATCGCCAAATACGCCTAGACGCTTAAAATCTGCCTTTTGCAATTCAATCTGGGTGCTCGCATATTCACGGCATAGACCGCGGAACTCAGTCGCCGATACTTTTTGACCGACCTTGCCAACTTTGGCTTCGACCTTTTGCTCGATAGGCAGACCATGACAGTCCCAACCAGGGACATAAGGCGCATCAAAGCCGGATAGTGTTTTTGACTTGACGATAATGTCTTTAAGTACTTTATTAACGGCGTGACCCAAGTGAATCTGACCGTTGGCGTAAGGAGGACCATCGTGCAAAATGTATTTGGTCGCCCCAGCACGTGCCTGACGAATTTTGCCGTATACATCATCCGCTTCCCAAGCAGCAAGCCAATCTGGCTCGCGCTTGGCAAGGTTGGCACGCATCGCAAATGGCGTATCGGCAAGGTTTAGCGTGTCTTTATAATCCTGGCTTGGCGTATCAGTACTTTTATCAGTCATAGAAGGTGTCTTTTTAGAAAATGGATTAAAAATCGATGTAAAGTCAGATGTGACATTTAGGGTAATGCTTAGCTGGCTGCTTAACCGTTGATGATCGCTTTCTCGCTTATAATATATCGCTGTGCATCAACGTCATAAATATGCTCACGTCAATAATAAATGCTATCGAGACGAATGCAACATAAAATATGCTTATGGATAATAAAATACCGTGATAGCAATAAACTAAAAAGAGGCAATGAGATTGGCAGCTATTATATGACAAAAAAGCTAGGGTAAAAAGAGCTGGTCAGTATTGTCCTTATTTTAGCCAAAACCAATTATTTATATGAGTGATGCATCACCTATTGAATCATACGGATGGCAAGTGCCATTGTCTACCGACTGGACTCTAAATAATTGGACTCTAAACAGCAGGCTAAGCATTAAAAAACGGATGATAACCATAAGCGCAATTTCAGCGACCATAAGGGTTGAATACCCGTCAAACCTTGAGTCATCTCGCCATTCTTTAAGATGACATACGACGGCGTCACTTGTCCTTGCCAATCAGCGAAGATGCTGCCTTCTTGATCGTTTATTGTCGTAAAGCGATAGCTGTTTTCATTAAGGTAGCGATGCAGCTCTTGGTCAGTGCCTGATTTAATGGAAATCGTAACGACCGGATAATCATTTGCGGCGGCAAGTTTGTCTATGGTCGGCGAGGTGATACTACAAATGGGACACCACGTGCCCCAAAAATACACCAGCGTTGGTTGTTCATTGCTCAGCGCCGCTAAGTCAACAACTTGCCCTTGATAATCGGTCAGTTGCAATTGCGGGTTGGCTGGCATGATAGGCTGTCGCCACCAATTGATAGCGGTATAAATAACAGCAAATACCAAGCCATATATGAGGAGATTTTTAGCGATAGACAACCCCTTTTGCTTGGGCGTTTTCTTTGGCTTTTTAATGGATTTTTCAGTATCAGTCGTCATAATGGCTGCTTTTTTGCTATAGGTTTTGTATAAATGGCTTTGATAAGTGGTTGTTGATAGATAAAAATAAACGGCTGAAATGTCAGCCGTATTATTCATAAATTTTATTAAACCGTGTTCAGTGTTGGTATTTTAAAGTGACTGATTAAGGTTTTTGCGCACGGTTTTGTAATGGATCACCGAGCAGGACACTACCAGAGTTTTCGAGGCGCTCATCATCGCTTAGCTTACTGGCTGATACTTTAGATTTTCTCTTCCATTTCAAACTATACAAGTCATCACGGCGATCAAGCAGATTATGTACCGAACCTTCGTTACGGACATGAATAAGCTTGTCTAAGTTCACATCTGAGAAAAATACCATCTCAGTGTTGGCAGTGGTTTCTGCCATAATCGCATCATGCGGGAAAGCAAAATCTGATGGCGAGAAGATAGAAGACTGTGCGTATTGAATATCGAGACTTTCAACCTGTGGTAAGTTACCAACCGAACCACAAATCATCACATAGCATTCGTTTTCAATCGCACGTGCTTGGGCGCAGTGGCGCACGCGTAGATAGCCGTTTTGCGTGTCTGTCCAAAATGGCACGAATAAGATGTCCATATCATCAAGTGCCATGAGGCGGGCAAGCTCAGGGAATTCAACGTCATAACAGACCAAAATACCAATACGACCGGCATCGGTATCAAACACCTTAACCTCGTCACCGCCTTCGATGACCCAAGCGCTACGCTCATGCGGGGTAATATGGATTTTGCGCTGCTCTTCGACCGTACCATCGCGGCGGCACAAGTAGCTGACATTATATAACGTATCGTCCTCGTCTAAGTACGGCATCGAGCCTGTAATGACGTTGACGTTGTAGCTGACCGCTAAATGCGATATCTCATTTTTAAACCATTCGGTATAACCAGCTAAAAATCGAATAGCGACGTTTTGATCCGTCGATTCACACAGACCCATCAACGGTGCGTTAAAGAACTCTGGTAAACAAGCAAAGTCAGAATTGTAATCAGCCATAATATCGACAAAGAATTCGACTTGTTGCAGCAGCTCTTCAGGTGACTCGACTTCACGCATTTGCCATTGGATGCCACCAATACGCACCTCAGACTTACGAGTGTTTGGCTTATAATCTTGCGGCTCGTAATAAATATTTGCCCACTCAAGTAGAGTAGCAAAACCTTTAGATTGTTTATCGTCAGGCAAATAAGCCGTTAAGATACGCTTGACGATAAAGCCATTTGAGAGTTGGAAAGACAATGCAGAATCATGAATTTCACGAGCCGCGACGGCTTCAATATATTCGCCAGGTGTGAGATCTTGATGGTTATGATAGTTCGGGATACGACCACCAGCCAAAATAGCTCGGAAGTTTAACTGGCGACACAGCTCTTTACGGGCATCGTATAATCGACGTCCTAGGCGATAACCACGGTATTCAGGGTCGATCAGCGCATCTAAACCGTAAATAGCATCGCCTTCAGGGTTGTCTCTGATAATCTCTTTATGACCAATCAAGTCGTCGTAGGTATGCGGGTTAGAAAACGTGGCATAATCAACACGCATAGATAACACGATACCAATCAATTGATCATGATCAAATAAAGCGATCTGACCTTCGGGGAAGGCATCGATTAAGGTATTAATAGTGTTCTTTGACCATGCACCGCCTAAGTTGACATAGACACGATCCATTAATGCTTTTAATTGTGGATAGTCTTTTTTCTTGATTTCAGCGATGGTTAGATGAAAGTCGTCTAGTTTTTCTATTTTGCTCATAATGTTCCTGTTTTGGATCTTTATTAATTTTAGTGATATCAAATAGCATGCGTTGCCACAATTCGGTTGGCAATTTTTTTCGGTTGGCAATTTTTTGTGTAAAAAAAGTGATAAAAATATTCCAATCATAAAATATTATCGTTACAATCAATTATCACTGTATTTACAATAAGTTATGAAAATGATTTATCTTATGAATTCTGTCAGATTTGGCGTTACTGACGTGTTTTTTGAATCTCATATCATTTTAAAGTAGCTATAAATTTAAATTAAAGTGTCTGTAAATTAAATTAGCTATGAATTAAAGTAACTATAAAATTTTTCATAATGTTCACAAACCGTCGTTGGGGTTAATACAAGCCAAGTGTTTGGTACAGCTTCTAACCTGAAGATGTCAGTACAGATATTTTGTTAGCTTAACATTATTTTTAAATATCATATCTTAGAATGCTTAGTTTTGATCTATTTGGTTTTGGTCTATTTGTTTTGCTGGTTATCATAACAAGCTACTCAAGTAATGACAGTTTAACGTGGTAACTATTTGCTACGTTTTTGTGAGTCGCTGTCTTTTTTTATTGGGGCGTCGTTGTGTTTGTTTTGTTTAGCCGTATTTAATCGGCTTTTTAGGATTGTTTTATTATGCCCTCAAGTCACAACAATAGAGTCAGTAGCTGGGATGAGATAGAAGACTCAGCGCTGGTTCAATTGGTGTATGTTAGTAGTTTGACGCTTGTCTCACGTTTAAGCGCCTCTATATTTGATGAAGTAGAATGTCATGCGCGTAACTATAATCAACAGCATGGCATTACAGGTACTCTATGTTATGGTAGTGGTCATTTTTTGCAATGCATCGAAGGTGAGAAAGCGCACGTATTTGCCTTAAAGCAACGCATATTTGCGGATAAGCGCCATAAGAATACTGAAATATTGCTGTTACAGACGATAGAACATCGCCGTTTTGCGGATTGGCGTATGCGCTTATTATTTTTAGAGCGTTGGTTATGGTCACCAGCGAGCAAAAAGCAAGCCGCACAGTTATCGCTATATTTGCCATGTGCGCCGCATAATTGGTCGCCTGATCGTACCGAGAATTTTTTACAAATCATCAAAACCTTTGATACGCCGCCACATATTAAAGCGGCTGGTATTACCTATAATGCACTGGGCAACATGTTTCGTCATATCGCCGCCCCGCATCAAGCATTTTTAATCGTTCAAGGTTTTTTAAGTGTGTTATTAGTGGTAGCGCTAGTGTTGTTATTTTTATAAATAATCACTTTTATAAGACAAAAAAAAGACGCTAAATATCAATGTTTAGCGTCATTTTTTATGCCATTTTAATTATGAGCTTAATCATTGAATAAGCACTTACATATCAAAAATCTTGCCACGGTTCATAATGTTATTCGGATCAAAGACTTTTTTTACCTCTCGTAAGTACTCAATCTCAGTCTCACTGCGGCTATATTGTAAATAAGGCTTTTTAGTCATACCGACGCCATGCTCAGCCGAAACCGAACCGCCATACTTTTGCACCGTCTCAAACACGTGTTTGTTGACGATTTGACACTCTGCAAAGAAATCATCTTTACTCATGTCTTCAGGCTTTAGAATATTAAGATGCAAGTTGCCATCGCCAATATGACCGAACCAGCAGACTTCAAAGTCAGGGTAGTTGCTGCTGACGATGTGATCAATCTCGGTGATAAACTCAGGGACATAGCTTATTAGTACGGATACATCGTTCTTATAAGGCGTAAATACTGAGATGGTCTCAGAGATGTATTCACGCAGCTTCCACAGCTCTTCAGCCTGTGCCAAGCTCTGGCTCATGACACCATCGACGACCCAACCTTGCTCCATGCATTCTTCAAATATCGCCATGGCTTTATCCATGATCGGCTCGTATGGCGCTTCGAACTCTAATAGCGTATAAAATTTGGTGCGCGATTCAAATGGCTCTTGTACTTGACCATGTGCCATCAATTTATCAATCGCCACATCATCAAAGAACTCAAAAGCGGTCAAATCAATCTTTGCTTGAAAGGCTGATAGCACATTCATGACATCATTAAAGCTGTCCATGCCCAGTACCATGACGTTTAAGTCTTGCGGCTGACGCTCAAGCTTGATTTGCGCGTGGGTGACAAGCCCAAGTGTGCCTTCGCTACCGATAAATAATTGGCGTAAGTCATAACCCGTAGCATTTTTGACCATACCGCGGTTGAGCTGCAAGATATCGCCTTTACCAGTGACCACTGTCAGCCCCATAATCCATTGACGAGTCATGCCATAGCGTATGACTTTGATACCGCCTGCATTGGTGCCAATATTGCCACCGATTTGACTTGAGCCAGCTGAGGCAAAGTCGACAGGGTAGTAGAGGTCTTTAGACTCTGCGAATGATTGCAACTGCTGAGTAATGACGCCTGCTTCGACTTCAACTATTCGATCGGCTGGATAAAACTGTCCGATACGGTTCATTTTATCCATACTGACGACAATCTCGCCATTGGCGGCGACAGCACCAGCTGACAAACCGGTACGACCGCCACTTGGCGTTAACACCACATTGTGCTCATTGGCAAGCAATACGATGGCTTGTACTTGCTCAGTCGTCTTTGGAAAGAGAATAGCAGCAGCGGCAGGGGCAAAGTGCTTGGTCCAGTCCTTGCCCCAATGTTCTAAACTCTCAGGGTCGGTTTTGATTTGGCTGGCGTCAAACTGATGGGCATCAATGAGCGTGCTTAAAATAGTTTGAACAGCAGCTGTATGGGTTGCAGAGGTGCTTTGGCTAGATAAAGAAGTCATGGTCAAATCTCGGTATAAACGTAAGCGCTATGCCTAAAGGGGATTATTATATCGCTAAATGGATATAAACATAGCCACATAGGTATGTTTATATAGTACGTATTTATATGATTATAAGTGAGCCAGTAAAGCAATGATAGAAAGATGTCATGCTGCGTGCTTATATGGCGGTAAATGGCAAAAAATAGTTTAATAAACGTCGAACAGCATGATTTACTATAGCATAAAAAGTTTTCAGGCTTGATAACCAATAATTCATCTAATCTGCTAACATCGCCGCCCAATTTTGTGTAAGATATCCAGACTGTTTTCGTTTCACCCACCCTATAGTTAAAGCATTGGTAAGTGGTTACGACGTTAACCTCATTTAATGTACTCAGTGTATGGTTTGCGCTTGGTTACTTTGTACCTACTTTAAACGGCTTCGACTACAGATTATCCCTCAGATAATTTTACAAGACAATTATAGGACAGTTCTCATATGGCGTTATCACTACAAAAAGACAAAATCCGGTTTTTATTGCTTGAAGGTCTACATGACAATGCTTTAAAAGTATTGGAAGGAGCTGGTTATCATAACATCGAGAATATCAGTCACGCATTAGATCAAGATGAGCTGATCGAAAAAATTAAAGACGCTCACTTTATCGGTATCCGTTCGCGTACGCAATTGACACGTGAAGTACTTGAGCACGCGCACAAGCTCATCGGTATTGGCTGCTTTTGTATCGGTACCAACCAAGTAGACTTAGACGCCGCTCGTGATTTGGGTATTCCCGTCTTTAACGCGCCATACTCAAATACCCGTTCGGTGGCTGAACTGGTATTGGCCGAAGCCATCATGCTATATCGCGGCATTCCTGAAAAGAACGCGACCGTACATCGTGGCGGTTGGGGCAAGTCTGCGACCAATTCACATGAAGTACGTGGTAAGACTATCGGTATCGTCGGTTATGGTTCTATCGGTTCGCAACTGTCTGTCTTAGCAGAAAGCTTTGGCATGAAAGTCATTTATCATGATGCTGTGACCAAATTGCCACTAGGTAATGCGGTACAAGTAGGTAGCTTAGAAGAGCTACTATCAATGGCTGACATCGTGACTTTGCATGTACCTGATGTACCAAGCACCCGCTACATGATGAAAGCTGAGCAGTTCGCCCATATGAAAGACGGCAGTTACTTTATCAATGCCGCTCGTGGTACTTGCGTAGAGATTGATGATTTAGCCGCTGTGCTTGAATCTGGTAAAATACTGGGCGCGGCGATCGACGTATTCCCGAAAGAGCCAAAATCAGCTGATGAAGAGTTTGAATCACCACTGCGTAAATTTGATAACGTCATCTTGACGCCGCACATTGGTGGCTCAACTCAAGAAGCACAGGCCAATATCGGACTTGAAGTCGCTGATAAGTTTGTTAGATACTCTGACCAAGGTGACACAGCGACAGCCGTGAACTTCCCAGAAGTTTCTGTTCCGTTCAAAGAAAACTCACACCGTCTGCTACATATTCATAGAAACGTACCAGGCGTGCTGTCACAGATTAACCGTCTGTTTGCAGAAGCAGGGATTAACATCCTCGCGCAAAGCCTGATGACAGAGGGCGATGTCGGTTATCTAGTGATGGATGTTGATTATAACGATTCAGATGCCGCACTAGATCAACTAAAAGACGTAGAAGAAACGATTCGTGTGCGTATTTTGTTTTAAGTTATAGTGATAACTTATTCATAAAAAAGAGGCTAATAAGCCTCTTTTTTATTTTTAAACTATTATTCAGTAAATGCTTACGATATCATTACTACTCAATTGTTGATTAATTATTCATGGACTACTACAGGAACATATTATGTCAATGGCTTTTGGCTTCTGCACAGCATCTGATGACCAACTAGAAAATATAATTAATGGTAATATCGACCTTCATGAAATGCGTTGGAATACTGACAATCAGTATGAAAATTTCATTCAAGAATCATTCGAGTTTTATTCCATGGAAGTGCTAGAAATTTTGGGAAGTGGTGATTACCCGTTATCCAACTTATTATTTTTAGCAAAGGAAGATAAAGAGTTTTATGAGGCACAGGAAGGTCTTTTATACGATTCTGATGCAGTGACGCAAATTGTATCAGACTTTCAAGAGACAGACTTAAATGAAGTGGTATCAGATATGGGTTATGCAGAAGATCAAGATGTAATTAACCTGTTCCAAAAAGTTCAAAAACTATTTGAGTTCGCAAATGAGAAAGATATTAATGTGATAGGTTTCATAATTTAAAGTAATGTGGCAAGTTTTCTTACAATAAATCTGCCACATTTTTTAATAGACAATATTTACTTGCAATTATTTTTTAGCTTGATTAGCGTCTTCCGCTTGACGACGTGCTTCAATTTTAGCGGCTTTGCGTTTCTCAATCACATCAATCACATCACTACCAATATGCGCTTCGCCACGTTTCTTCGCCAGCTGCATTTGATGCTCACGTTCGCGAAATCTGGCTTTTTGCTCGTCGGTCGCTTTATCAATGCAGTGTGGGCATGACTCGCCTTTGATGTAAGCAAGACTTTGCATGTCATCGACAGTAATGGGCATACGGCAGGCGAAGCATTGCTCATAGTTGCCTTTTTCTAAGTTATGATTGACCGACACGCGGTTATCAAAAACGAAGCAATCGCCTTGCCACATAGAGTCGCTGGCTGGGATTTCTTCTAGATATTTTAAGATGCCGCCCTCTAAATGATACACCTCTTCAAAGCCTTGCTCACGCATATAAGCAGTAGACTTCTCACAGCGTATACCACCGGTACAGAACATCGCGACTTTTTTATGTTTGGCTGGATCCATCTCTTTTGCGACGTACTCTGGGAACTCGCGGAACGTTTCGGTATTTGGATTGACGGCATTTTGGAACGTGCCGATTTTAACTTCATAATCATTACGGGTGTCGATAAGAATGACATCAGGGTCTGAGATTAACGCATTCCATTCGCTTGGTTTTACATAGCGTCCAACTGATTGCAATGGGTCAATATTCTCAACGCCCATGGTAACGATTTCTTTTTTGAGCTTCACTTTGGTACGATAAAAAGGCTGAGCATCGGTATAAGATTCTTTAAAGGTAAAGCTGCCAATCGCTTCGATACTGCGCAGATACTCAATGACGTTATCGATACCTTGACGTGTGCCAGAAATCGTACCATTAATGCCTTCATTGGCAATCAATAACGTGCCTTTGACATCATTATCGAGCATATTATTTAAAATTGGCTCGCGGTATTGCTCGAAATCGCTAAAACGCGTGAACTTATATAGAGCGGCAACGACGATGTTATTGGTGACGCTATCGTAGGCTGGGGCTGATTTTTTGTCGGTGACAGTGCTATTTTGGATACTGCTATCTGTATTGTGGTCTTGAATGGTACTCATGTTTTTCTCCTGCTGGCTAGGTCGCAAACCTAGTGCGTTGGGTTTAGGGTGCTTTTTAAAATTAACAGTTGAAATTGATTGGTAATGCTATAACACTAGCGCGATTGTGGAATTGGCTAATGCGGGCGTAGTGTAGCAAATTTTAGGGAAGTTTTGGAGGTTTTATCATTCTTAAGAAAGATATAGGTGGTGATTATAATAATAAAGATAGACAACAAAAAGCCCAGTAAGATACTGAGCTTTTTTTCATATTCACTGCGTAAAGCAAAATTAGAGTTTACTTACTCTGAAACCAAGTATCCGCTTTGCTACGAGCGCTAGCGATGTCTGAACTGGATAAGTTCAATGCCAACTGGCCAATTTTACCGCGCGCTTTGTTACGTACTTTTTCATCGAGCATACCGTCACGGGCAGCCAAATCGTACCATTTATAAGCATCGACGAGATTTTTTTGCTTTTCATCGAGCAATGCAAGCGTATAGCTGGCACGGTTATCGCCGCGCATTGCCGCTTTTTCTAACCAAACTTTCGCTTGTTGCAAATTAGGCTGCACACCTTCACCGCGCAAGTACATGATGGCAAGATTCAACTGAGCAGGGGCAACGCCTTGCTGAGCCGCTTTGGTATACCACTGAATAGCTTGTTGGGTATTTTTTGCAATACCTTCGCCTTTCTGTAAGCGCTTGGCTAAATAAAACTGAGCGTGATCGTTACCTTGGGCAGCGCGGTTAGACAGCTCACTGACTGGCATTAGCTCAAAACGTGACGTATCAAGTGGCACGTTTGATATTAACTCAGCGTTTGCTAGACCTGCACAAGAAAATAAGGCAGTAAACAACGCAGCTTTTAATAATTTCATAGCAGCTCCAAAATTAGGCAGTTAATAAGCAAAAAAAGTTGCACTGCTAAAAGGGTTTAGACGGCGATAACAATTAGGTGAAATCTTGCGATACCAACTTACCTAATTATTAGCAATATAATTAATCGATGTGTTGTGGCAAATTCCTTTAATCGAACCGATAAACGGTCAGAATCAGGGTGCGATTGACACTATTTTGCTAGCTTAACACCCAAACTTACGAAACTCAAATACTAATTACATGATTTAATGCTTATTCATACCTCATTGTCCTCAATAAAATCATAGGGTTACTTAGGCGTAAGAATAAGTTAACCAGCTATTGAGGTTAAAATTTGTATTTATGAGCCATGCTATTGCTTTCAACCAATGCTAGGGCGTGTCTTCAATTCAATCGATTATCTTCTAAATGGGCAAAAATGGTTAAATTTTGCCAAACATCGTCAAATAGTTTAGCAATATCTCGATATTATTTGCGCTACTTTCCTTGTTTGACGGCAATTTATCTCATTTTTATCACCATTTTTAAAATAAAGATACGCCCCAAGTAGATAAACCTATTATTCAGGTTTTTGTTTGGTGACACGATAGATAGCGACGTCTGCCAATAGGTTGGGTGCTTGGCGTATCAATGCTTTCATAAGTGGCGTATGACCTTTTTCAGAATCGCTGACGGCAAAGCGGTTGACGATATGAATATCATGCTGTGCACAAAGCTGCTCAAAATCTTTAAACGTACACAGATGAATGTTTGGGGTGTTATACCACTCATAAGGCAATGCCTCTGAGACAGGCATCATCCCTTTAAGTCCTAAATGAATGCGGTTTTGCCAATGAGCAAAATTGGGAAAGGTGATGACGGCTTCGCGAGCAACACGTAGCATGTCAAGTAAGAGCACATCAGGCGATTTCACCGCTTGCAGCGCCCGTGCCATGACGACGGTGTCGAAACTGTTATCAGCGAAACGTGCCAGACCATCATTCAAGTCTTGCTCGATAATAGATAAGCCTTTGGCGATACCATCGTTGATTTTTTCTTCGTCAATCTCAAGTCCGTAGCCGGTGACGCCGCGATTTTGTTGTAAATGCGCGAGTAGCTCACCATTGCCGCAGCCCAAGTCCAGTACATGTGAGTGCGGCGCAATCCAGCGCTCAGCCAATTGATGATCCATTCTCATGAGCGCGCTCCTGCTTTTTGCTGGCTGCTTTGATTTGTGCTTTGTGCTGGTTGTTTTGATTTGCTGTCGGTGATAAATGGCGCAGTCAAAAATCCTCGGACGGCACCCATATAACGAGGAATATCAAATAAGAAAGAATCATGACCATGCGGCGCATCGACATTGATGTAGCTAACTGGTTTGCCAGTCGCCATCAGCGCATCGACAATCTCTTGTGAGCGCTCCGGCGCAAAGCGCCAATCCGTGGTAAATGAGACCACTAGGTATTGGCATTGCGTATGGGCAAAGGCGGCTTTGAGCGCAGACAGCTCTTGCTGACGATTCTGTTCACTTTCATCTATCGTTGCCACCGTATCTTCTAACGCAGGTTGCGTGCTTTGTTTACTAGATTCCACTGATGTGGCAATCGAGTCCTTAAGCTGTGCTGCTGATTCTGTCGAATCTGTTGCCATGGCTGATGGATAATCACGTGTTGGATCAAAATAATCTAAGGCTTTTGTCATGAGCAAATAAGTATTGGCATCGAAATTTTCGCTAAAGCGCTCGCCTTGATAGCGTAAATAGCTCTCCACTTGAAACTCAACATCGTAGCCATACATAAATTTGCCAGACTTTAAATCACGACCAAATTTCGCCTTCATCGCGTCATCGGTTAAGTAAGTGATATGCCCAACCATCCGAGCCAATATTAGCCCGCGACGAGGGTAGGTGCCTGCTTGTAAATAGCGTCCCTCTTTGAAGTCAGGGTCAGACAATATCGACTGCCGCGCCACTTCGTTAAAGGCGATATTCTGTGCTGAGAGCTTTGGCGTGCTGGCAATGACCACGCAGCGTTTCAACCGATTTGGATAATCAACTGACCATTGCAGCGCCTGCATACCACCCATGGAACCACCAACAATGGCATGCCAAACATCAATACCAAGACGATCTGACAGCATCGCTTGGGTTTTTACCCAGTCCTTGATGGTCACGAGCGGAAAGTCAGGGCCATAAACTTGCAGTTCACTGGCTGGATTGTTTTTGTTTAAACTTTCTTTGTCTAAACTGTTTTTGTTTACATTATTCTGGTCTGAATCGATACTGTCAGGATTAATGGTCGTTGGACCGGTAGAGCCGAAACAGCTGCCGATGTTGTTGACACATACGACATAAAACCGATTGGTGTCGATCGCTTTATTAGGGCCAATCATATTGTCCCACCAGCCAGCCTTTTTATCATCATCGCTATGGAAACCTGCCGCGTGATGACTGCCGGATAGGGCGTGGCAAATGAGTACCGCGTTTGATTTGTCGTTATTTAGCGTGCCATAAGTTTCGATGATTAAATCAAACGATGGCAAAGTACGATTACATTCTAACGTCAACGGCTCAGCGAAATGAAAAATCTGAGGCGTGATAATGCCGACTGAACCGACTGAGTCCACAGGATTAACTAAGCTCGCCGAATGAAGCGTATCTGTCGGGGACTGGTCACTGGTATTATTAGGGCGTGCGTTCAAAGCTACCTCGCAAGACAACAATCATCAATAAAATAAAAAGGGCAAACTGTCGATAGGCAGTGTTGCCAATACTGCTTTGCCGACACTGTTTTCTAAATGTTTTTCTTACAATGTGCTTGCCTATTGTATGGTGATGCGCGTAGGAGTACAACCGTCGAGCGAGTCTTTTGAGCATAGCCTTTTAAGCATGGTTCTTAGGGACGATGGGTGGTAGGTAGAGAAGGGTTAGGGTGAATCAATGATTGCTGACTATCAATAAATAGCAACTAAGTATCAAATTGTATAAGTGTACTTTTACCATGCGTTATTAATGGATAAAATGCTACACTAACAAAGCATTCAATCAATCATGACTTAATAATCTTTTATCGCATATTCTTCTTTAATTAACCTAATAATAAAATAGTGCTGCTATGAAACCTGAACTGCCTCCCCGTATTGCCGTCCTATTAGTGAACCTAGGTACGCCAGATGAGCCAACAGCGCCTGCCGTACGTCGTTACTTAAAACAGTTTTTGTCTGACCCCCGTGTCATCGAGATTCCAAAATTCTTGTGGGCGATTATTCTCAATTTGTTTGTATTGCCAAGCCGCCCTAAACGTGTGGCAAAAGCCTATGCCAGTATTTGGGAAGGCGACTCACCGATTCGTAAGATACTAAAGAGCCAAGTGGAGCTATTAGAACCACGGCTTGCAAATAGTGCCGCACCATTTCGGGTTTCTGTCCATCCGGCGATGAGCTATGGCAATCCTGGTTTGCCTGATGTGATGGATACCTTGCGCGGTGAAGGCGTTGATCACTTTGTTATCTTGCCATTATTTCCACAGTATTCCGCTTCCTCTGGTGGTGCTGTTTATGATGCGTTGACAAAGTGGACGTTAAAGCAGCGTAATTTGCCGAACTATACCATCGTCAAAGATTACTTTGCGCATCCGCTGTATATTCAAGCATTGGCTGATTCGATTCGCCGCTTTCAAGCAGAGCATGGTAAGCCTGACAAGCTCATGTTTAGCTTCCACGGTATCCCGCAGCCTTATGCTGATAAAGGCGATCCTTATCCTAAGCGTTGTAAATGTACTGCCGCACAAGTAGCTCACGCGCTTGGTCTAAAGGATGACGAATGGATTATCAGTTTTCAATCACGCTTTGGCAAGCAAGAATGGGTCAAGCCCTATACCGATGTGGTACTAGAAGATTGGGGCAAGTCAGGTGTGCGCTCGGTACAAGTCATTAGTCCGGCTTTTTCTGCTGATTGTCTGGAAACGTTAGAAGAGCTTGCCATCGAAAATCGTGAAAACTTTCTTCACGCGGGTGGACAAGAATATCACTATATTCCCGCATTGAACTTGGATGAGGCGCACATTGATTTGCTCGAAGCGCTTAGTGCGCCATTGGTCAAAGGCTGGGCGGGAACGCTAGATGGTTGGGCTTGATTAATTGAATTTGTAAGTTATAAAAAAATACCGGACATCATGTTCGGTATTTTTTTGACTAAATGATTTTAATGAATTTGATTAAAATAGAATAAAGTTGGGATTTTTGGTGACTGATATGTAAAACTATGCCAAATAAACTTTTGTTTCATTGTCATTGTCATTGTTAATTTTACGTTTGCTTAACTTTATTTTTGAGGATAAACATGTCCAGCTCCAATTATTCACAACCCTCTGTGTCTCTACAAAAACCTAACGGTCAACCACCGAACTTACCGCCTACTGACGAGTATGGCGGCCTATTACCGCAGTTATTGGTAGAACCTCGAATGTGCCAAGCAGGCTGGGGTATAAATTGGATTACCAAAGCATTTGCAATATTTAAAGATCAATTTTTATTATGGTTAGCTATTGGTGTTGTTTATTTAATCATTGCTATGATTGGTAGTAGCGTACCCGTGATAAATTTCATTTTCCCCTTTCTTTCCTTTGTTTTTGTTGGTGGAATAATAAAAGGTTGTGCCGATCAAGCTGTAGGCAACGAGCTGAGATTTGACCATCTTTTTTCAGCCTTTTATACGCATCTCAAGCCATTAGTTATTTTATTCGTCTTGTATTTAGTGGCTGTTATTGTTGCAATGATACCTATGCTGATTATATTCGGTGGTATGGCTTTGTCTTTAGCTCAGGAGTCAAGTGACATTGCGATTGCAGGTATGGTATTGAGTGTTTTATTGGTTTTTGTACTATTATTTCCTGTACTTATGGCTATCTGGTTTGCACCTGCTTTAATTGTGCTTCACAACATTGAGCCTGTTCAGGCAATGAAAATGAGTTTTAAAGGGTGTTTAAAAAATATCTTACCATTTTTCGTTTTTTGGTTGATTGCTCCTATAATAATGATATTGATGGTAGTTTTTACACTAGGGCTAGGTATGTTAGCACTGCTTCCAATAGGTATGATTACCTACTACACCAGTTACCGAGATGTTTGGACAGATCAGCCATTGTCAGCGCTATAGTTGGTTGCTCAACAGACCCTGATATCAGAAGTACGGTAAGCACAATAAAAAAGCACGCTCGATATAACGGGCGTGCTTTTTTGTTATGAGAGAGCTTTTTTATCATGAAAGAGCGTGGTTAAAAATCGTCATCATTACTACGTTCCGCCGCGTCTCTATCAGCGATATCGACAATATCTGGATAATCGCTGTCATCCAAATTATCGTCCACTAGTACTTCATCGATTCGCGATTCGTCTATATTTTGATGATGCATGGGTGTCAGCCCTTGAATCGCATCACTGCCGGCTTGCGAGTTGTCAAATCCTGCGCTATTGTCAATGACATCATCATTATCAATGGTATGCAACATAGGGTCAGCCAAATCAATTTCTTGGCTGTTATTATTGACGTCCGTATCACCTTCAATGTGATCCATTGCTTCTGGTAATGGGCTTTTTGAATTGTCCATCATAGTTTCCTCATTATTGATAGTTATTATTAATGGATGTGACTGATTTATTTATTAAGATTTATTTATTAAGATTTATTTATTAAAAGCATTGTGATTTTATTAAAAACATTGTGACGTGTTATGACGCTTGCTAATAGTAGTAAGGTGTCACAGGATGTTCAAAAAATGTAAGACAAGTACAAGATAGACATAAAAATAGGAAATATACGATGGTATCAAGTAGTAGGTTGTTCGTCACAATATCCTTAATCAGTGCCACAATAGGTTTGACGGCTTGTGAAGGTGTACCTTTTTCTGGTAGCAGCGCCCATAGCAGCTTGGATAAGGCTGATTTAAAACAGCCGTTAATTATCGATGCCAAACTGCCAAAAGCCACGACAATCATAGACTGCGCACAATTAACGCCGAAGCAAATAGTTAAGGTAAAAGGTCACAGCGTACTCAGTGCAAGCTGTGATTTGACAGCCAAGTCGATACGCTTTGAGTTGAATGATTCGCACAGCTCTCTCGACTGTCAGGGCGCACTACTCAGTACTCGCGCTGATGATGCATCAAAGGTTAGCGCAATTATGATTAAGCCCAAAACAGATAGTGCTATCGAAGATATTACCGTTGCCAATTGTCATGTGGATGGCTATGGTCATGCGTTACATATTCGCCAATATAGCCAGCCCAATCAGCGTTATGCGCGCGGCTTGATAGACCCTGCTGCCAATCGTGCGCTTGCACCAAGCGATATTCGTGTGATTAATGTGAGTAGTCAAAACAGTATCAATAGTGGCATGTTCGTCGGCGATCATGTGCATGGCGTAAGCTTTGATAAAGTACGTATTCAAAACTCAGGTACTGTTGGGCTATATTTAGAATTTGGTAGCCGCGATAATGTGATTCAAAATTCGGTGTTTGTCGGTAATGGTTTCCGTACCTTTAAGCCCAATCGTGAGGCCATTGCCGTGGATTCGTCGAGCAATAACCGTATCGAAAACAATCAATTTATCCATAATGGGGCAGGCAGTATTTTGCTGTATCGCAATTGCTTTGAGCATGCTGATGATCGGGCGCGTGGCAATCACTTTAAGCGTACCGAGTCGAGCCGTGACAATATGATTCGTGGCAATACTTTTAACGACGAGCCAGTCGGGGTTTGGGTGGCGTCAAGACAGTCGCGCAATCTAAAAGGTTTTGAATGCGGTGCTTATTTGCTGAAGCAAACGCCATTTGCCAGCTATCATTTAGACAGCGCTAAGGACAATCAGATCATCGATAATCGATTTGAGCAAGTCGAGCAGGGCATTATCGTGGAGGACGATGGCACGCTAATAGCTGGTAATCAATTCGCTGCTGATGTGAACTTACCGATTAGCGTTGGTTCTGAAATTCGGGAAGACAGCGCAGCAGGGGCGATAAAAGAAACGGTTATCAGCAACAATGCTTTTATCGATAAGACCACTGAGCAAGCCATAAAAATTCGTGAGGCAAGCAAAACGGCTACTCATATTGAGCAGCCGTAAGTGTGGTTGTATATTAAATAAGCGTTACCGGTTAATAACAGTATAACGAATAGGTGATGTTGTTATTAAGCACCAACCTTGGTATTGACCCAGCGGATTACAGAATCTGGCGTGACTTGCGAGACTGCTTGAAAGAGTTTTGCTGGCATGCCCACAGAGTAATGCGTACTTTTGAGTTTACGATTGGGACTGGTCGTCAATTTACACAATGTTTTGGCGACATCGTTGACCGTTAGATGGATGCCCAAGCGATCCATACTGGTCACTTCGATATCGGCAGTCATGTCAGATTTGACCCACAGCGGCATCACATCGATCACCTTGATACCCAATTTTTCGTACTCAATATTAAGGCCTTCTGTGAGACCTCGCACAAAAAACTTACTGGCCGCATAAGTCGCAACTTCGGGTTGACCATAGATAGCAGAAGCAGAGGACACATTGATAATTTTGCCGTCTTTGCTATCAGCCAGATAAGGCGCCAGTTTATGACAGCCAATCAAAACACCTTTACAGTTGACGTCAATTAAAGCCAGTTGCTCATCTAGATTGGTCGTTGGTAATGCGCCACTGACCAGCACCCCAGCATTATTAATGAGTACATCAATACCACCGAAATGTTCAATCATTTGCTTGATCGCATTGTCCCACGAATCAGGCTGGGTGACATCCAGCTGACCTGTAATAATACGCTGTTGTTTGACGGCTTTCTTAAAAGATTTGTCTTTAATGGCGCTTTCAAGTGTGGCAGTATTGGTCGCAAATAACCCAATATGATGACCTTTTTCCGCCAGCCTTTTGGCGGTGGCCAAGCCGATACCACGTGATGCGCCTGTAATCAATATATTCATAATAAGTGACTTAATCGTTATTAATCATGAGTAAATCGAGGTCGTATATTAGGATGCTTATCCCTCGGACTTATTATTATAGTCATTCCACTATAATAATATTACTGCGTTAGCCTCGCTTGAAGTATTAAATATACATCTACACTCGGTTGCTTTGTACTGTTTTTAAATTGAACCGACTATAGTATAACAAATTCGTCTAAATGTATTTTGCTAGAGAGTATAACTATTGATGTAGAGCGCATGGTAATTAATATAATGAGCAGTTATCACTGTTAGCAGAGACACTCTGCGTTAGTGTGAAGCCGTTTGACAATGCAGCTCGCTCGTCTCTTCTGCTTGACAGTCGTACTCGTTTAAGTTTAAGCGCCACAAATAAATCAAGGCAATGCCATAAATAGCAGTCTCTGACAGCTCTTCTGTAATGACGCCCAAAGCTTCGGGAATCATAATGGCGTTTTCGCCCATATATTCTAATAATGCCAAGGCGGCGACGCTAAAATACAAAGAAACGGGTACTTTTTTTAATATTACCCAAAGATAACGCCATGAATAAGCCAATAAACCAACGATCAGCAGATAAACGATGGTCAGGACGAGGTCTTCCCACCAGTCATAAGAATGGCTGAACAACATAAAGTCAGTGGGAACCAATAAGTCTGGTAGATAATTTAACTCACGGCGTATCACAGCAAAGAATACCAGCACCGCTGCCAACCAAAAAGCTCGAATCTGTTTAAACGTATTTGTGGCAGAGCTCTGTCGTAAATACTGCACGCAACGTAGCAGACAGGCGAATAAAATAATAATGCCAGGGATTTCGATGATGCCATCTGAACTCAAAATAAAAACCTCCTGATTTTTTAAAATAAAAAAAGTGAGCACAAAGGCTCACTTTAGACCGAAATTTATTTAATTACAGGTAACGTAATAGACCGCTATTATAACGCCAATGTCAGCGCTATAACGTTATTTAATATAACTAATGAGTCATATGTCATTGTTAATACAAGCAAACAAATGCTCTTTGTTGTGCACATTGCTATCGGCTATTTATACCTATGATGATACAACCAATTCAATAGATAGTAGGGTTAAAATAAGGCTTCCATCCGTAATAATGCTGACGGGTAATGGTCCTTATCCGCTGTTTTATCATTGTAATAATTTAGCTCTGTTTGTACATAAAGCCACTCTCGCCAGACAGGTTGGCGGTAGCTTATAGCAGGGCCATAGCTGTTTAATGTTGATTTATCATGGTCAAAGTAACCGCCAGTAGAGACACCATAAGCCAACTGTTTTTCATTGCCCAAATAGTGCACTTGTCTGAGGTCGTTGCTCCAGACTGTGCTTTCTTCATTGTCTTGATTGCGATAACGGATGGCGGTGCGATTATTGATGAACCGCTCAGCATTTGTGCCATATTGCAGATTTAGCCCGCCTTTTGCATAGTGCTCACTATCGAGTCCATAACGATAGTAACTATCACTAGTGACAGTCCATTTTTTATTGTCATACCAGTCTTTATCGGCGCTCACTTTTACGTATAAGTCATCGAGCGAGCGAACCCCGACATCGATATCTGTTTTGACCCCTAACTGCTGCTCAACCTCATGACTAAAACGTGACCAACGTAGGGCGATAGAACCATTGTCTTCCCGCGTTTTTCTTCTGTTGACGAGTCCATCTTGGTTACTGGTACTTGCTTGGTAAGTATCGCCCGTCACATTCTGTTTTAAGAAGGTATCTTCATCCAAATCCTCATCACCGATAATCAGACTTAATCTTTTTTCTAACACTGGCAATCGTAAGCGGCCGCGAATCCTAGGTTCAACGCTCACGTCACTGCCTGATTGTGGATCGTTGACCCAGCGGGTATCTAGTACAACTCGTAAACTGGCTTTGGCTGGTTTTTTGGGATCCGGTTCGCCGAACCAACCGTCCATTTTGTGTGCCCATTCATGCAGTTGCTCTTGGACCTCTTCACGGCGTTCGTCCGTCCAATTTTGTGCTCCTTGTACTGATGGAGCAGACTGCTCGGCAGTTGTTTCGGTAGGTTGAGATCGATAACCAAATTGATTGAGGTTTTCATCTCGATTAGAGTTAGCATCATGATATAACGAAGCCGTGTCAGATTTTAGCGGTTCGACTTTCGGCTCTGTGGTAGACGTAGTATCCGCCCATGCTTGCGTGCATAAACTTAAGCTGGCAAGTGTGTAAAGGGTAATGGTATTGAGATTTGCTGGTTTAATCATGGAGAGCTTCAATTACTTTGGGTAGCTAAAAAGGACAAACAAAAGTATTATGCCATAGGTCGTTAAGCACATACATATAGAGGCGCTATTATATGAAAGTTTTAATCATTGTAAGCTTGTTTCTGATGGTCTTGCCTTCAGCACATGCTGAAATATCTCTTGATGCTAGGCAAGCTGTTGAAAAAATTATGAGTGTTTATTACAGTTCAAGCTATGATAAGTTGCGTGGTTGTACCTTATATGATGAGGGCTCAGAAACCTATTGCCTCGCTCCTAAGCATTATGAATTTAAAAACATCGAGGGAGTAGATACTTTATATGTATTGGTTTCTGGTGATACGGTGGAAGATGGTGCACGAGTGACACCAGGACTTGGCGGTTTATTTATACTTTATAAATTAGGCAATTCTTGGGTCGTCTCTGCAAGCAGTCCTTATATAAAAAATGGCGGAGCGGGTAGAAGTCAGCTGATAGATTTTGATTTAAGAGAAGTGGGTGCTGATAGGTACGGTTGGGTAGGTAAGTTTTGTGGCTCCGGTGCAGGTGGTCAAACCAATTGTTCTTGGAGTATGTACGCTGCTATGACAAGTGGTAAAGTCGAAGAAGTGGCAAGATTGGATTTAGATTATTCGTATGAGCTTATGAGTAAACCGTCATATGGTGAAGCTGAAAGTGATGTTAGTATCAATACAGGTGGGGTTATGACTCAAGGCTTTTATCCCTTAAAAGTCACTGTCAATTACGAACACGGTCTTTATGATAACAACTACGAGCCAATACCCTCTAGTCTGGATAAAGGTACAGATAGCTTTATTGTAGAGTTCAACGAGCAGACACAGATGTTTAACTTGCCAGATGATAAAAGTTAAGATGAAAAATTCTTATTATCTTTAGCGGTTACTGTATTTATCTTTGTCTATCGAGTATCACTTCAGGCATCGTGTCAAGATAGCTGCTAACAGCTAAGCGATCACCATTTGAATCAAAATAATAAAAATTATTGCCTTTCAAAAACTTAAAAGTATCTATGTAATAATTATCAATGAAAATAGGCATGTCATACTCCGTAGGGACGATTATTTTATTATCTTTATTTATCATGCCATAACCATTCTCTTTTGCCACGACTGCCAAGCCATTATGAAATGAATCAGCATTCAGATAGTTTAAGGGTACAACAGTCTTTCCACTGCTATCAATATAACCCCACAGTTCATCCTTTCTTACAGGTGCTAGTCCTTCTGAGAAATACCTGATTTCGTCAAACTGATATGGAATAGTAAGTTCGCCAGTATCATTAATAACACCCCATTTACCCTCGTACTCAACAGCCGCCTTACCTTCAGAAAAAGGTCTGACATCATCATATATTATCGGAATAATGACTTGGTTTTTTTTGTTGATGTATCCATGATGTTCATTTTTTTTAACGATGGCGAGTCCATCAGAAAACTCAGCAGTAAAGTTATAACTGAATGGAACGATGATATTGGCTTGTTTATCAATAAAACCATATTTCCCATCTTTCTGAGCACTTGCTAAACCTTCATTAAAGTCACATAGCTCACCCCAACTTACTCCCTTCGACAACTTATATCCTGGCAATAATCCGCATGCTATTACGTAATTGCTTAAAGACAAGCTAAAAGCTAGGATGAGTGTGGTCGATAATTGTTTGATAACGGAATCCTTAGTCATCAACGTCAGCTCCTACGAATTAGATACTATCGATTGGGTATGATATGGGCAATCTAAAGAACAGCCCATATCCTATAAAATAAAAACGTTAGGTCTTGAGCTGTTTTATTCTACAAAAATGCTTAATGTGCCTCATCCCAATTCTCGCCAGCACCCGTCTCAACCAATAAAGGCACGGCAAAATCCACGTTCCAGCCTTTTTCAACAGCAGTGGTCGTTAAGACCTCTTGCATTGCATTGGTAATGAGTTGGCTAATTTCATCTACCTTGTCACTATCCACTTCAAACACCAATTCATCATGGACTTGTAGCAGCATTTTGGCTTGCGCTTTTGGCAGTACTTTATCGACGGCAATCATCGCCAGCTTAATTAAATCAGCCGCTGAGCCTTGTAGTGGCGCGTTAATCGCAGCACGTTCCGCGCCTTGTTTGACCATGCGGTTGCTGTGAGTAATATCAGGCGTGTAGAGCTTACGACCCAATATCGTCTCGACATAGCCTTGCTCGTGAGCACTGGCACGGGTATTGATCATATAGTTTTTGACACCCGGGTAGCGATCAAAATACATATCGATATAATCTTGTGCCTCATTGCGGCTCATTTGCAATTGCTTAGCCAGTCCAAAGGCGCTCATGCCATATAGCAGACCAAAGTTAATGGCTTTGGCATTACGGCGCTCGATCGAGGTTACGTCAGCAACATCCTTGCCAAGTACTTCAGCGGCAGTCGCAGCGTGAATATCTAACCCTTCGTTGAAGGCGTCAGTTAAGTTTTTATCGCCTGAGAAATGTGCCATGAGACGCAATTCAATTTGTGAATAATCCGCCGCCAAAATAACGCGACCTTCTGGGGCGATAAAGGCTTGGCGAATCAAGCGGCCAGTCGCAGTACGAATCGGAATATTTTGTAAATTGGGATCAGTCGAAGACAAACGCCCAGTACTGGTCAGTGCTTGATGATAGCTGGTATGGACGCGATCAGTTTCGCTATCTGCGACATTATCAAGCGCATCGGTATAAGTGCTTTTGAGCTTAGATAGACCGCGATATTCTAAGGTAATATCGACCAATGGATGATCGATTTTTGACAGTACGGCTTCACCAGTAGAGTATTGACCTGATTTGGTCTTTTTGCCACCCGGAACGCCGAGTTTTTCAAATAGCATCTCACCGAGCTGCTTCGGTGAGCCTAAGTTAAACTCTTCACCAGCGACTTCATAAGCACGTTTTTCTAGCGCGATAATTTCTTCATCGAAGCGCTTTGATAACTCGTTTAAAAATGGGCGTTTGATTAAAATGCCGTTTGCTTCCATTTGACAGAGGATTTCGGCGGTTGGGATTTCTAGCTCATTGAGCAATTTGGTATTATTGTCATCATTGGCTAGCTCAACGCTGAACACCTCAAATAGCTGATAAGTAATGTCAGCATCTTCACAAGCATAGTCGCTAGCGATATCGATGGCGACTTGATCAAAGGTGACTTGCTTAGCGCCTTTACCAGCGACATCTTCATAGCTGATGGTTTGGGTTTGTAGATAATGGCGTGCCAAATCATCCATGCCATGACGAGTGATAGCGGCATTAATCACGTAGCTGGCAAGCATGGTATCCATCGCCCAATTATTGGGACGAGCATGAATGCTACCCAATAAATCGATATCATAATGGCTGAGAATATGCGCATCGTATTTTAAATGCTGACCGATTTTACCGATATTTGGGTTTTCTAAGATAGGTTTTAGGCGAGCCAATACGCTATCGCGGTCGAGCTGTTTAGCCGTCAGTTCGTCACCCTCTAGCGCATGTGTCAGTGGTATGTAATAGGCTTCATGCGCTTGTACCGCAAAAGACAAACCGACGATTTGTGCTTGACGCCAATGGACGCTAGTGGTTTCGGTATCAATGACAAAGTGCGGCGCAGACTCTAATAATTCGACTAGACTCTCAAAAGCTGGTTCGTCGAGCACAGTATGCCACGCTCTATCATGCTGTTTGCCGTTTTGGACATTCTCAATACTGCTTGATTGTAGCGATTTAGCGATTTGTGCTTGTGATTCAGCATCTGCTTGGCTACTTGCAACACTTTGTACGCCGTTCCCATTAGCATTGGCTGGATGGTTTGGGTGGTCAAGAGAAGCAAGCTCATTTCTAAACTCAAGCTCGCTATACAGCTCGCGCAATTCATCTATATGAGCACAAGGATTGGTATCGATTTTCAAATCATTCCAGTCTTGACCGATATCTAAGTCTGTGACGATAGTGGCCAGTTTGGCATTGAATGGAATTTCCTCTGCATGCTCAATCAAGCCTTTAGCGCCGCGTCCTTTAATAAAGCCAATATGCTTTAACATATTGTCGATATCACCGTACTCAACGAGTAAGTCTTTAGCGGTTTTTTTACCGATGCCGGGCACGCCTTTAATGCCGTCAGAGGCGTCACCCATCAAGGTTAAAAAATCAATCATTTGATTTGGATTAATACCGAATTTTTCGATGACCGCTTGGGTGTCTGTCACTTTGCCCGTGAAGCTGTCTTCCAATATGACGCAGTCATTGACCAGTTGCATCATGTCTTTATCGCCGGTTGAGATAACCACATGATGACCTTGCTCGACCGCACGGTGCGCCAGTGTGCCGATAATGTCATCCGCTTCTGCACCTTCGATGCGTAACAGTGGAATGCCCAAAGCGGTTACCAAGCGATGGATATAAGGAATTTGCTCCACCAGCTCTATGTCGATGGGCGGACGAGCCGCCTTATAATCAGCAGACATATGATGGCGAAAGGTCGGTGATTTGGTATCAAAACAGACCGCCATATGGGTGGGATGATATCGACGCATCAATTTTAACAGTGCATTGAGCGTGCCACGGATGGCATTCGTTATCAGCCCTTGCGAGTTTTGCATAGTCTTTGGCAAGGCGTGATACGTGCGAAACAGATAATAAGAGCCATCAACCAAAATAAAAGGTGGCTGATTTTTGTCCACGTGACTGGTGTCCATAGTCGCTACGTTGGGCATGGTATCAAAATTTGGTAAGGCTTTAGGGTCAAGCGCTTGATGCGAGTTGTGGTTATTGTCTACGGAGGAGTCGGTCATATGGTCAGTCATAAAGGTCACTTATTATTAGGTATCAGATAGAGTAAATATCAGATAAAACGATGCTTCCATTATAACGATAAAATCAGACCTTGCCGAACTTCTCGATAGTTATGATATTTCTACTGCTGACAGACGCTCATAAAAAAAGAACCCAGTATTCACTGAGTTCTCTTATAGATAAAGCCGACATTGTTATTATTAAAAATCTATCTCACTTCTGAAGTCACTTCACTATCGATATTACCGTGAGTCGCTTTAGAATATGGGCAAACTTTATTGGCTTTTTCGACCAGCTTTTGGAACTCATCCGCTGATAGCTCTGTGTTTTCAGCAGTGACATGAATTTTCACAGCTAATTGAAAATCTAAGCCTTCACCTTTCATTAAATCTACTGATACTTCAGTAGTAGAATCAAACTTTGCTTTTTCTGCCCCTTTGACCGCAGCAAGTGCGCCATCAAAGCAAGCTGCATAGCCCATCGCAAATAACTGCTCTGGATTATTACCGTCTTTATCAGAGCCGGGTGCGACCATATTAATCGTCAAATCACTGTCTTGCAGACTGGCATTACCTGTACGGCCGCCAGTAACTGTTGCTTTGGTGGAATATAGTGTTTTCATAACATATCCTTTGTTGTGAGTTTTTATGTTTAAGCATTAAATTTTGATAGGGGATTCAGCATAACAAACCAGTGCATGAGCAATATAGGTCAGTCGTAAGTATATACTGTGGATTTGTAAGTGAACTGTTAGTAGAATCTTTAGCTGCATTTAACTATCGCAAGAAAAGCTTAATCGCTATAAGTAACAGAAGTATTAATGTAATATAGGAATATAGCTGTAAAAAATAAAGTTATCAAAATAGATGATAAAAAATCTAACCAATAAAGGTCTTATTCGATGAATAAATCAATGGTGTTACCTATTGCACTTTCTTTGCTAACATTTACCCTTGCTGGCTGCGGCGGGGAGGATGATGGTATTTATGGTTCGGGTAGCAGTAAGATTACGCTGACCAG
This sequence comes from Psychrobacter sp. AOP30-A2-5, assembly GCF_052378115.1. Lineage (NCBI taxonomy): Bacteria > Pseudomonadati > Pseudomonadota > Gammaproteobacteria > Moraxellales > Moraxellaceae > Psychrobacter > Psychrobacter sp. AOP30-A2-5. Next base: position 7,958 of record NZ_JBQSXK010000007.1, on the reverse strand, counting down.
CTTTGACAATAGCTATGATAAGCAAGCGAAAGATAGCGCCATTGCACGCATTGATGAGACCTACCGTACTGGTGAGCGTGAAATCAAGATAAAAAATATCGTTAATAATTATAGTAATCAAGGTTTGAATACTTTGGACAGAACGGTATTGGCAGACAACTTCGAAGGGCGACTGGAAAACAAAAACATTGAAGTTGATAACCGCACTGTCAAACGTCCTATCTATGAAAAAGACAGTAATAACAAGCTAGACTACGAAACCAATTATAAGACGCTTAACTTATCAGGCTTGCAGGCAAACAGTTATAGCGCTGGTACAAACATAAATAACAGTCGCGGTATTCTCACCGACTTAAATAATTATCCTAAGATTCCAGCCAATGCAGAGTTTCCGATAGGCTCTGTTTGCTATATTCCAGTAGTCGAGAGCGAAAGCTCGTTTTTAGCCTTTAACGACAAAAACAAGACGGGATATACATCGCTCGATAAGTGGATTGATGCAGCTGAAAACCGTTTTAGCGATGATAGAGGCTACAGAACCTCTGAGTTTGGTGTAGGCATCGGCAATAAGCAAAAAGCGGCACAAGTGACGTTCTTTGAATACCGGAATCAGCCTGCTTATCAGTACAATGGTGTCGAATATAACGATGACACTGATGATAAAAATGCTATTTATGAAGCAAATTATGTTGCCAAAGGTGTGATGAATCCGAATACCAACAGTATTCGCGGTGTGGTGGATTGTACGATAGTCAATGAAGTCGCAGGAGATTTCTTGGCTGCACAAATCAAACGCTACTATTAATCTTAAAAACGCATCATGTTAAAAAATTGACCAACACTCTCTATTTGACTATCTAGGGAGTGTTTTTTTATGCGCTAATTCTGCACCTTGACGCTAAATCCGCTACAATACGCTCATTATTTATTCTATTTAGTTAGATTACTGTCTAAAAGACAGCCTTTTTGAAGTTAAGGTTGAAGCCAAAAATTATGAGCGTAGATCCAAAGAAATTAAACAAAGAAGTGGCTAAACGCCGTACTTTCGCCATTATCTCGCATCCCGATGCAGGTAAGACCACCATGACTGAAAAGTTACTATTATGGGGTCAGGCAATTCAGGTAGTAGGCGAGGTCAAAGGCCGCAAGACTGATCGCCATGCGACATCAGATTGGATGAGTATGGAGCAAGAGCGTGGTATCTCGATCACCACTTCTGTCATGCAGTTTCCTTATCAAGACCATGTGGTCAATCTATTGGATACACCGGGTCACGCCGATTTTAGTGAAGATACCTATCGCACCTTGACCGCTGTGGATAGCGCGCTGATGATGGTCGATGGTGCTAAAGGGGTCGAAGAGCGAACCATCAAGCTGATGGAAGTCTGCCGCATGCGCGACACGCCAATCATCTCATTTGTTAACAAACTGGATCGTCAAATTCGTGAGCCGCTTGAGCTGCTTAGCGAGATTGAGGCAGTGTTAAAAATTAAATGTATTCCAGTGACTTGGCCGATTGGTATGGGACAAGATTTCGTTGGTGTCTATCATCTGACCGAAAATAAGACCTACCTTTATGAAAAAGGTAATGGCGGCAAGATGACAGTCTCTGAGACCCGCGCGGGCTATGATTATCCAGATATCCGTGAGCGTTTGGGTCAATTGATGTTTGATGCCTTCGAAGAGTCACTTGAGCTGGTACAAATGGCGTTAGAAGAATTTAGCGTTGAGGCGTTCTTAGCGGGCGAGATGACGCCAGTATTGTTCGGTACAGCATTGGGCAACTTTGGCGTAAACATGGTACTTGATACCTTGATCAAATATGCACCGCCACCCAAGTCGCATCCAACCAATGAGCGTGAAGTAGCGGCAATAGAGACGGATTTTAGTGGTTTTGTCTTTAAAATTCAGGCCAATATGGACCCACGCCATCGTGATCGCATTGCATTTTTACGCGTGTGTTCAGGCAAGTATGAAAAAGGCATGAAGCTAAAGCATGTACGTTTGGGTAAAGACGTACGTATTGCCGATGCACTGACCTTTTTGGCAGGGGACCGCGAAGCGTTAGAAGAAGCGTATCCGGGTGATATCATCGGTTTGCATAATCACGGCACCATCTCTATCGGTGACAGTTTTACCGAAGGCGAAGAGCTGAACTTTACGGGTATTCCGCATTTCGCGCCCGAATTGTTCCGTCGTGTCATTCTAAAAGATCCGCTCAAATCAAAAGCCTTGCAAAAAGGGCTACAGCAGCTAAGCGAAGAGGGCGCGACACAGGTCTTTATGCCGCAGATTAACAACGATTTAATCTTAGGTGCGGTTGGTGTACTACAGTTTGAAGTGGTCGCGCATCGTCTCAAAGAAGAGTACAAAGTACAGTGTATCTTTGAGCCGGTATCGATTGCCACCGTACGCTGGATTCATTGTGATGATGAAGTGGCATTAGCGAAATTCAAACGTAAAGCTCATGACCAGTTGTCGCTAGATGGTGGTGGTTATTTAACGTATCTTGCCCCATCACGGGTCAACTTACAGCTGATGCAAGATCGCTATCCAGAAGTCACTTTTAGTAATACTCGTGAGCATTAAAATCCATCATTTCACGAGTTAGTTTATCTTTTAAGACACGCCAGCCGTGTCTTTTTTATTAGCTTAGATTTAGGCATTAAACGAGAGAGGGTAGGTAGCTATTCGTTAGCAGGAGACAGCAAAACCCTAAAAACACAAACAGTGTTCCTACAATACATCGTCATTGTTACGGTAGAATATCAAGTAACATCTTATGTTTATAAAAGAGGATATATGAACGCTGCGAATCAAATTGATATCAATCAGCCAACAATGAATCCACATTTATCGATGACAGCAAGTCGTAGTCGTCTGCTGAGACTGCTTGCCGGCAGTTTACTGCTAGGTAGCATCGCCATGCCTGCAAATGCAGGTAATCTCATCAGTAGTACGGATTATCTAGAATATGAGCTGCCTAAAAAAGTGCAAGCACAGTGTATTGAGCGCGATAATTGTCCAGAGATTGACATCAAATATCTGAAGACCAATCACGGTTGGATCAATGATATCGCCAATGCGCGTATTAATAATTTAGTCGTCAATAGTAAACCGACTGAATCTGCGCCTATCAAAACGAACGTCAATCAGACAATGGTGAAAGCCGCCATTGATGACTTTGCCAGCTCACAGTTCATAGATATGCCAGAGGGCAGTTCATGGGCTTATAGCCTAATGGTAACGCCTGAGTATTTAGGTCATGTCAGTGATTTTGAATTGTTTGAAATCAATACTTATGTCTTTACTGGTGGCGCTCATGGCATGCCTTATAGCGAATACTTGATATTTGACCTTGGCACCAAAAAACAAGTCACGCTTGAGGATATGCTTCAATCAGGCAAGGAATCACGTTTTAAAGCGCTTGCTTATGATGCTTATAAAACGTGGGTCAAAACGGTTGACGACGATGTCAGTAGTTATGAGAAAAACTGGCCATTTACCTTAAGTGACAATGTGACACTGACGGATAAAGGCATCGATATTCGTTATCAGCATTACGCTATCGGCCCATATGCCTACGGTATGCCGGTACTTAGTATTCCGTACAGTAAGCTCGACGGTGTCATAAAGCCGCACTTTATACCTAAATAGTTCGGATGGTCATTGCATAACTTATTACGGTTTATATTAAAAAAATCGTAAAATCTCTTAAAAAATTGGCAATGATTTATCTAAAACCATTTGAAATTTAATAAAAGAATAAGGAGTTACCGCATGACGAACAATACAGATAGTATGAAGGCGACAGTCGACACAGAGACTTGGCAACTTAATGCATTAACAGAAGCGCTTGGTGACCTAACGTTGACGGTCAATGACAGCCTGTCTGTTGGTCGTGGCAGCGACAATGACGTGGTACTTGGTAGCAAGCAAGTATCGCGTAATCATGCGGTGTTAAGCGTCTTAGATGGTCGATTGTATGTCAAAGATTTAGACTCGTCGAACGGTACATTTATCAACGAGCAGCGTATCGACGGTAATACATCGAGCCTTTTACAAGTAGATGATACCATTGGATTTGCCAGTTTCAGCTTTCAGGTAAACGCGCCACTTGCTGCCACAGATACTGATGTATTAGCGCCCGTAGCAGTACAGGATTCAGTGGCTAAGACTGAGACCGTGGTTGCTGAAACGACTGCCGAAACACAGGCTGTCGAAGACTTGACGGTGAGTGAACCTGTTATTCATGAATCAGTGGCAAAAGAGCCGATTGTGAAACAAACGGGCATCGAATATATTCTGCCTGTGATAGCTGATGTGAAGACAGTACCTGTTGATACCGCCTCGGATAGAGTAGCAGACTCAGTAGGGGTAACTGAGACCAGTGTTAATGAAACAGTTGAACCAGTCTTACAGGAGCCGATTGTCAAACAAACGGGCATCGATGAAGTCTTAACGGCTATAGATAATACCGTGTCTAACACAACTGAAGCGGCACCAGTCGCTGCTGCAACTGTAGCAGATGCACAACCTGCTGTAAGTCAGCCAGAAGTCGTCGCAGCGACAGAGGCGGCACCGACAGCACCTGCTCATGATACGTCATTAGTAGAGCAGTCAGCTGTACATGAAAAGCCAGCAGTTGAATCAGAGCATGACAAAACGACTAAAACTGCTCTACAAGAAGAAGCAGATCCCGATATTCTACGAGCCAAGCAGGCGGCAACAGCACAATTTTCTGGCACTGCCAATCTAGGTCAATCTCGTGATCTTGGGACAGAAGGTAATAATGCGATGGATCAGACTATCAGTAATCCAGCCAATGCAAGACAGGCAGAGAAAAAACCAAGCGGTGGTTGGTTTATTTGGGTGTTTATTGCCATTCTAATTATCGGATTGGCGCTATGGCTATTTAATATGGGCGGCGTATAATTGACGCATGTAAACGATGATGGCACGCATCTAGCCATCGACTAATGAGTCCGTTGTATGACAGTGAATTAATGTTAGAGAGCTTTGATATTAGCCTTTGAACATTGCCGCCTAGTCAGTCGTCAAATATTAGCTGACTAAGAACATTGCTAATTACAATACGTCATTTTATAGCGTCAACATTCGATAGAGTGTTGACGCTATATTGCATTTATATGCTTATTATCATTTTTACTGTTCCTATCTTTTGCCAATATTTTGCTAAGAGAGCTTCACTATGATGACTTTTGAAGAATACCAAGCTTTTAAAGACCGTGGCTTTAGTCATGCTCCACTGATAAAAAAACGTCTAATGGACGCACAGACACCAGTATCTGTATTTTCTAAAGTACGTGATTTAAGCGGCTCTGCATATTTATTTGAGTCTGTCGTAGGCGGGGAGCGTTGGGCACGATATTCGATGATTGGTTTAGGTAGTGATCTCATTTTGCAGTATGCCGATGGTAATATGACCGTCAAAAAAAATGACCATACCGATGTCGATGCAGTCGCTGACCCGTTTGACTATATTCGTCAGCTAATGGCGCAGTATAAGATGCCAACAGTCGAGGATATTGCAACGCTACCGAGCTTTAGCGGCGGCTTAGTAGGTTACTTTGGCTATGACATGGTGAGGGTTATCGAGCCAAGCGTGGGTTTGTCAGACGCCCCCAATCCGATGACAATGCCGGATATGTGGCTGATGCTGTCAATGAGCGTGATTGTTTTTGACAGTTTAGAAAATACGTTATCTATCATCGTTTATGCTGATTGTCACACTGAAGATGGCTATAGCAATGCCATCCGCGAACTAGAAAAAATTGAAGAAAAACTGGCAGAAATGCCAAATCTGAGCGCACCCGTAATGCCAACGCCGACATTTACCTCACAAACAGGCGCGCAGAAATATTGTCATGATGTCAATAAAATAAAGGATTACATTTTAGCAGGCGATGTCATGCAAGTCGTTCCTGCGCAGCGTTTGACGGCCGATTATACTGGCGACTCATTAGCAGTTTATCGTGCCCTACGATTCTTAAATCCATCGCCTTATCTGTTTCTGGTGCATGGTTACACCCTCGATGATCACAAGCGTTTCGACATTATTGGAGCATCCCCTGAGATATTATCACGTATCGAAAATGGCAAAGTGACGGTACGACCATTGGCGGGTACTCGTAGACGCGGACAAAATGAAGCGGAAGATTTAGCGCTTGAAAAAGAGCTGCTGAGTGATAAAAAAGAGATCGCCGAGCACTTGATGCTTATCGATTTGGGTCGTAATGATATTGGCCGCGTTTGTGAATATGGCAGTGTCAAAGTCACCGAAAAAATGTTTGTCGAGCGTTACTCGCAAGTGATGCACATTGCTTCTAATGTTGAAGGGACGATATTGCCCAATAAGGATGCGTTGGATGTTTTTTGTGCGACGTTCCCCGCTGGTACGCTATCAGGTGCACCCAAAATACGCGCCATGCAAATCATTGACGAGATAGAGCCAGTCCGCCGAACGGTATTTGGCGGCTCAGTCGGTTATCTGGGCTGGCATGGCAACATGGATACCGCCATTGCTATTCGTACTGCCGTGATGCGCCGTGGTAAAATTCATATCCAAGCGGGCGCTGGGGTGGTCGCTGACTCTATTCCAGAAGCAGAGTGGGAAGAGACCAACAAAAAAGCATTGGCGTTGGTCAAAGCGGTAAAAATGGCGTGTAATGGTTTACGGATTCGCTAGGGACTCCAGTCATAAAAACACAGTATGCGGTTATTGTGGAAAAATAGCCTATTTTTTTATTTAAAAAAACATCATTACAATCAATTAGTTATATTTTTTTATTGAAATAATCATAAAAAAGGCAAAAAAGGGCTTGCGTCTTTCAAAAAATTTGATAGAATAGCCACCACTTTAAGAGAACAAGCCGACTTAGCTCAGTTGGTAGAGCAACTGACTTGTAATCAGTAGGTCGCCAGTTCGATCCCGGCAGTCGGCACCATCTCTCTTAAAGTAGCTTTTTATGAATCTGTCTTAAACTAAAGTCATTTTTGTTTAAAGCAAACTAAGGTGGGATTGGGGAGCGGTCAAACCCAACAGACTGTAAATCTGTCGCGAAAGCTTCGAAGGTTCGAATCCTTCTCCCACCACCATATTTTTTAAAGTTTGTCATAGCGCCAAGCATACTCTTTATACTTAATAACTCTCGATTAGAGTCTTCTTAAATAAGAGTAATTGCGGGTGTGGTATAATGGTAACACCTTAGCCTTCCAAGCTAATGACGCGGGTTCGATTCCCGCCACCCGCTCCATATATACAACATCGCAAAGATTATCAATAAATCATCACGACAGTCAGTTTTAGTATTGCTGTATCGTGATATTTTTTTTAGTAAATCCATAAGTTATTTTTTGTGGTTATTAAAAACATGCTCATATAGCTCAGCGGTAGAGCACTCCCTTGGTAAGGGAGAGGTCTTGAGTTCAATTCTCAATATGAGCTCCATTTATTGTTTAAACCTCTTGTGTTTGCTTTGCCATATTTAAACAGTTTGTGACGATATCGAAATTACAAAATATTGAAAATTATAAATTACAGTGTAGCAAATAATATTTAAGGGTGACACTGAGGTGTTGCCTTTTAGTGCTGTCAATTTATTAAGTTACTAATACATGAGTAATTATATAAAATTATTTAAGATAAAAGTATCTAGGTTCGGCAGGCTCCAATATTATTAATGATTTACACTAAGATAAAGTAGTGCAACAGCGATAATGTATAATATCTTGCAATGTTGACTAGATTAAAAAATACGTATAATGCTTAAACTTATGTGTGCAGCATTGAAATGCATAATCTGAGCACATATATACAGTCGTAAAGTGATCCAACAGTTTTAGTAGATAAGCCATAGCGTCAACGGTTTGATGGTTCTGTATGCATCATGAGCCGTCAAACAGCTATTCACCGATCTTTGATTGATAAAGATTCA
>NZ_JBQSXK010000006.1:0-169617 GCF_052378115.1 Psychrobacter sp. AOP30-A2-5 | reverse complement strand
GATTATTCAACCTTCCTATAAAGGTATGATTGAACTAAGCTAGATCATTACCTAGTATTGAGAGAATAATATGAGTAAAGACAAACTTATCAAGTTATCGAAGGAAGAGGAAGAAGCGCTGTTAGATAATTTGAGAGATTATATGAGCGAAGAGTTTGATTTGGATATCGGTAATTTGCCTGCCAAGTTCTTATTCGATTTTATGGTGGACTTGATCGGCTCTAAAATATATAACCAAGCCATCGATGATGCTGAGCCTTGGTTATATGAGAGATTTATGGGCATATTAGAAGACAGTCATGCGCTGAAGAAGGATTAGCTACTATTTTCTACGACACAAAAAAACCGCCTAGCCATTCAGCTGAGCGGTTTTTCACATCAAACTAAGACGCTCAAGTTTTAAAGTACTTCAAGTAACAAATACTTAACGCAAATTTTTATATACTAAAGCGTAAACCCAATCACATTGAGCTTGTTCTCTTCTGCAAACTCAAATAACTTATGAACATGATTTAAATTCTCAAGAAATGTATTCAAACCTTCTTGGCTCTCTGCTTCGTAGTAACCGATGTCGTGTACCAATTTTTTTAAATCTGTCGCGGCAAACGCTTTGATAATCTTAGGTACGACTGCCATATCATATAATAGCCCGTCATGCTGATCATGCAGAGGCGTGCTGTTGTCTGTCAAAAATAACAGATCGCACAAGGCGTAATGCCCCTCTCCCAACAGCTCAATCAATTCTTCCGTATAGTGTTCAAAAGATGCTTGTTTCACATCCAAGTATTGGTTGTCACGATTTTCTCTTAGCTCATCAAGTGTAATACTACCATTGAACATACTTGCTAAATTTTCCTCACGAACACTACAAAAAAAATGACATAGATGTAGAAATAGGCATCGTATTCTCCTTATCTGTTATTAAAAATAAGAACCACCTAGCAGAAGCTAAATGGTTCTTTCTTCAGTTCAATGAGATTGAATAAAAGATAGGTCGCAGGTTAAGTAATCAATAGCGAGTATTATGTAAGTTAAGTAAAACCCACAGTCTTGACTGGTTTGCTCATCTGTCATTTTAGCGCTTTTCTTTATACTGAATTTTCACCTGCTACAGATTATTAATCGCGTTTCACTGAATTATCTAGCTAGCTAGTTTATCTAGTATGGTCGAGAGCCATGCATTGTTATCTGCAATATACGTGTCCCCTAGTGCTAGGATCTCATCAGCCGCTTGCACAGAGTCAGGATGATCAATCATCGCTTCTTGTATATACGTCTGTCCATGCGACACCATATCTACCATACTCTTGTTAGTCACTTCAAAATGACATTGCCAACCAAGCACCCACGTACCTAATTCTTTATGCTTTGATGTTTGATAAACAAAACCTTGATTGGCCCAAGTATGTGACGTTGCAATTGGCATCGCGCCTTTGGGACACTCAAAACCATCGCCATGCCAATGAAATACAGTGAATTCATTCTTTGGCAAATCTGCTAGCAGCGGATGTGCAAGCCCCTGTTCGGTCAATTGAATGGGCAGCCAGCCAACCTCTTTTATGCCTGATGGCGCAACTTTCGCCCCCAAGCTATCTGCAATCAGTTGTGCACCCAAACAAACACCAATCACGGTTTTTCCGTCATTAATACTTTGCTGAATGAAAGATTTTTCATCAGCTAGCCACTGAAAGTCACTTTCATCATGAATGCTCATTGGTCCACCCATAACGACTAACCAATCAAAACTGTCTTGCGCGGGTAATGGCTCATTTTTATGAAAACGTGTGACCGTAATACTATGGCCTCGATTATCTACCCACTGCCTGATATGGCTGAGCTCTTCAAAATCAACATGGTAAAGAGCATGAATTCGTAGCATCATCAAATTATCCTTTTATTAAAAAAATAAAAACCGCCTAGCAAAAGCTAAGCGGTTTTTTACTTTATACAACACTTAATAAGCGCTGGCTAAAACAGAGAGAAACGGCTTACTGATTTTTTTCGTAAACTGGTAACTCTTTGCAGATAGCTTCTACTTTACCGCGTACTTCAGTAGCGACCGCTTCATCACCGCGGCTATCTAGTACATCACAAATCCAACCTGCCAAATCACCCGCTTGCGCTTCGTTGAAGCCACGAGTAGTGATTGCTGGCGTGCCGATACGGATGCCAGACGTCACGAACGGCGATTTTGGATCATTTGGTACGGCGTTTTTATTCACAGTAATATGCGCATCGCCAAGCCATTTGTCCGCTTCTTTACCCGTCATTTCTTGCTTAACGAGGCTGATCAGCATGAGATGGTTTTCCGTACCGCCAGATATGATTTCATAGCCACGGTCTTGAACCACTTTTGCCATCGCTTTAGCGTTTTTAACCACTTGCTGTTGATAAGTAGAAAAGTTAGCTTCTAACGCTTCTTTAAAGCAAACCGCTTTTGCCGCGATGACATGCATCAACGGGCCACCTTGATTACCTGGGAATACGGCAGAATTCAGCTTTTTAGCAAGTACTTCATCACGCGCCAAAATCATGCCTGAACGTGGGCCACGTAGGGTTTTGTGTGTTGTCGTTGTAACCACATCAGCGAACGGTACTGGGTTTGGATAAACACCACCAGCAACTAGACCAGCAACGTGCGCCATATCTACTAGCAAATAAGCGCCAACTTCATCAGCGATTTCACGGAAACGTGCCCAATCGACTACCTGTGAATACGCTGAAAAACCAGCAATAATCATTTTAGGCTTATGCTCTTTTGCCAAACTTTCAACTTGGTCATAATCGATAAGACCAGTGCCTTCGACCAAGCCGTACTGTACGGCATTGTAGTTCAGACCTGAAAAGTTAATGTGTGCGCCATGAGTCAAGTGACCACCTGCGTCTAAGCTCATGCCTAGTACGGTGTCATTTGCTTCAAGTAACGCTAAAAATACGGCAGAGTTTGCTTGACTACCAGAATGTGGCTGGACGTTGACGTACTCAGCACCGAACAACTCTTTTGCACGATCAATCGCCAATTGCTCTACAACGTCTACATGCTCACAACCACCATAGTAACGCTTGCCAGGATAACCTTCAGCGTATTTGTTGGTTAGATCTGTGCCTTGCGCTTCCATCACTGCTTGCGAGCAGTAGTTTTCAGACGCAATCAATTCGATATGGTTTTCTTGACGAACGCTTTCTGCAGCCATCGCTTCAGCAAGTACTGGATCAAAATCTTTGATAGAAATATCTTTAAACATAGTGATGTCCTAGGTAGTGACTGTCATTGAAAAATGTCGTTGAAAAGAAGCTTATAGGCTGCCCACAATAAAACAATTACTGTGTCAACGTCGCTCAAAGTACCAGCGGTACTTTTACGCTCAGTTTTATGGTATGACCATTATTGTGAATTGAGTCTATTAGCAAAGATAAGTAGGAGTAAGCAGAGGCAATAGGCCTGTCATTAACTTGTCCAATTCGGCAATAAACTCGATACGCGCTGGCATCAAAATCATCGCTAAACATTAAGTGTAACATGAAAATTTGTACGGTGAGCGCAAAAAAACCTCACTGTAAGCTGAGTGAATTAAATGGTGATATAACGCAGATAAATAGCCAATAAAATAAATGGTTTACCGCTATCATCCTGCTCCTAGCCTGTTGTTGGTCAACATATTATTAGCGATTTTTATCTATTGACTGCCTACTTAACAGATATTTAACTGTCAGTAGCGACAAATTCTGGCAAGAAAGTTTCGCTGATCAGCAGCTGGCGACCATACCAATCATAACGTGTTTGCCGTTGCCAACCTTCAGCAGTCTGCTGGATAAAACGCTGATTGGGCAAAGTCCGACTGCGTTTAAATAACACATAACCGATGGGCGTGCCTTTGAGCTGCTGTAGACGGCGGGCGTGACCTTTGAGACTGGGTAACGGAAAGATACTTTGCGCGGCCACCCACGGATGCTCGTCATTACCATATAATTGCGCTTCACGCACCCATGCTAGCATGGGACGATTCAGCATGGCACCTGTGACATTCAATTGTTTTTTTTGTGCCAATGACAGCAATCGGTAGCCCTCAAAGCTACGCTCCACGCGCAAGGGCTGCCCTGCTTTCACTTCCAACACTGCCGTGAGAGAGCCTGCGACATTGAGCCACGAGAGTAGCTCACTAGGAGGAGAAAAATGGGTAAGACAAATAAAAGGAGTACTGGACATAGTTAACGGCTAATAGTGACATAATAAAAAAGAAAGCGAGCGTTAGGCGTATTAAGCAAAGCCTATTGATTGTTATCAAAGGCTGGCATATTATCCGCATTAAAGGGCAATGCCTCAAATGCTTGCTGACGATACTGCGCCATGTGCTCACGGTCTTGGGCGCAAAAATTGGCGATAGCTGGCACAAAACGTGGGTCATAAATACGGTGGATAGAGTGTGTCGTCGTTGGAATAAAACCACGAACCAGCTTATGCTCCCCTTGCGTACCCGGATCAAAATACTTAAGCCCTTGCTCGATGGCAAACTCAATACCTTGATAATAACACAGCTCAAAGTGTAAGCTGTCGTACTCACCCAGTGCTCCCCAATAGCGACCATAAAGAGTGGCATTTTCGCTATGGCGATCATCGTATAAAAACAAGCTACTGGCGATAATTTCTCCAGAGGCATCTAACGCTTGTGCGAGCATTAAGTGCTCAGACATAGTCGCTGCCAGTGCCATAAAAAAACCTATCGTCAAATAAGGCTGTTGTCCACGTACTGCATAGGTCATCACATAACAATGATAAAAGGCTTTCCAGTCCTCATCAGTAATAGCGGCACCGCATTTACGTTGGCAGATGATGCCTTGCTCAGCAACCTTACGACGCTCAGCACGGATAGTTTTGCGTTTTTTGGCTTTTAGCGTCGCTAAGAATGCATCAAAATCTGCGAACGGCTGGCTACCATTAAGCAATTCTTTATTTTGCCATAAGAACTGACAGCCTTGACGTTCCAGTATAGGCATGTCAATTGCGGTTGATTCTAAACCATTATCTTGAGCGGCGAGCAAATGCGCTATATCAATATCAGTAGGCATAAATGCCGTCGCAATCTTTGCCAGCTCAGGCGTAATAAATAATCCATGCCAGCTTGAGGCGCCTACTTGCTGAGCAATATCATCGACGCCTGCGATAGCTGTCTTTATGATATCGGTGGTTAACGTCTCACCTTTTGCCAACCAAAGCCGCTGACCCGTAATCGGTGTATAGGGCACGCTGGTGACCAGCCTTGGATAATAATCCACCCCATAACGCGCGTAGGCTTCTGCCCATGAATGGTCAAACACAAACTCGCCACGATGATGACCTTTTAGGAATACTGGCAACACCGCCACAGGATGCGTGACTGTTTGCGCAGCTTCGTTAATCGCAGAATGGTTTTCACTATGGTTTTCACTATGGTCAGCGTGGTCTATCGAGCTGTCGCTTTGACTATCTGCGACACGATGTACCAACACAAATATCGGCAACCAGCCTGCCTGCTCACCAATCGCGCCAGTGTCGGCTAACGCTTGCCAAAAGGCAAACGACATAAAAGGGGTATCGGGGGTTTGCCAGTCTGCTTGACTCTGCCAGCTGGTGTCATTGAGTAATGCATATTGTAAACTCATAATACTCACTATTTATTTTTATATGGGCGTAGTTTTTTATACCTTGTTTCGTATATGACTAGCCTAGCAAAATTCTACTCAAACTCTGTCACAATTATGCTCTCATAATTGTCAGATATTACGAATAAAATAGATAACAATGCGTTCTCAATAATAAAAGCTATCCCAATACAGTCACCTCTAAAAACATAGATGATTTGGTTTGTCAGCTCATTTCTGACAGAAGAGTAAGAATCACTTAGTCGTGACTCATATCTATGATATGACTGGCAGTTTTTTGAATAATGATTGTATTATTCATCGTTTTATGACGAATATTAGCAGGCAGTGTTTGTATAGAAAGGATGAAATTTTTATCGATGACTGGTAGAATAAGGCTCTTAACAGCTTAATGTAATTAAGACATATTAGAAACAACCGAAAACACTACACTTAGTTCATTATGCGATATTGACATCGTATCAGATTTATAATCAGTTAACTATGATGTAGCGTCCGCACTCTATTTTTAAGTCATTCATATGAGCAGGTCGTTCAGACAAGACAGTCAAACTGCCGCTTAACGAAGAAAAATTCTAAGCAGACTCGATGGTCTCCAAGAAACTGTGTACAAAAAACTCGCGACACATTATTTAGTATCGTTGCATGATCCATTATTACATCAGAGCTGCATGGAATTATTAACTTATATTTGAGCCTTATTATTAATTACAACTAAAAGGAATGCCCAACTAATGTCAAAAATTATTTATACAAAAACTGACGAAGCACCAGCGCTAGCAACCTTATCATTTTTGCCAATTGTAAAAGCCTTTACTAAAACAGCAGGTATCGAAGTTGAAACCAGCGATATCTCTGTTGCTGCCCGTGTGTTGGCTGAGTTTCCAGAGTACTTAACGGAAGAGCAGCGCGTTCCTGATAATCTGGCTGAGCTGGGTCGTCTGACTCAAGATCCAGACACCAATATCATTAAACTGCCTAATATCAGTGCTTCTGTTGGACAGCTAAAAGCTTGTATCAAAGAGTTGCAAAGCAAAGGCTACGCTATCCCTGATTTTCCAGATGATCCTAAGACAGAAGAAGAAGAAGAGATCCGTAAGCGTTACGGCAAAAGCTTGGGCAGTTCTGTCAACCCAGTATTGCGTGAAGGCAACTCAGATCGCCGTGCACCAAAAGCGGTTAAAAACTATGCACGCAAGCATCCACACTCTATGGGTGAATGGAAGCAATGGTCACAGACCCACGTATCGCACATGCACAGTGGCGATTTCTATGCTGGTGAGCAATCTATCACTTTAGATAAAGCACGTACTGTACGTATGGAACGTGTCGCTGAAGATGGCACTATTCATGTCTTCAAAACAGGCATTGCCTTGCTGGATAAAGAAGTCATCGACTTGATGTTTATGAGCAAAAAATCATTACTTGAGTTTTATGAGCGTGAAATGGAAGACTGCCGCGAAGCTGGTATCTTGTTTTCATTGCACGTAAAAGCCACGATGATGAAAGTATCGCATCCTATCGTGTTTGGTCATGCAGTCAAAACTTATTATAAAGATGCCTTTAATAAGCATGGCGCTTTCTTTGACGAGCTAGGTATCAATGTCAATAACGGCATGGCAAGTTTGTACGAAAAAATCGCTGAGCTACCAGCCAGTAAGCGTGAAGAAATCGAACGCGATTTACATGCTTGCCAAGTGCATCGTCCACGCCTCGCGATGGTTGATTCATCAAAAGGTATCACCAACTTTCATTCACCAAGTGATGTAATTGTCGATGCCTCTATGCCAGCGATGATTCGCTCAGGCGGTAAAATGTGGGGCGCTGATGGCAAAATGTATGACTGTAAAGCGGTCATGCCTGAGTCTACCTTTGCTCGTATCTATCAAGAAATGATTAACTTCTGTAAATGGCATGGCAATTTTGATCCAACGACGATGGGTACGGTTCCTAACGTTGGTTTGATGGCGCAAAAAGCTGAAGAGTATGGCTCGCATGACAAGACTTTTGAGGCGAGTGGTTCAGGATTGGCTCGTATTGTCGATGAAGATACTGATGAGGTATTGCTTGAGCAGCAGGTTGAAAACGGCGATATTTGGCGCATGTGTCAGGTTAAAGATGAGCCTATCCAAGATTGGGTGAAACTTGCGGTACGCCGTGCCCGTGAATCAGATACACCAGTTATCTTTTGGCTAGACCCTTACCGTCCGCACGAAAACGAGCTGATCAAAAAAGTTCAAACTTACTTAAAAGATCATGATACGACAGGCCTGCATATTGAAATCATGTCACAGGTTCGTGCGATGCGTTATACGCTAGAGCGCGTTGCCCGTGGTCTGGATACTATCTCTGCGACCGGTAATATTTTACGTGATTACTTGACTGACTTGTTCCCAATTTTAGAATTAGGAACCAGTGCGAAAATGCTGTCAGTCGTACCACTCATGAAAGGCGGCGGTTTGTTTGAAACGGGCGCTGGTGGTTCTGCACCTAAACATGTTCAACAGCTACTAGAAGAGAACCATTTACGTTGGGATTCATTAGGTGAGTTCTTAGCTTTGACCGTCTCTTTAGAGCATTTGGCCAGTCACGATAACAATGCTAAAGCGCAAATCTTGGCGGATACGCTAGATACGGCGACAGAGAAACTGTTGTTAAATAACAAAGGTCCATCACGTAAAACAGGTGAAATCGATAACCGTGGTAGTCATTTCTATCTGGCGATGTACTGGGCACAGGAGCTTGCGGCACAAGATAAAGATGCTGATCTTAAAGCAAAATTTGCACCGCTGGCAGAAAAACTTGAGAGCAACGAAGCTGCTATCGTCAAGGAGCTAAATGAAGCTCAAGGCAAGCCTGTCGACTTGAAAGGTTACTACTTGGCAGACGAAGCATTGGCTGAACAAGCGATGCGTCCAAGCAAGCTATTCAATACAGCAATCGCCTCATTGTAATTGAGTCATGTGCTAATACAGCAAACAATTGGGCTTAATTTTCTTTACTTATAAAGACTTTTGAACCCAGTTAGGTAAAATAAAAACGCCGCTTAGGTCTCAGACTTAAGCGGTGTTTTTTATGCTTGAACATAAGACAGTACGTTTAAAACGTTACTTTTAAAATATCACTTATAAACAGCAAAAAACTGCCAATAAAAAAGCCACCTACATAACTGTAGGTGGCTTTTTAACATTGATATGTTTATCAATACTTTTGTGAATATTGATACTTTTATCAATACTATAAAATTCTGATAACAGCTGACTCAGCTCTATATACTTTTTAAACATCCATGTGCTTGATAACCGCTTTACCAAACTCAGAAGTACTGAGTAAGATAGCATCTGGCATGAGGCGCTCAAAGTCATAAGTGACTGTTTTGTTAGCGATAGCACCTTGGATACCACTGATAATGAGATCAGCGGCTTCTGTCCAGCCCATGTCTCGTAACATCATCTCAGCTGATAAAATCAATGAGCCAGGATTTACTTTATTCTGACCCGCGTATTTAGGTGCTGTGCCATGAGTTGCCTCATAAACCGCAATTGCGCCGCCTTTGTTAGCGCCCGGTGCGATACCAATACCGCCCACCTCGGCTGCTAGGGCATCTGAGATATAATCACCGTTTAAATTTAGCGTCGCAACGACTGAATAATCCGCCGGACGCATCAAGATTTGCTGCAAAAAGGCATCAGCAATAACATCCTTGATAATAATATCATTGCCTGTTTTTGGATTTTTCATTGTCATCCAAGGACCACCATCTAATAATTCTGCATCAAAGCGTTCTGCGGCCAGCTCATAGCCCCATTCCTTAAATGCGCCTTCGGTATACTTCATAATATTGCCTTTGTGCACTAAAGTCACACTGGGCAAATCATTATCGATAGCATGTTGAATGGCTTTACGCACCAGACGCTGCGAGCCTTCTTTGGATACTGGCTTGATGCCGATACCGCAATCATCATCGAAGCGGATCTTCGTAACGCCCATCTCTTCTTTTAAGAATTTGATGATTTTCTTAGCATCCTCACTGCCCGCTTTCCATTCGATACCTGCATAGATATCTTCTGAGTTTTCACGGAAAATGACCATATCTGTCAGCTCAGGATGTTGAACAGGACTTGGTACACCTTCAAACCAACGAACTGGGCGCTGACACACATAGAGGTCAAGCTCTTGACGTACCGCTACGTTCAATGAGCGAAAACCACCGCCAACTGGCGTGGTCAATGGACCTTTGATACTGATAACATAGTCTTTTAAAATCTCTAGCGTCTCGCTTGGCAGATAGTCACCATCGTATATTTTAGCGGCTTTTTCGCCAAGATAAGCCTCCATCCAAATGATGGACTGTTTGCCATGATAAGCTTTCTCCACGGCCGCATTGACCACTTTTATCATGACCGGCGTGATATCGATCCCGATACCATCCCCTTCAACGAACGGGATGATAGGATGATTGGGTACATTTAGCGACAGATCAGCATTTACGGTAATTTTTTCGCCGTCTCTTGGGACGATAACCTTCTCATAAGACATGGATAAAACTCCTTGGTTGTATGTTAGATATCGCAAGCATCCTTAGCATTCTGTTATGCTAGCCACTCTATTATGATTATTTATACCGCTTTAAACGCGGGTTAGCCAAACTAAAAACTCTGAGCAATAGGTAAGTTGCGATATGCTGATAAATGGTTTAAAAAATGAATAAGTGAAATAGCGATGCACTGAATAATCATTTATTGACTTAACGATACTGTAAAAATCCCTTTAGTAAAATAGCATCCACACAGACTGTTATAATAACGCGCAAAATAACAAAGATACTTTATATAAAATCAACAAATTTGCAGCTTATAGCGTTGATTTAAAAAAATAACGTTTTATTAGGGTGTGTCCTCGTTTTAAAAATCGTAAATTGAGGACACGCTCTAACCTCAAAATACGCACAAAATAATGATTAAAATTCAGGAAATCTCAAACCATGTCAACCTCTAGTCTGATTTTATTCAACAAACCTTATGGGGTGCAAAGTCAGTTTCGTGATGACAGCAACAATGATCACACCACCCTATCACAGTATTTTACCGATAAGTCTTTGCGGATTGCTGGTAGGCTTGATGCCACCTCAGAGGGCTTGCTGATTTTAACGAGTGATGGTCGAGTCAATAAAGCCATTACCCAGCCACCTTCTGCTGCTAATTTTGCAAAAAACCGTCATAAGCAAGGCAAAACTTACTTGGTGCAAGTTGAAGGCACAGCAACGCCAGCGCAGTTGAATGAGCTTGCCTCTGGCGTACATTTAAAAGATGGCAAGACACTACCGGCGACGGCTCTCATGGTAGAAGAGACAAACTTACCCATTGATTTATGGCAACGTGAGCCGCCTATTCGTGAGCGTAAGAATGTACCGACTTCATGGCTCATGCTGACGATTTATGAAGGTAAGAATCGCCAAGTCAGACGTATGACAGCGCAGGTTGGACTGCCTTGTCTGCGTTTGATACGCTGGTCAGTAGCAGGGTTTGAATTGGGTGATTTAGCCGTTGGTGAGTTTGTGCGTATTCATCTCACTAGCGAACGCTGTCAGCAATTAGGCATTCTTGATTAATTATTACTATCAATCTACTGGTATCTCATTGCTGATTACTCGTGACTGGCATCTGCTTATTAGGGCATACCCTTATTTCTATCAGCTTTTTTAAATAAGAATACGCCTTAGTCATTGGCTTTGGTAGCAATTAAAACCAATTACGACTTGCTAAACATCGCGTCTCGAACGAGCAAGGTTTATCTGCTAAGCTTCAGTACACCATTGTTTAGGTATCATAAGTCTCATCCACTTATCATTTGATTTTTTATTATAGGGATATGTTATGTTTGTTTCTCGTCGTTGGATCTTGTTGGCCACTAGCGTCTCTACGGCGCTTATACTGAGCGCCTGTCAGCCGACAAAAGACAACGATGACACAGATTCTAATGCAGCGACCCCACCTGTGACTGATATCGTCGATGCTCCAAATGACGTTGACGCTGATAACGACCTAGTAGCTGGGGAAAACAGCACGGATGAGAGCCAAATGACCGACATACTCAGAGATTATACAAGGTCGATGACTAGAATGCATGATGAGATGATGATCGGTATGGGTTATAACGATCCTGATACAGCCTTTGCTAAAGCGATGCTTGGACACCACCGCGGTGCCGTAGAAATGGCAAAAATTCAGCTGAAATATGGTACTGACGAAGAGATGCGTCAATTGGCACAAGAGATTATCGCCGCTCAGCAAGTTGAAATCGATATTTTGAATAAATGGCTTGCTAGCCACCCTGATACAGCCAAACCTAAACCCAATACTGAAGCGATGCAGCAAGCGTATGCCAGAAGCATGGATGTCTTAAATGGCGAGATGGTATTGGGTATCGCCGATCCTGTGC
The DNA here is from genome assembly GCF_052378115.1 of Psychrobacter sp. AOP30-A2-5. Taxonomy (NCBI): domain Bacteria; kingdom Pseudomonadati; phylum Pseudomonadota; class Gammaproteobacteria; order Moraxellales; family Moraxellaceae; genus Psychrobacter; species Psychrobacter sp. AOP30-A2-5. The sequence goes on along the minus strand of NZ_JBQSXK010000006.1, from coordinate 157,536 downwards.
CTGACATGGCATTTGCACGTGGTATGCTGCCGCATCACATTGGCGCAGTAGAGATGGCAAACATTCAGCTGAAATATGGCACTGACGAAGAGATGCGTCAATTGGCACAAGATATCATCGATGGTCAGCAGACTGAGATTGAGTATATGCAACAATGGATTGCAGATGCTAGTGCTAGTGCTAGTACCGATAAAAATACTAAAGAGACACAGGGCACAAGTGAAGCGGATAATCATCAGCAATCTGAGCAATCTGCTTCTTAGGTGCTGAATTACTAAACGCTGACTTAGCTGTTAATTTTTAGCACGCCTCAAAAAAGACTGCCAGTCATTACACAAAGCCCCTGCCAAATAATATTATTTGGCAGGGGCTTTCATTTAATAAATTATTGAACAGAATAGTGAGAACAAATACATTCACATTAATACATTTAGTAATGTATTTAACTCTGATAACGATCTATCGCATTGAGCCATGCTTGCCAGCCTGTATCGACTGGAGAAGAATTATCACTGACTTCTGACGATTGATTTGCTTTTGCCAAGTGCAAGCTCACTTTATGCGGAGATGCTTTGTCAATGGCTTCATCAGCCGCTTTAGGCAACACATTGACACGCATCAACTCATCACGGCGAAACAGGTGACACTTAATGTCGCGCTCCACATTACTCAGCAACGCCAATTGTTTACTGTCAGCCTTGATACCGTCAAGCGCCACAATGACATCGTTCGCTGAAATACCCGCTCTAGCAGCGACACTAGCACGTGTCACGCGATTGACTTTGAGTCCAGCAGGTGTTTCAGTACAGCGCATACCCCAAGGCACATGCTTGTCAGCCGTCTCTTTGGTATTGCTATGCATGTTAATACCGTTTGCCGCCAGCAGCGCTTCGATTGGCAACTCTTCGACACCATTGACATAACGATATTCAAAGTCTTCCCAATCCTCTATGGGCATGAACTGCCCAATGACTGTACTCATATCAGCACTATTAATGCCAATGCGTTTATTGTCGTTTTGCTTTGCTTGAGTATAAAAAGCCTTGACCACATCAAACAGACGATAGCGACCATTGCTCTTTTGGAGCAGTGTCAAATCCAAGCATAACGCCACCAGTGCGCCTTTGTTGTAATAACTGATACCAGCGTTGCCTGTATTTTCATCGTTACGGTATAGCTTAATCCACGCATCAAAGCTCGACTCTGCAACGCTTTGATACGCGCGACCCGCGGTTTGATAGTAACGATTAATTTGCTCAGCCAGTAGCTTGAGATAGCTTGGCTTATCAATCACGCCCGATGCTTGCAACATAAAGTCATCGATATACGAAGTAAATCCCTCAAATACCCATAGCAGTGGTGTAAATGCCTCGCGGCGCAAATCGACATCCAACATAACATCTGGGCGTACCGTTTTGACCCACCACGAATGAAAATACTCATGGCTGCATAAGCCCAAAAATCGCTGATAATCGGTGCTTGGTATTTTTGGCTCATCAAGAGTTGGTAAGTCTCGGCGCGGCGTAATGAGACTGGTCGAATTGATATGCTCAAGTCCACCATAATCCTGACCACTGGCAAAGGTCATAAACGTATAATCATTAAATGGCGCATCACCCAACCAATCTAAATAGCACTGACAGATCTGAGTGACATCCTGCTGTAGCCTACCCATATTGGCGCTATGCTTACCTGAGAGATAAAAACGATGATGTAGCGTCTGATGCGTACTGTCTTGAATAATAAAGTCAAACTTATCCTGTTCTGCAATCTCAAACGGGTAATCAATAAGGTCGTGATAACTATCTGCTTGTAGTCCATAGCTATGCTGCCCATCAAGACGTAGATGCGTAGACTCTAACCCACATGCCAATAGTAGCCGACTCTCATCTTTACCTGCTAAAAATGCTGCTGGCACTACTAAGCTAGCTTGTACCGCTCGATGCTCCTGCCCCTCTACAGCCAATGCCATTGAGGTGAAATTCCCATACAAACGGTGCTGATCGACATAGGCAGTACGTACCGATAAATCATAGCAGTACACTTCATAGTGGACACTGATGGCTTGCCCTGCCTTAGCTTTTGGTAATTGCCACGTGTTTTTATCTATTTTGTGCGCGCGATAAACCTTAGGATGATTATCATCATCCATGATTTGGCTGTCTAATGCTTTACTATCTAGCACCTGACTGTCTAACACCTGATAATGCACCGCGGTAATGTTGCGCGCAAACTCACGCATCAGATAACTGCCTGGTATCCACGCTGGCAGCCAAAGTTGAGGCGCATCATTTACTGCCGTAAAATTGAGCGACACATCAACCAAGTGCTCAGAAAACCGCTCGAAATTGAGTCGATAATTGATATCAGCTTTAGCTTTATGGTGATCGCTGATTGTATTGGCATCCGATAGCTGATTGCGTGAATTATTGGCAAATGAAGTCATTGTCTTTTTATCCTTATTTATATCATTATGGTAAAAGCCATTGTCCAAAAACGCAACTGGCAAACCCCGAATATCCATTTACGGTCTTCAAACCACAAAAAACTGTGTTTATTTTCATAAAAAATGCCATTTATCAGTATAAAATAGCATTTTTTATTGTTTTTACCTTGAAAGTTATATGAGCCATCTCAATTAAAGATGCTAACTGCTAAAGTTACTTTAATAAACTGATGATAATTGACTAATGACGTGGCTATTTGGCTTGCTGATTGGATTTTTTAGGTTTATTGCAACCGTATTTAATTTTTTACATAGATATATTTAGGATAACTTATGACTATTATTGCAAAAGACACTGCCGTCAAATTCAATTACACACTAAAAGACGACGAAGGCAACATTCTTGACCAATCACCAGAAGGTCAACCACTTGCGTATTTGCATGGCCACAGCAACATCATTCCAGGCCTTGAACAACAGCTAGAAGGTAAATCTGCTGGCGAACAAGTCAATGCTGTTGTTGAACCTGCTGATGGCTACGGCGAATATCAAGAGCAAGCGGTGCAACATGTACCACGTGATAACTTCCAAGGCGTTGAAGATATCCAGCCGGGTATGCAGTTTCAGTCAGAAGCTGGCGGCCAAGTAATGCTAGTTACCGTTACTGAAGTAAATGACAAAGAAGTGACCGTTGATGCAAACCATCCATTGGCTGGTAAGCGTTTGACGTTTGATGTTGAAATCCAAGAAGTGCGTGCAGCGACTGAAGATGAACTAAACCATGGTCATGTCCATGGCGCTGGTGGCGTTGAGCACTAATCTCTTCTAGAGTATAGTGAGATGTTAAATGGTAGTCTTTATTAAGATTGCCATTTGGTCAAAAAAGGTCAGTGGCTGATAAGGTTACTGGCCTTTTTTATGCTTATTCTATGATAAGTTCAATATTAATATTAATATTAATATAAATATACTTATCTATAAGCTGAGCGCTATTTACGTCTACAGTGATATTAAACTTGAGCAATGTCTCTCTAAAAAATCTACCATAAAAACTACTAATGTCCAGACGTAACAAAGCCGCATAACGACAAGCGTTATGCGGCTTTTATCACTAACCATCCATGTTATCGTTATATGATACCTAATCCCGGAGTATCCTATAACTGACAGGCATCCAGCCTTATCATCCTTAATCAGCAAACCACCTATCCCTGATGCGACCTTTGAGATACCAATCCCTAGTATCAATGAACCGTTTCGTTCAATCGTGCCGTACAGTTATAATCGCAGATTGCCTCATGGTTAGTAAGAGGTATAAACGTCAATCCATGTAAGCATATGCTTACATGGATTTTAATCACAGCCTTTTTGGCTGACAATATTGACGGTTTATAGCTTCTCTTCAGGGCTTAACAATGCTTTGGGTTCAGCGCTTAGCATAATATAGGCCGCTTCATTGATGAAGGCTTCGTCTTCAGGTAACTCTGGGCGCTCCTTGGCTTTCATGCGGCTGCGCTCTTCAAATTTTGCATCCATTGCCGCTTGATAGGTGTTCCAATTGGCATAAGGGCGCTCACCCGTTGCAATAAGACGTTTATTTTCAGCCTCTAGTGAACGCTTTTCAATCAACTGCATCTTAGCTCGGCGGCTATTAATATCAAGTGGAATTGGTTTTTTCTCGTCTTCCATATCGCGAATGTTGTTTAGCGCTGAGAGATAAACAAACTGTGGGTTTTGCTCTTGACGAATTTTAGACTGCTGGTTAAGTGTCGCCAGCGTCGTATCAGTGAACTTACCTTCAGGCTTGTAAGGCGCCGTTTTGATGGTATCCCAAGGTAACGCTTTTTTCTGCGCACGTTCACCAAAAGTGGCATCATCGTAGATATTGACCAACTCTACATCAGGTACCACACCTTTATTCTGCGTACTACCACCAGTGATGCGATAGAATTTGCGCTGCGTTAAAGTGGCTGAACCCAATGCCAAATTATCGAGTTGAATCTGCGCTGAACCTTTACCCGTTGTCGTACTGCCAACCACTAGCCCACGACCGTAATCTTGGATAGCCGCGGCAAATATCTCACTGGCTGAGGCAGACGCTAGGTTGGTAATAACGACCACTTTGCCATCATAAAGTTGCTCACCGCCATCATCGTCACGGTAGACCTGAATGTTGCCGCGATTGTCACGGATTTGCACCATCGGTCCGCTCTTGATAAAGAAGCCAAGCATTTTTGCTACTTCATCCAATGAACCACCTGGATTATTGCGCAAGTCAACCACGAGGCCATCAATATTTTCTTTATTCAACGCTTTCAATGCTTTTTCGGTATCGATGCTGACGCTGCGATAATCCTCACCGTTACGGCGTGCCTGATAATTCAGATAAAAGCTCGGTATCTCAAGGACGCCGATGCGTTTTGGCGTTTTATCAATATTAGGGCGCTGTACTTCTACCACGCGCTGGGTAACCCCTGACTCTTCTTGTTGAATAATGTCACGAACCACCGTCACGTTACGTGCACTGGCATCAGGGGTATTTGGCTGACGCACTTTGATAGTCACTGACGTACCACGTTTGCCGCGAATCAAGCTCACAATCTCACGCGTTGACCAGCCAACCACATCTGTCATGTTTTCGCCATCTTTGGCAATACCGATAATCAAATCGTTGGGTTTAATCTGACCAGATTTGGCTGCTGGACCACCATCAACCAAGGTCACGATGCGAGTATAATCTGGGTTTTTACGATCAGGGCGAATAGAGACGCCAATGCCTTCTAATTGCAAGCTAGATTGGATTTGTAATTCGTTGGCCTGAATCGGTGCATAATAATTACTGTGCGGATCGTAAGTCAGCATCGCCGTATTTAAGATGGTTTCCATGATTTCATCGTTTGTGAGACGCTTAAACTGCTCTTGCTGTCGCGATAAACGGTTCTGTAAAATCTCGCTTGGTGTACGTTGGTCGTTGCGCACCAAATCTTGTCCACGAGTAATATCTGGATTGCTCAGGAATACTTTTTCTTTGGCTTTTTCATCTTCTTGGCCCAAGGTAATACTCATCAGCTGAAACTTAAGCTGACGCGTCCAATAATCACGCTGCTCTTTTTTGGTTTTAAAATGATTGAGTTTTTCACGGTCAAGCACGATCGTATCATCACTCGTCAAATCGATATCGGTTTTTAGCATCTTGCTCGCCATCGCAAAATACTCATTTGAGCGTTTGCGATAGCGTTCAAAGACCTCTACTCCTGCAGATAAGTCGCCACGCTTGAGGCGAGCACCGAATTCATCGGCGTATTTTTTCTTAAACTCATCCACATCAGACTGCAAAAACAACGTATGGTTTGGGTCAAGGCTATCGATATACATAGACAAAATTTCGCTGCCCGTTTTGCTATCTAGCGGCTGATTCAAATAGTGGCTACGATCCAGCAATGCGGCTACTTGGCGAGTGGTGACTTTTTGTTCAGGGGTTTGTACAAAGCCTCCAGTATTGGTGTCGGCCATTGCCGTGCCGTAGCTCTGGGTGAGAATAATACCGGCGATGCCCACTGACGCTGCACTGAGTAACCACTGTGCTGGTTGTTTTTTCATCATATATACCTAGTTATTTTACGTTAATAATATTATTTGTTTTATAAAAATCAAAAGTGACTGAATCAGTCGCCGCCTATAAATGCTTTATCTTTAAGTCACGAAATCTTTATCTACCATTATCAATCGAATATGTATTCAATGATAGTTTCTAAAATCTAAAACGATACTTTCTAAAATGCTATTTTCTGAATAATTATGGTCACTAAATGCCATTGCTGTTTGCTGTTTGCTAATATATTGTTAAAAATCACTCAATATTATCATGCACATAGATATCCAACTGTCTCAAACTGTATAAGCAATCTTACACGCTACGCCTGCACATACCAAACTTTCTATGACATTTATTGTTCATCATTATTTGGGTCATTTATTGACGATTCAATGCCCACTCGCGAATTGATTTGAGTCTATTCATCTGCCACATTATGCTCATCTGATAATAACTGTCATAATAAAGCAGTTTTGATAATAGTGGCACACTGCCAGCTATCATCATTTATTTATTTGAATCTGAACCGATCATATAACAATATATAACACCATAAGGATTACGCAATGTACGGCGTCTTAATGATTGATATCGATAGTACCGCACTGACAGCAGAAGATGTCAGCTTAATCAAACAGGCACAGGTGGGCGGGGTGATTCTATTTGCCCGAAACGTTGCAGATGCGGCACAAGTACGGGCGTTGTGTGACGACATACGTTATCACAACCCAGATATATTAATCGGCGTCGACCAAGAAGGTGGACGAGTCGCACGCCTGCGCAATGGCTTTACCCCACTACCCGCCATGGGCAAGCTTGGGGAATTATTTAATCAAGAGCCTAGCCATGCGCTAAGCTGTGCTTACGATTGTGGCTATCTAATGGCAACAGAAGTGTTGGCAGTGGGCATTGATCTCAGTTTTGCCCCAGTACTTGACAGAGATGGCATCAGCCAAGTCATCGGGGATCGTAGTTTTCATCAAGAGCCGCAAGCGATCATTGCGCTGGCGACTCAGTTTATGCGCGGTATGAAAGCCGCTGGCATGGCAACCACGGGTAAGCACTTCCCCGGTCATGGTGCGATTGCCCCTGACTCCCATGTGGCTGAGGCCATCGATACGCGTAGCCTAGATGAGATTATGCATAGCGATATGCAGCCTTTTGCCCAAACCCTACCGTGGCTTGATGCCTTAATGCCTGCCCATGTTATTTTTTCGCAAGTCGATGACAAGGCAGCAGGTTTTTCTAAAATTTGGCTCAAGGACATCATACGGGATCAGCTAAAGTTTGATGGGGTCTTATTCTCTGATGATCTATGTATGGCAGGTGCTCAAGCCGCAGGCGATGTCAGCGCACGTGTGAAAGCCGCGATTGAAGCGGGTTGTGATATTGCGCTGGTTTGTAACGATCGCGTCGCCGCCCATGAAGCCGCAGAGACCGCACAAGAGCTGCCTTATCCCAATCAAAACCGTATTAAAACGATGTGCGGACAGATACCAACATGGCAAGGTGATCTGGAATCAACTTGCCAACAATTCAACTATTGGCAACAGGCAAAGCAAAACGTGACTCAAACCTTTTTTAATCCTCAATCTGAGGCACAAGCGATTCGCAACGCTACTGAATTAAAAGATCCGACCGCTTATAAATAATCGCTTATCATTAGATACTTATCATTAGCCACTTATAAAAAATAGCCTTAACAAAATGAAAAACCGCACCTTTTATAAGATGCGGTTTTTTTTGAATGAATAACCTCTCAATCAAGCTGTTGTACATTAATTGGCAGGATCTACTGCCGTACCTTGAGTGGCATCATCACCATCAGGCAATAAATCATCGTTATTGCTATCCAAAGGGTTTAAGTCTGGGTCAAGCGCGTTATTACTAATAATCATACCATCGTTTGCACTGGCCATCTCGTCATTGACTATAAATTCAATACGGCGATTACGGAAGCGACCTTGCTCCGTTGAGTTATCAGCGATAGGTTCTGATTCACCCATGCCTTTCGTCATCAGTTTACTGGCATCAACACCTTGAGATACTAAATACTCTTTCACTGCCTCAGCGCGATTACGAGACAATTCTACATTGTAAGAATCCGATGCCTGACTGTCAGTATGACCGATAATCGTCAGCTTCATATTCGGTACTTCGTTGATAATCTTAGCAGCGCGGTCAAGCAGCTCTTTATTGACATCAGGAATGACCGCTTCATCCACTTCAAAGTTGATAACCTGAATACTCAATGCACGAGCCACATCACGTGGATCTGGGTTTTTACCAAGATTGGTCATAGCAACATCCGCAGCTGCCAAACTATTATCAATCTCACCCTGCAAATCTAATGGCCCTTCGGCTTGTATGGTCATCGCAGGAACAGCCGCTTGTAAGTCAGCCACTAGCTTATCTAATGCCGCTGCATCAGGCGCATTGACAGTGATCACATCGCCTTTGATGATCATGCTCGCATTTGGTACATTTTTGACGATAGGTAAGATAGTAGCTAGCTGAGCCGCCGCTGGCATATCTACTGCAAAATTATCATCGACATCAGCACGGCATTTATTGGCTTCTTCACCAAATGCACTGGTTAACGCATTCATTACATTGGTCTGCAAGGTCTCGTCGCCCACATTCATACGGCAAGCATACAGTTCACTATTTTCACCAGTCGCAATGCGCAATGATGCAGGCTCGATATCACCTGCCACTGCCAACTGACCCTCTCCCTGCGCTGCTTGTTGGGCAGTAGCCACCGGTGTAGCGACAGGCTCAGGATTCTCTTGGCAACCACGAAGTAAAGCCCAAGCCAATGCGCCTAAAATAATCAAACCAATAATGGGGAGCAATGCTTTCATAAAGCTGCCTTGCTGCTCTTCTTCGCGTTGCAATGGAGCGGTGCTCACCGTATCAGAGATACGCGCGCCAGCAGCAGGCGTCGCTGCCAACATACCGACTGGCAGAACGGCGCTTGCCCAGGCAGGAATATAACGCTGGTAACTGTCGAGATTATCATTTAAGAACTGCGGCACTGGTGTGGTACCTGCCAAGCTTTTGATTTCGTGAAAAGCCAGTGGCGCTGCCATCGCTATCAGTCCGCGCGAAGACGTCGCATCAACATTATGCTTGCCTGCCAGCTCACGAGCGATTTGATCACGTTGCGAATCATCGCTCCATACACGGTCATAAAACCCTTGGTCGTCACGAGTGATATTTTCATTTGCAAAACGATTATAAGTATCGTTATCCGCTAAGCGAGCCGCAAAAATAGCGTAGAACTGTTCAAGCAGCCCCTTTTTAGCGGGACTATGATCATCTTCCAGCACGGCTGGGCTAACGGTACGCGTCAAATGACTGATAATATCCATAATAAAATTCTCCTATTAGTGCCTATATTAGTATCGATTTATATAATTAAAATATTCAAAAAACGCCAGATAAAACAATGATTTGAAATAAGAACCATGACAGCTAAAACCATCTTGACCCTGTTCAATTTTCATCATTATAAAAGTATTAAGTCAGTGTTAACAATCAACAGGTTGTTGTACAAATGATACGTTAGGTAATATTTCAAGTGTCACACGTAACCAAAAACATGGCAAATAACCAATCATTAACCCAGTGAGAAGCCATAAAAGAATCAGTAAAACTTATGTATAAATCGAGAAAATATATCCTTTTTTCAGATACTTTATGGTTTTTTAGATACTTCCAACTGGGTATCAACAGAAAAAATGGCGGTATAAGCAACTTATACCGCCATCCTTACTTGATAACTTATTTCAATGGATAAATGATTAAACAATCTTTAAACACCTCTATTATCCAATCATTTATTCCTTACTTGTGCAGGTTCAGCGATGATGAGTGTGCTTGCCATATCATCTACCTCCGATTCTGAAATAGAACCTGACGGTCTGTTATTCATCGGTGTATTGTTAGGGATATTGTTAGGAATGTTACTGGGAGTATTGTTGGTATTGTTACTATAATTGTTGGGTACAGGATTAGGTACGATACGATCGCCTGTATCATCATCTGCTGCTTGGAACTCTCCAGACCCACCGTTGTTATAGTCATTAGCATACTGATTGTTGGCAGCTCCCTCATTCTCAAACTGATTATTCGTATTATTCATTGCATTGGCATCGTTATTTTCAGGCAATGGTAATGGTGCAGTACTATCGATGACCATGGCAGGTATCAAAGTACGCATATCCGTAACCAGTCGTTGCAAGAGCATACTGTCTGGCGCTTCTAACATAAGGCGATCATTCTGCAAATGTAGGCGTGCAAATGGCGTAGACCTAATCATCGTCAAGACATTGGGCAGTACTTCCTCAGGTAAATTGGCAATACTACTGGCAACTCCAGCCTGTACTGTTAATTCGCAAATACTCGCTTGCTCACCAAAGCTGGTATTGAGCGCTTGTTGCAAGGTGCTTTGTAGCGCTGCATCGCCAATGGTAGCGCTACAGGCATACAGACTACCGCTGTTATCTACGCCAACGATGAGCTCAATGGGAGTCATTACCTGCGCTACTGGTGCAGGCGTTGGTGCTACCACAACAGGCACTGTCGCAGCGGCTTCTACAGGCGGCGCGTTGTTCGGTCTAATTAATATTGCCCAAGCAGCAAGCCCTATCGCGGCAATGGCTACTATTAATAAACCCACCCGTACCAGTAAATCATTACGTTGATTGCGAGTACGCACTTTTTCTTGCTTCATACTGCTATTTTCTGCCAAATGATGCGTGGAGGGATTGGCATGAATGGCGCCAGTATGAGCGATAAAATGACCATCGGTATCACCTATCCTCATACTTTCTACATCAGTATTTCCAATATCTTTTTTATCTGCTGTATCAGCATTTTGTCTATAAGCGGCTGTCGCTGCGGCGATCGTACTGGTATCTATATGAGAATTTTTCCGTCCATCCAAGGAGGTGTCACGCACTGGTACGCTATCAATATCTGCGGCGATGTGTGGGTGTGCTTCTGATGCGCTATTGACGTTTTGAGGAGCAGTAATAATAGGTGCTGACCACATCGGTAAATACTGACGCAGTGCCGCCTGCTCTCCCTGCAAAAACGCTGGCAAAAACTGTCCGTTTGCCAATACTGTCAGCTCACGATAAGCCAGTGGCGCAGCATTGATGAGCAGCTGTAACGTAGCAGACTCATCAATATGATGGGTAGCAGACAGCTCTCGGATCATAAGCTGTTGTATGCTTTTGTCTTGCCACAATTGTTCGAACAGTGAACTTTCTGTGGCCCTATCAACCATCATTTGCTCGGCGCGGATAAATTGTGAATACACTTGCGGCAAGGCGAGACGTGATGCCAAGATGGCATAAAACTGCTCCAATAAGCTGATGTAAGCCACACTATCATGACTATTGCGCTCACCTATGACAGCTGGCGTTACGGTCTTTTCTAATTGGTCGATAATACTCATAAATTACTGCCTCTTTCGGCCTTTATTTTAAATTTACCAACGCATGAAACGTTTATTTTACTTGTCGTTAGCATCTGTATGCTTGGATACCGCTCTCATTTAACCCACCATTACCGTCAAGATACGAAGCATTACTCAATTTGCCTGACAGCCTGCTATATTATTCACTATAAAAGCATATAAATGCACTATTTTGTCACATAATAAGTTTTTGCATTGTCATAACTACTGTTAGTATTACTTTATTATAAATAGCTCATGCTTAATAATTGCTTGTCAGTCCTATTTAGTTTGCACTCAGCCATAATGCGTAGGCTTTGAACATTGTTATTCATCACCTTGTCACATATCAGGCGCAGCCTAAGGATTTTCCTTTGTTCAATCATACGACCCTTATTATTATTATCACGGTTATTGTCAGCTTAGTGGCATGGCAAAACAAAACAGTATTTAATCGGCTTATTTTTTATCCGCCAGCGGTAAATAATGGGCAGTGGGACCGTTTTGTCACGCATGGCTTTATTCATGCCGATAGCATGCACCTGCTCTTTAATATGTTTACTTTATACTTTTTTGGTCGTGCTATTGAAGGACTGTATCAGCCGTTCTTATTTGGTTATGGTTTTGTGGTCTTTTACGTCTTGGCCATTATCATTGCGATGATTCCAAGCTACCTCAAGAATAAAAATAATGCGAGCTATTTAAGCCTTGGCGCGTCAGGCGGTGTATCAGCCGTATTGTTTGCTTTTATTTTGCTGGCACCGTGGGAAAAAATCTACCTATTCGCGATTATTCCTATACCTGCGATATTATTCGCCGTCGCTTATATCGCTTATAGTATCTATGCAGACAAACGGGGCGGCTCTAATATCAATCATATGGCGCATATGTGGGGCGGCGCGTTTGGGGTTATTGCCACGATTATTTTAGAACCGCAAGTCCTACCGCATTTTATCAATGCGCTATTATCACCTGGGCTTTAAATTTAGTAATGAAGTTTATTAATGAAGCTCAATGATAAAAATTGAAATGAGCACTTGGGTTATGATGACAGTTTAAGTAATTAAGCGATGATTAACGTCGCGTTATGTTTTGCACAAACTTATACTCAACAAACTATTTAAGAATTTGATAATTATTATGATGATAGATGTTATCGGTGATATTCATGGCTACGCAGACAAGTTAATTGGCTTATTAGAGCAGCTAGGTTACGTTCATAATGGCACGTACTTTGTACCGCCAGCAGGGCATCGGGCGTTATTTATCGGCGACTTGATTGACCGAGGACCACAGCAATTGGCTACCTTAGAGATTGTTTTTGCCATGTTAGATGCTAACGTGGCAGATGCGATAATGGGTAATCATGAATATAATGCCCTCGCCTTTGCCACACTTGACCCTGATAACTCCAGCCAATATCTGCGCTCGCACAATGACATACATATACGCCAACATGCGGCATTTTTAGCCGAAATAGCTTTTGGCTCAGAGCGTCATCAATATTGGCTTAATCGGTTATATGAGCTGCCTTTATGGATTGAAACAGACGACGCTTGTTTTGTTCATGCCTGCTGGGATGTCGATAGTATGGCGGTATTGCAGCCGCTATTGACTGACGATAACTGTTTAACGCCGCACGGGCTAGTCGCCACTGCCAAAGAAAACACGGCGCCATTTGACGCGCTAGAGCGGGTGTTAAAAGGTGTAGAAACAGCATTACCCGACGGCATAGTCATGGTCGATAAAGAAGGCACTGAGCGCAAGCGCGTTCGAGTATGCTGGTGGCTTGACGGGCTGAATAAACGCCTTCTTTATGAGGTGGCGCGTGCGCCTGCATCAGCATTGGCGCAGATTCCAAAAGAGGTGTTGGCTGAAAGTATTGATTTCGCCCTGAAAACGGATAAAGCGGTATTTGTCGGTCATTATTGGCTAACTGGCACGCCTGAGCCACTGAGTTCACAAGTTGCCTGTACTGATTATTCAGCGGCGGTAGACAGCGGATATCTGACTTGTTATCAGCTCGATACTGAGCAACCACTGCCACTAAGAGCCAGTAACTTTGTCCAATATCACCATGATAAAACGGCAAACCCCAATCCATAAAATTGGTACTATTGCCCCCGCTTTCTTATTAAAAATCAAACTTGGCTTTACGAGAGCAACAAAACTTTTGTATGATGGTCTTTTTGAGGATATCAAAGCATGAGCACCACAACAGCTACTGTTAACACGATGGATCAAAACAGCCCTATCGCCTCCCCTGCTGGTCAGCCGAAAGTTGGCATTATTATGGGATCACAATCTGATTGGGCAACCATGAGTGCGGCAGCGCAATTGCTCGCAGACTTTGATATCGCCTTTGATTGTGAAGTAGTGTCAGCACACCGCACCCCTGATAGATTGTTTGACTATGCAAAAAGTGCAAAAGATAACGGTCTACAAGTTATCATCGCTGGCGCTGGTGGTGCTGCTCATCTGCCTGGCATGTGTGCCAGTCAAACGCCGTTACCTGTGTTTGGTGTTCCTGTAAAGTCTTCCATGCTTAGCGGTTGGGATAGCTTGTTGTCCATCGTACAAATGCCTAAAGGCGTTGCCGTTGGCACATTGGCGATTGGCTCAGCAGGTGCTTACAATGCTGCTCTGCTTGCGATTCAAGTGTTAGCATTGAATGATGAGACCATTGCGGCTAAACTGGACAATCTGCGCCAAATGCAAACTGATACCATCCTTGCTAGCCCAACGCCTGGCATTCTCCATAGCTAATTACCTGTCTTTGATAGCGGTTCTTAAATCCCTTTATTGAGATATAGCGGCTATTTACTTGATATTTATTTTTAGATGGGTTTTACTTAATACAAGGTGCATGTAATGCACCTTTTCCTATTTTAATAGATGACTTTTTGCCTTTTATTACACCCAAAATATTATTCATTTTTAACTCAAAGAGCCTGCCATGACTACAGCGAACGCTTACCCTGTTACCCAAACCATTCGTACCATCGGTATTTTAGGCGGTGGTCAGCTTGGTATGATGCTTGCCGAAGCAGCGATGCCACTTGGCTACCAATGTGTGTTTTTAGAAGACAGCGCTGACTGCCCTGCTAGCCTATACGGCCACGTCTTTCATAGCGATAAATTGGAAGACTTCATCGCCGCAGCAGACGTTTTCACTTTAGAGTTTGAAAACACACCGACGGCGACAGTTGAACAGCTGACTGATCTATCAAAATCAGGTAGCAAACAAGGCATGTTTCCGCCATTGATTGCGCTTGATATCGCTCAAGACCGCTTGAAAGAAAAGCAAATGTTCAATTCGCTTGATATTGCCACTGTACCCTTTATGGCTGTCAACTCTGAAGCGGATTTGCAGCAAGCCTGTCATGAATTAGGACTGCCTATTGTCCTAAAAACCAGCCGTGGTGGTTATGATGGCAAAGGTCAGTTTGTGATTAGACAAGACAGTGATATCAAGGCGGCATGGCAAGATCTTAAAGATGCAGTTACGGGTAAGGGCTCGCTAACGCCAACGCCCGCCCCTTTGATTGCAGAAGGTTTTATTAACTTTAGCCGCGAGCTTTCTATTATCGCCGCACGCGCACAAAATGGTCAGGTTCGTTGCTACGATTTGGTCGAAAACCATCATCATAATGGTATTTTAGCCAAGACCCAAGCGCCTGCCGTTGGCACCAGTCATTTATTCAAACAAGCAACCGATGCCATCACCAAGATAATGAACCATTTAGACTATGTTGGTGTTATGGCACTTGAGCTCTTTGTGACCAAAGATGCGCGTGGTCATGACACGCTACTCGCTAATGAAATTGCGCCGCGTGTGCACAATTCAGGACATTGGAGCATTGAAGGCGCTGTCACTAGCCAATTTGAAAACCACATTCGCGCCATCGTCAATCTGCCATTAGGTGATACCGACAACGTGCATCCAGCGATTATGCTCAATGTCTTGGGACAATATCCAGATATCAGCGACGTACTAAATATCGATGGCGTACACTATCATAGCTACCACAAAGCAGAACGCGATGACCGCAAAATTGCGCATATTACCTTGATGCCCAATGATGTTGCCGACTTAGAGCCTGCTTTGGCCAAGCTCGTCGCTACGCTACCCAATAAAATGGGACTTGAGAAAAAACCATCTGCGATTGATAGCCAGCCAAAAGCGGCAGATAGTCTAACCACTACTGACAATAACAATGACAATATTTTAGAGAGTACAGAAATCCATATTGATGACAGCCAAACAACTCAGGCTATCGACGCTAAGGAAAAAACAGAAAAGGTTAAGAAATAATGCAGATTTGGGTAGATGCCGATTCGGTGCCATTGATTGCCAAAGATTTGATTATCAAAACCGCTGAACGCACACAAACCATGGCAATATTCGTCGCCAATCAGCCGATCAAACTGCGTAAGTCACCACTGCTTGTCATGACCGTGGTGCCATCAGGGTTTGATAAAGCCGATGATTATATCGTTGAGCAAATACAGCCAGGCGATCTAGCTATTACTAGCGACATTCCTTTGGCTAATGACATTTTGGACAAAGGTGGTATGGTATTGACGACACGCGGCATGGTCTACGACAAAAATAATATCAAGCAAAAGCTCAATATGCGTGATTTTATGGATACCATGCGCGGTACTGGCGTGCTCGAGCTACAAGAAATGAGTGGTCAAAAACCTTATGGCGATCGTGACAAAAAAGCTTTTGCTGATGGATTAAACAAGTTGGTACGCTAGTTTTCACACGCTTTGTCTTTGGTTTTTTGATCTTATTCACTTTGCAAACTGTATACACGCCATAACCAAACACTATGCAATCGGCACGCTTCATAACGAAGTGTGCCGTTTTTTCTTGATACGCTATATCCAGTTTTTACAACAACGATAACGTACATAAGAATAGGAATGACAATGAAAATTTTAGTAATTGGGGCAAGTGGTCGAGTGGGTACGGATTTGGTTAAGCAGCTATTAGCGGATGACCATCAAGTTATTGGCACGACACGCCAAAAAGAAAAATTGTTTACCGATGACAATTATAGCCAACTCGATTTAGATATCACTGCCGAAAAAGAGGCTATACAAAAGCAAATTGATCAAGACATTGACGCTGTCTATTTCGTTGCAGGGTCTGGCGGTAAAGACGTCTTAGAAGTGGATTTACATGGGGCGGTCAAAACCATGCAAGCCGCAGAGGACAAAGGCATTAAGCGCTATATTATGCTTAGCACCGTCTTTTCGTTAGACACCAGTAAATGGGACAATGCTGTTATTGCTGACCTAAAAGAATATTATATCTGCAAGCATTATGCGGATCAGTGGTTGATTAATAATAGTAGCCTTGACTACACTATCGTTCAAGCAGGGGCGCTAAAAGAGCGCGAAGCAACTGGTAAAGTCACTATTAACGATGATAATGCTGGAGAAAATTCAATTGCCGATGTGGCGACTACTCTGGCAGCCGTCCTAAATGCCAATAATACCGTCAAGAAAGTGTTTAGTATGCATAACGGTGAGACTGCGATTGATGAAGCGATTGCAAAATTATAAGAATCAACTTTACAGCGATTAAAACGAAAAAAGCGAGTAA
This sequence comes from Psychrobacter sp. AOP30-A2-5, assembly GCF_052378115.1. NCBI lineage: Bacteria > Pseudomonadati > Pseudomonadota > Gammaproteobacteria > Moraxellales > Moraxellaceae > Psychrobacter > Psychrobacter sp. AOP30-A2-5. Next base: position 140,411 of record NZ_JBQSXK010000006.1, on the reverse strand, counting down.
GCCTAATGGGTTACTCGCTTTTTTCTAATAGGCTTGTCAAATAAGTGGCAACTGTATTAAGTCTCTCAATAATCGACTAGGCCAAACCGCTTGGAAAAGAAATCACATCTTCTAAGCTATTCGCGCCTGTGATTACCATGAGTAATCTATCGATACCAACGGCAATACCGCTACAGGGTATTAAAGCATCAGACGCTGCTAATAAATGCTCATCGATTGGCATTTGTGGCAGGTTATGACGCTTACGCAGTTGATTGTCTTGCTCAAACCGTTCTCTTAACGCTTGTCCATCTGCTAGCTCATCATAAGCGTTGGCAATCTCAATACCATTGATATACAGCTCGAAACGTTTAGCGACTGTATTGCCCTCTTTATCAACCGCTGTTTTTGCCAGTGCCGCCGTGGCAGGTGGATATTCTATAATCAAGGTCGGTAAGTCGTGACCCAAGTTTGGCTCGACCGCATGACTGAACAGCAAATCCAGCCAGCTTTGACGAACCTCTGTTTCGCCATCTTCTGTATTATCCAAATCACTATTGAAATCAAAACCTGTCAAACCCTTATCTTCTGCTACTGCTTGCAGGGCATCAAGGCTAGCTGTCAGCGGATGTATGCCGACGAAATCCATAAACGCATCAACATAGCGGTAATGACTCATCACCACTGAATGCCCATAAAGCGCCGCTAATAACTCACTTAGCTCAGCCGCCATATCATCCAGACTATAATTCGGCTGATACCACTCAAGCATGGTAAATTCGATATTATGGCGTACGCCTATTTCGTTATCTCGAAATACGGAGCAAATTTGATATATAGGCACTTGCCAGCTGGCAAGTAAACGCTTCATGGCAAACTCAGGTGAAGTATGCAAATAATAAGTACAAGGTTTATCTTGATACGTCACTTGCGCGGCAACTGATTGTAAGAAAGTATCAGTATTGCCAGCCTGCGATAGTAGCGGTGTTTGCACTTCAAGCACTTGATGCGTGGCGAAAAACTGACGAACGGTGCTCATCAAGTGCGCACGCTGCTGAGCCATTGCCAATGTCATGGTCGGCGCATAGCTGGGTTTTGAAGAAGAATTACTTGCTTGGGTCATTATTATTTACTGCAATTAAAGGATAAGAATAAGTTCTCAGATGCTACTTTAGGGTTGAGGGCTGCCTAACTTTTACCACTGCCATTCACGGCGTAAGTGATAATCTCGGCGCAACTGATCAAAGTCAGTACCCTTTACTTGACCGTCAGCCAGTTTGCTTCTTAGTGCAGCATCATCGTGCATGATATCGTAAAACTTCTGTAATCTGTCTGGATGTGCTTTTAGCTCAGACCAGAGATAAGTATTGAGCGGTAGCAAACTATGCATCGACAATACAGGCAAGACTGCCAATTTTTCACAGAGCGCATCATAGATGATTTGCGTACCACGCAGTTTACCTTCGACCGTATAGCCTGCGATATGAGGGGTGGCGATAGCCAGTTTGGACAATAAGTGCTCAGAAATCTCTGGTTCAAATTCAAACACATCGAGCACTACTTGGCGATCTGTGCGCTCAATATCTGCTTCTAAATCACGCGCATTAATGACTGGTCCGCGCGCGCTGTTAATCAGCAAAGTATGCGCAGGCATCACTGCCAGCGTAGTTGCGTCAATCAGATGCTTTGTTGGATACTCACTGCCACTAGGGTTTGTAGTATCTTTATCGGTTAAAGGCACATGTAAGCTCACTACATCGCTTTGGCTAAGCACTTGCTCAAGGCTGGCATTATTCGTATTCGATGCAGGCAGTAGTGGATCATAACCTAGTACTTGCCAGCCTAATTCATTGGCATACTGAGCGAGCGTACTACCAATATTACCAAGTCCGATGATGCCCAATGTTAATGGCTTCGTGGATTGCTGCCAATATTGCGGACGCAACGTCAAAATCGCCGTCAATACATACTGCGCGACAGAATGTTTACTACATCCAGCCGCATTGGCGAAAGTGATATTTCGCGCCGCCAAATAATCTTGATCGACATGATCGGTACCGATAGTCGCCGAACCGACAAATTTTACGCTGTTATTATTGGCTAGCAATGCCTCGCCTACTGGTGTCACCGAGCGTATCAACAGCACATCAGGCTGAACGTCTGCGAGCAACTGCGCATTGATATCACGTCCAGCGACGGTGATTATATTGACCGTCTGCTCAGACGCCTGTCCAAGCATCGAAGCATTAAAAAACGCATCCAAGCTTGCGATATTGCTATCGGCCACGATAGTAATGCTGTCAATAGAGTTCGCTCTATTTTGCATAGCGTTTGCAGTATCCTTATTTAACATGACTATGTGCCTCTACGTGCCTCTACTCTGATTCATTGACTGGTGGCAACGTTTGGTTGTCAGACAATACCAAATCCTGCGGGGCAAATATCTCATTTTTATGCTGCGATATCCATTCTCGCCATACCGCCAATCCGATGGCTAGCACCACAGGACCGATAAACAAACCAACAAAGCCAAAAGCCGTTAGACCACCTAATACACCAATAAAAATAATAATAAAAGGGATTTTGGTCGCGCCACTAATCACAATAGGACGGATGAGATTGTCAACCCAGCTGATAACCAAAGTGCCCCATAGTGCCAAGCCAATCCCTTCTACAGTATGACCTTGGCTTAACAACCAAATGGATACACCGCCCCACACAAATGGCGTGCCAAACGGAATCAGGGCGATAATAAAGGTTACGATAGTGAGTAAGATAGGACTTGGTGCACCAGCGAAGTAGTAACCCACACCTGCGAGCAGTGCTTGTGCCAATGCCGTCAAACCAATGCCATAAACCACCGCACGCGTGGTCGTACCCACAGAATCAATATAGCCATCGATGCGATTGCCAATGATATTACGCAGTGCTTGGCGAATTTGACGCACCAAACTGGTACCATCACGATAAAAGAAAAACAACGTCATCAGCGCCATACCTAACTTGGCAAGGCCGCTAAACACCACATCAAATGCTACTTTGCCATAATATAAATGTGACTGTACCCAAATACGAAACGCCTCTAACGTCCCTTCTGGGTTTTTATTGATTCTCCACAGCACATCTTTCACTTGCTGACCGATGATAGGCATATCTTTAATAGAATCAGGCACATCTAAATAGCCCACTTTTATACGATAAATCAAGTTACTGATTAGGCTCAAGGCTTCTTGCTGTAGAATAAAAACACCGATAACCAGTGGCACACCTATCATTAAGGAGATACTCACCGTCATAATAGCAGCGCTAAAATTAGGACTCAGCTTTACTTTTTCGTAAAAAAAGTTATAAATAGGAAAGGTAACATACGCTAAAATCGCCGCCCATAATGCGGGTACAATAAAAAATTGTACCACTTGAAAACACAGTACGAACAGCACCACCAACAGAGTAATAGCCAATAAGCGCTGAATAATAAATTCTTTTGTCCAATTTTCAATCATAGCGTATAAACCAAGAGCAGACAGCAAAGATCTATCGCGACCTTGCTGGCAAGTTTATAAATGTGTGATGAATATCAACTCACAGACGGTTCCCATAAAAAGACCCTGTCCATTAGCGGTATTCATTAGCGAGGGGTGTAAACAATCAGTGCCAGTAAACCTGCTTTGAGAGCATCAAATCGTAGCATACCGTAACATACTTACGGACGATAGTTTTGACTAACGCAAGATAAATATTAAGCGATTATCACGGCTTATTATGCCGCAAAATACGATAATGATATAACGATATGTTGTAATCTTTACTTACAACTTTCTCTGTATAAGCTTACTAGATGATGACATTAATAGATAGAAGTTGACACATAGATTTAACATGTAAAAACAATGCACTAAAAGGATATTTTACATTCATACTGTAAACTGACCTATTGAAAGGTAATTCACTGGCGCGTTCTATTTGCAACGATAATTGATGCTATACTAAAGCAATTATTTTAAGCTTTTTAATAGCATTAAATTCGTTTGTTCTTATTTATTTGGATCATTCTACATATATAACATTTTTCAGACGATGCGCTACAGCCCTCTTTTATCGGCCTTCTATAGACTATCATAAGATCAAACCTGTAGAGGGGCGTTACAACGTTGGACACTGTGCGTAAGCAAGCTCATCATATCCGTTCACTATTAGAATTCGATATGACAGAGTGCTATTTTGAGTGAATTTCGGATTTACTTTGATTTTATTTTAAATCAACAATGACCCAACAAATTTTAAACCATATATCGATAGGAACAATAACAATGTCAAAAGACAATGATAATCCCAATATAACTCCCTCAACTGAGGCCAGTAAGACCAATAAAACCCAAGAAACCGTTACTTTTGCATTGGCTCAGTCGCATTTTTTGGTTGGTGATATCACTGCCAATGCTGAAAAAATGCGTGCACTCGCATTGCAAGCTCGCGAGCAAGGTGCGGATGTCATTATTTTCCCAGAACTTGCTTTATTAGGTTACCCACCGCAAGATTTATTACTACGCCCAAGCTTATCTGGTCGCATCAAAAGCGCCTTGTCTACTTTAAGTGATATCGATGACATCGTGATGATTGTCGGTTATCCACATGTCGACCATCATGGTACTTTCAACTCTGCTGCTATCTTGCATAATGGTCATCAAAAAGGTTTTTATCATAAGCAAATCTTGCCAAATTATGGCGTATTTGATGAGCGTCGTTATTTTGATAAAGGTCGTAACCAAGTTTTATTTGACTATAAAGGCATCACAATCGGTCTGCTCATCTGTGAGGATTTGTGGGAAAAAGGCCCTATTGCCGAGCTTAAAAAGCAAGGTGCTGATCTGATTATTAGCTTGAACGCCTCACCTTTTGAGATCGAAAAACAAGACAATCGTAAAACGATGCTGTCTAAGCGTAGCCGTGAGAATAATTTGCCTATCGTGTATGTCAACGCCGTTGGCGGTCAAGACGACTTGGTATTTGACGGTGGTTCTATGGCGGTGCAAGCTGATGGTAGCGTTGCCCACGAAGCACCACGTTTTATGAATCAGTTACTTCTTGCCACTTTAGACGTCAAAACTGCCAAGTTTAATAGTCAAACTAAAGCGCCATTAACACTGAGCCGTGAGTCAGAGATGTATCAAGCACTGGTCGTTGGCCTGCGTGATTATGTCAACCATTCAGGATTCACTGGTATTATCCTTGGTCTATCAGGTGGTATTGATTCTGCCTTAACGCTATGTATCGCTGTTGATGCTTTGGGTGCTGACAAGGTATATGCGGTGATGATGCCTTATGAATATACTTCTCAGATTAGTCTAGAAGATGCTCAAGCACAGGCTCGCCGCTTAAATGTTTCTTATACGGTTTGTCCTATTTTTGATGCGGTTGAAGGTATCCGTCATACCTTAGCCCCACTATTTAACAAATCGCCAGCAGACACCACTGAAGAAAATATCCAAGCGCGTGCGCGCGGTGTGGTACTGATGGCGCTGTCCAATAAGTTTGGGCACTTGGTCATCACCACTGGTAATAAGTCTGAGTTAGCAGTCGGCTATTCAACATTATATGGTGATATGGCAGGCGGCTTTGATGTGTTAAAAGACGTTTATAAGTCGCAGGTTTATAAATTGGCCAGTTATCGCAACCGCTTGGAAGACACCCCAGTCATCCCTGAGCGTGTCATCACTCGCCCGCCATCTGCTGAGTTACGCCCAGACCAAAAAGACCAAGACAGCTTGCCTGACTATGATGTATTAGATGGCATCTTAATGTCATACATCGATGAAGACATGGGCTATCAAGACATCATTAATAAAGGGTTTGACGCTGAACTGGTCGCAAAAGTCATCCAGATGGTAGACAATAGCGAATATAAGCGTTTACAAGCGCCAATCGGTACCAAAATTAGCCATAAAGCCTTTGGACGTGAACGCCGTTATCCATTAGTGAATAAATGGTCAGTAAAAGGCTAAATTAGATTAACCATTGTTGCTTGCCCTACTTTTATTATGTAGAACGCGAGCAGCATGGCTAATTTAATACTTTTATAAAAAATCAAGTTTATTATAATTAGCTGGGTGCTTACCCAGCTTTTTTAGTTTCTATAAACCGACTTTTAATGCCAAGCTGTTATAGACAACGCTTTCTTTTTTGTACTTCTAACCCATTCATTCTTTAACTTCAATTATTTTAATCCCTATATTTTTTTACCGAGTATGTCATGAGTTTGCTAACCGCTAGTATCTTTCTTCTTTTATTACTTGCCCTAAGTGCCTTTGTATCTGCTGCCGAAATTGCCATCGCTGCTGGTCGCAAAATTAAGCTACAAATCATGGCAAAAGAAGGGGATGTCCGCGCATTTGACGTCCTTAAAATGCAAGAGCACCCTGGCAGTTTTATTACTGTCGTACAAGTGGTTTTAAACGCCGTCGCTATCTCAGCTGGTGCGGTAGGTGAGTCAGCTATTAGCCCTTATCTAGAGCTTTTGGTGAAGAATGAAGCAGTGTCATCCGTCATATCATTTGTGCTGATCACTAGTTTATTTTCTCTGCTCGCTGATTTGATGCCCAGACGATTGGCGATGTCAAACACTGAAGCTATCGCTGTACGTCTCGTACGACCAATGATGCTATTGATTTTTATATTCAAACCCGTGATTTGGATATTTGATGGTGCAGCAAATGTCATATTTGAATTACTGGGTATTTCAACCATACGACAAGACGATATGACGCCAGAAGATATTTATGCTGTCATGGATGCTGGTGCTGAAGCTGGTGTACTCAAAAAACAAGAACATCATCTGATAGAAAATATCTTTGACATGCAAGAGCGCACCGTAACGTCGGTGATGAATCCACGTGAGAATATTGTTTATTTTGATACCAAAACGAGCACTGAAAAAGTCGTTGAAGTGATGATTGAACAACCACATAACAAGTTTTTGGTCTGTCAGGAAGATGATCTAGAGCACATTATTGGTTATGTAGAGTCGCGCAGCTTTTTGGCATTGGTTCTTAACCAGCAGGAGGTCAGCTTAACTGACAAAGCCCTACTAAAACCTGCACTCTTCGTTCCTGATACCTTGTCCTTGTTTGAAGTATTAGAGATGTTTAAATCTACAGGCGCTGACTTTGCCGTCATCGTGAATGAGTATGGATTGGTAGTGGGTGTCATCACGCTTAAGGATGTGATGAGTATCGTCATGGGGGAGCTTGTCACCTTGGAGGAGCAGCCCATTGTTCAACGTACTGACAACTCGTGGCTAATCGATGGCATGACTCCTATCGAAGACGTCGTACGCGCTTTAGATATCGTTGATCTGCCACGCAGTCAGAACTATGAAACCATTAGTGGCTTTATGATGTACATGCTACGCAAGATTCCAAAGAAAACCGATACTATCGAATATGCCAATTATCGATTTGAGATTATCGCAACGGACAATCTCAAAATCACTCAGATGCTAGTGACCAGAATGGATGAGACTGTCTGATAAATAAAAATTTAAGCTCGTGCGCCAAATATGGCGCTACCAACGCGCACCATCGTTGAACCACTGGCTATCGCCTCTGTCATATCACCGCTCATGCCCATGCTCAGTGTATCCCAAGTATCTAGCTCTGCATGAGTCTCTTTAATCTCATCAAATAACTGCTTGGTACGGGTAAAAGCATCCGTACCTCCCTTAGCAGGAATAATCATCAAACCACGCAGCTGTAACCTGTCATACCCCTTGATAGCAGTTATCAAATCAGGTAGCTGTGCTGGCAGGCAGCCTGATTTGCTTTCTTCGTTATCGATATTGACTTGGATTAGCACATTAAGCGGTGGCAGCTCAGCTGGGCGCTGGTCGTTTAGGCGTTTAGCAATAATGTCACGCTCAACCGTTTGTACCCAATCGAAATGCTCAGCAATATCGCGAGTCTTATTGCGCTGGATACTACCAATATAATGCCAAACAATGCCTTTAGTTTCTGGCTGTCGTTTTAGCGTATCGATTTTTTCGATGGCTTCTTGCAGATAATTTTCACCAAAGTGCTGCTGTCCTTGCTGAGCCAAAGTAGCAATCATATCAGCTGGTTTGGTCTTGGAAACTGCCAGCAACGTCACACTATCTGCTTGTCGTGCCGCATGCTCACACGCTTGAGTCATTTGCTTACTCACTTGCTGCCAGCTCGCAATAAGATTTTGGCTATCAATGTTATTTTCTATTTCTTTCATATATTACTCACGAGAATAATTTAATCCATTTTTTAATCAGTCACTTTTAATGACTTATATTTTTAATGACTTATATAATGAACTTTTATTAGCTATGGTTAAACTTTTTATAAATGTCTTTTAATATAAAAAACTCAACAAGCATCAATCTATAAATCGACACTCATAATGACTAATTTTACATTTTATTGGTGTAGTAGATGGTTAATTGTCGGTAGTCTTGTTATTATATTGTTACATGGTTTAACATATGCTACTGAATATAATAGTAATGGTAAAGACCATCGCTACTCCTTTATTAACGTGACCGACTTTAATCAGATCATTGATCGATTGGTAATCACCCCCCTTTTTTGCTCCTTTGTCCTACCCTTATTGATTGATAGGAATATCCGATTATGGCTGAAAAAAACAATTTAAGCATCGAAGACTTGCTGCGCTTTACGGTTAAGCATAAAGCATCAGATCTACATATTTCAGCCGGTATGCCAGCAATGATACGTGTTGATGGTGAAATGACCCGTATTAATATGCCAGAGATGACTCATCAGGTTGTGCATCAGCTTATTTATGACATTATGAACGATAAGCAGCGCGCCGACTTTGAAGAATTTTATGAGACGGATTTCTCTTTTGAGATTCCCAATCTAGCACGTTTTCGAGTAAATGCCTTTAATCAAAACCGTGGGGCGGGCGCTGTCTTTCGTACCATTCCATCTAAAGTCCTAACGATGGAAGACCTCGGTATGGGTGATGTGTTTAAACGTGTATCAGACTTTAAGCGTGGCGTAGTATTGGTCACGGGTCCGACAGGTTCTGGTAAGTCCACAACGCTGGCTGCCATGATTGACTATATTAATGAGAGCCGTAAAGAGCATATTTTAACCATTGAAGATCCGATCGAATTTGTCCACGATTCCAAGAAAAGTCTGATTAACCAACGTGAGGTGCATCGTGACACCTTGGGTTTCGAGCCTGCATTGCGCTCTGCGCTACGTGAGGATCCCGATGTAATTTTGGTCGGTGAGCTACGTGACCTTGAGACCATTCGCTTGGCATTAACCGCCGCAGAGACTGGTCACTTAGTATTCGGCACTCTACACACCAGTTCAGCCGCTAAGACCATTGACCGTGTCATTGATGTATTCCCCGCCGCAGAAAAAGACATGATTCGGGCGATGCTATCAGAGTCACTACAAGCCGTTATCTCACAAACGCTTTTGCGTCGTCAAGCAGGCGGACGTGTAGCAGCACATGAAATCATGCTCGGCACACCCGCTATCCGCAACTTGATACGTGAGAATAAAATCGCTCAAATGTACTCTGCTATCCAAACAGGTGCAGGTGAAGGTATGATTACGCTGGATCAAACGCTCAAAAATCTAGTAGCAAAAGGCACCATTAGTAAAGACGTAGCCCGTCCTTATGCCAAACAGCCTGAGGCATTCTTGTAATATTATTCATCGTGCGTCACCGGCTTATCTTGATTGATGTGTGAGTCAATAATACAAGCATTCATGAGCCATGATATGCCTTACTTTTATTGCTACTGGCGATTTTTAAAACATGATTTTAAATACTTTTTTAATCGATTTACATCGAATGCAGGTACGATATGGACATTGATAAACTATTGCAGTTAATGATCAATAAAAATGGTTCGGACCTTTTTATTACCGCTGATGTAGCGCCGTCCATGAAAGTGAATGGCAAAATTCTGCCTGTCGGTAAAACGCCTTTAACCGCTGAGCAAACCATGCGATTGGTCAAAGGCGTCATGACACCCAACCAGCAAAAAGAGTTTGAAGAGACCAACGAGTGCCAATTTGCCATTGCTGATGAAGCACAGCAAGCACGTTTTCGGGTCAGTGCCTTTATACAGCGTGATATGGCAGGGATGATTTTACGGAAAATTGAGAATAAAATTCCGACTGTCGAAGAGCTACGTTTGCCGCCCGCGTTAAAAGAGCTGGCAATGAAAAAACGCGGTATCATTCTGCTAGTGGGTGCGACAGGTACAGGTAAATCAACGACCCTTGCTTCTATGATCGGACACCGTAATCAAAACTCGCATGGTCACATCATTACCATTGAAGATCCTATCGAGTTTGTTCATAAACATCGTGGTTGTATTATTACCCAGCGTGAAGTTGGTATCGATACCCATTCATTTGAAGCAGGCCTAAAAAACACGTTACGCCAAGCACCTGATGTTATTTTGATTGGTGAGATTCGTAACCGTGAAGTCATGAGTTACGCGATTCAGTACGCTGAGACAGGGCACTTGGTGTTTGCAACCTTACACGCCAACAACGCCAACCAAGCGATTGACCGTATCATTCACTTTTTTGAAACCAGTCGCCACAATCAGTTATTCATGGATTTGTCGCTTAACTTGCAAGCCATTATCGCGCAGCAGCTGATTCCCACGCCTGATGGCAAAGGACGCCGTGCAGCTATTGAGATTTTATTGAACTCACAGCTGATTAGTGACTATATCCGTAAAGGCGAGGTTCATGAAATCAAAGATGTCATGACACGATCGCGGGATAGCGGCATGCAAACCTTTGATCAGGCTCTTTTTGACTTATATGAGCAAGGAGAAATCACCTATAAAGAAGCCATTCTTCATGCTGACTCTCCTAATGATTTACGCCTAAAAATCAAACTCAGTAGTAAGAATGGCACTGCCAATCTGGATGAAGGTGCGGATAACTTATCATTAGATATCAGTTAAGCGTGGCTTTTGAGCGTTGTTATTCGTTTTTGCCATAAAAACTTATAACAAAGCCCTCATATTATTATGAGGGCTTTTCCTATTTTATACGTGGCGATAACGCAATAAAAACGATATCAAAGGTAGATCATGCTCACCTATTAAAAAATTACTTGATGCTATCCCGACACTCTTGGTCATTACAAATACCGTATAGCACCAATGAATGACCTGATAACTTAAATCCGTGCTTTTCTGCGACTTTAAGCTGCTCTTCTTCGATGACTTCGTTATGAAATTCTATAATCTTGCCACAAACGTCACAAACCAAATGGTCATGATGGCCTTCTTGGGTAATTTCAAACACCGATAAATTATTTTCGAAGTTATGACGCTCGACGATACCAGCTTGCTCAAACTGCGTCAGTACTCGGTAGACAGTCGCTAAACCGACATCCTCACCTTGCTCTATCAGTGCCTTATAAACCTCCTCAGCACTCATATGATGCAACTCTGCACTCTCCAGTAGCTCTAAAATCTTGATGCGAGGTAACGTGACTTTTAATCCCGCTTTACGTAAATCTTGATTGGTAAAAGAAGCCATAATATCCCTTCTGACTGTGACAGTCTTAGCAAATAAAGAACCAAAAATATGAGATAAATAATCGTTAATGATTATTTTTTATAGTATATGAAACATTTTAATAACAGCAGACTGGCTGATTTGACCTCATGTCCAAGCCTGTTATTTTCTATAATAATCCTAACGCAAGTCTATGAATTTAAAATATAAATAATAAAATGCCTCAGGTAGCATTTGGTAAATAATGTCGTAAGTGGTAGGAAATTGCAAGTAAATGACGTATCATTTGTCCAAGATTGTCGGCCAGACTAGCATTAACAACCTCTGGCTGCGCCTAATTCATTTCTTATGAGTCATCTTACCATGATAAAGACATTAACTTTTCGTCCGTTAAGCCCTACAAGCGTATTACGCAAGATTGTCATAACCAGTATGCTTAGCGCTACTGTCGCTATGTCTGGCTGCTCATTATTGAGTGTTTATAAGATTGATTTGCCACAAGGCACTGCCATCACTCAAGCGCAAGCGCAAAAACTGCAAGTGGGTATGAATCAAAACCAAGTCCTTTATATCCTTGGTAGCCCAGCTATTAGAGACACCTTAGAACCTAAGCGTTGGGATTATATTTACGATTACAAAGCAGGGACAGAAGGTAGCCGCAAAGGTATTGCTGATGTCAAAAATGCCAGTCAGCACTTAATTATCTACTTTGATAATAATGGTTTGGTCAATCGTATTGAAGGTATCGAAAGCCTGCCTGCCTCATAATCAAGAACGGCAACTGGCTTTAATGATAGATGGCGCAACATCGCTTAAACTCGAGATTTATTTTTGCGCTGAGACATGGGATCAGCGCTTAAGCTGCGATATACTTCGATACGATCAAAAGGCTGCAAGCGATAGCTGAGCGGCTGTTTTTGTGCATAGATACCCACATGCCAACGCTTTGCCGTTGGCGTTGCAATATCTGCCACTTGCTCACACCAACGTGCTAACGCTGGAAATTTCACCAACCACCCTGCCTGCCTCAATGCCTCATACAAACTTGTTTCATTATTAACCTGTAAGGTTAAATAATGCTGACATTTTGCATCTTCAGCATATGCCAAATAAACAGTCATTATCATGGTCTGCTCAGATGACGGCGCACAATTATTATCAGATTGAATGCCATTAGCGGTTAACTCAACCACTGCATCACCCAACCTATCAATGCCAATAACAGTGCTAGTGGCACAATCAAACGAATCGCTATTCGCCATAAGTTATAAAACGCTTCATTGCCAAAATTTAATGACTTACGCAGATGACTAATTTTCATCTGCCAACCCGCAAAGATAGACAGCAATAATACCGCTATGCTGCTAATAATCACTAAAAGTCCGACCAGCCAAACAGTTGGTATGATAACGACTAACAAAAGCGCCAAAACAAAGGTTAATAGCAAACTGACCAGTAGTCCAAACTTGTGCGCTAATTGCTGGGTACTATAATGTAGCAAATAGCTGGCGACAAATAACACCCCTATCCAATACGATAGCTGTCCAATCGGTGGCAATGCCATGCCACTAATAGATAACGCCACAACCCCAACGATCAATTGCAATATCCAAATCGGGAGTACCAATTTGGTTGCCCGATACTCACTCGGCACACGGCTGCGAGCAGGTTTTTGTGCATTGATATTGTCCGTGTCTACCGCTGTTGCCACTTGGTTCGTTACCAAGTTTTGACCAAACCAGTATAAGCCTGTGCCTGCACCCACACTAACCAACGCTAACGCAACTGCACGCGCCCATTCATTTAAGCTGATATCAGTCATCGCAAAAGCAACATTTGGTAAACCGTTTGCCACTCCTAGCAGTAAGCCTATCACCATTAATCCCAGGCCAATCGGTAACGGTGCAACGCCCAATAAACTGAGTAACACAGCAATGACCATCAGGCCAGCAGCGATCGCAAAATCTGGTATAGCAGGAGCGCTATTAAGCTCCGTCAATGCCGCCAAAATACCTGTGCTCGCGCCTGAGATCACTAATGCCGCAATCAGAATAGAGACCAGCGCGGCGAGCCACCCAAAACTACGCCATATTGGGCTGGCATCTGCTTCGCGAGTAAGCTTTTGCATCCCTGCTAATGGCGCATCGACACTACGATAGGCTAAAGCAATTTCCGCATAAACGACGGGCAAGGATACCAATACCATCGCCAATAGCCAGAGTAACCAAAAGTCAATCTCACCAATGGATGCTGGTGCAAACCAACGAAACAGCAGTAGCGGTAGCAGTGCCGCGATAAAATAAGAAGCATAACGGATCATCATAATCTAAATCCAAACGATCTAATACCTTTCACAAAAATGAGAATAGCTAGGAAAACGAGTGTCCGTACTACGCATTGTAGACGAAACAAGTTTGACACCGCCAATCATACTCTGTGGGTTTGGTATAAAGTGAATAACGATAATTTATCATGATACAGAGCAATGATAGGCCTCTGTAAGCAGTTTTATTTTATATAGTCGATTCAATTTAAAAGAAGCACAAGGTAACCAAAAGCAAATGTATATTCAATACTTCAAGCGAGGTTAATGCGGCGACTCTTTTATAATGGAATGACTATAAGGTCTCTATAATATAAGGGATGAACAGTTATAAAAAAACCCCGAAATCGGGGTTTAATAATGAAACAATGGCGGATATATGGTCAAGTGCTTATTAATTTCAGTGAGGCAAGGTGTATTAGGCACTCGTAGCTGATACCAATCAATTAGTGAACAGCACTGATATAGTCTGACAAGATACGAATATCACGATCCGATAGTTTCGATGCGACTGTCTGCATCATGCCCATATCGCCTTCTTTCGCAGCATCATTGACACGTTTTTGCTCATCACTATCAACATCATCAACACGGCCAGCCGCACGGAAAAGTTTTAGCTGAGTTGCGATGTACTGTGCATGCTGACCACCTAAGCGTGGAAATGCCGCCCAAGTATTACCAGCAGCATCTGGACCATGACAGCCTGCACAACCGATGACACCGCGTGACTTATCACCACCTAAGAATAGCTTAGTGGCTTCTTGGTTGGTCGCAGGATTACCAAATCCAACGCCCCAAGGCGCTTGGCTAGCATAATAACCAGCCACGTTGGCTAAATCTTGCTGCGATAAGTTTGCAACTTGTGATTGCATAATACCGTTCTTGCGATAACCTGCTTTAAAGTTGACCAACTGTTTGTAAAGATACTTTACGTTTTGGCCACCCAAGTTAGGCTGCGCAGGGACAACACTGACACCATCAACACCATGACAAGCAGCACAAACCGTTTCTGCAATTTGCTTACCGGCATTGACGTCGTACTCAGGAACAATAATAGCAGCTTGTACGCTGAAACTTGCAACGCATAAGCTGGCAGCAGCGATTAACTTTTTCATTGATACAAATCCTACTAGCTCGGCGTAAGCATTATTTAGAGTGATTGCACTGATAAGATACCTCATATAAACCACCCTACTATTGGTTAGGTAGGTATATGTTTTAAGGTCTTGGCCACAAGCAGTCTGAAAGTACTTACTAACATCAGGGTTTATTTTCGATTATTATAGCAAGACTTTGTAGCATTTGCCTACTTAATCGTCACATCCATCAGTTTTTCTAACACATAGACAAGTATGCCAACAAAAAACAAAAAGCGCTTACAGGCTAAAAAACCCAGCGCTTTTTTAAGTTGTTTTATAGTGTGTCGTATTGTGTTGCTTTATCGGTCAGCATCTCACTTACTCATGTACTCAATCAACTTACGATAATCATCGTCGCTACAACTGTTACAAAGACCACCAGCAGGCATCTGCGTCATACCACTTTTGACGGAATTGATAAGTGTCGGCATGCTTTTTTGTTTGATAAGCTGTTGCCATTTGGCACTATCACCTTTTTTGATGGCGTTCAGCGCCCCACTATCGTGACAGGCAGCACATGAGTTATCATAGGTGGCTGCAATATCAGCAGCATTAGCGCTAGTCATGATAGCACTACTGAGCAGTAATACCGCTCCGCTACCTACTAACACTCGGTAGGTCTGGCTAAAAAGTGCATTGATTGAAACCATAGAACACCTCCTTTTGATGCTTCTCTCGTTTAATCAATCTTGCTATTAAACGTCGTTCGTTCAGTATATCTTATTAAACATTGTAACAATGTATGTCGTATAAATATAGATAAATATAGTTTGGCTTTGGTAACGCATGAATAAAAGCGGCAACTTGCTCTAATGAGCGCTTATTTTAATGGTATTCTGTCATTTATGTAATGCTAATCATAGTTATTTCAATAAGTAAGATAAGTAATAGTATAGAATAGTCGATAACTTGAAATGACTGTGTTTATGACCAATAAACATTGAAAGTTATGATGAATAACTTCGTAACGATTTTTTGTCTAATGCACTGTCTTCTCGACAACCAGTTGATTAAAATTTTATAACCGTATCCAATTTCTTAAAGATTAATGAGCCATTTATGAGTACCCCGTTTACTGATGTCGCCGCCGAACATGCATTGTTCAACACTAAATCTCGTCAAAAAATTCAGCAAACTGAGTTTATGATGTCAGCGCCTACTTTTCGTCTCTGCCCACCCGATATGGGCTTAGAAGTTGCCTTTGCAGGACGCTCAAACGCAGGTAAATCCTCTGCTATTAATGCCTTAACCAACCAACGCCAACTGGCTCGCTCATCTAAAACGCCTGGTCGTACGCAGATGATTAACTTTTTTAGTATTGGTGATGCTGATAGACGTTTGGTGGATTTGCCAGGTTATGGCTACGCAGCCGTACCGCTTGAGATGAAAAAAGAATGGCAGGTTGAGCTAGAAGAATACTTGGTGGCGCGCTCAAGCCTTGCAGGTTTGGTGCTCATGACGGATATTCGTCATCCATTGAAATTCTTTGATGAGCAAATGCTACGTTGGGCAAATGATGGCGAATTGCCAGTACATATCTTGCTAACCAAAGCTGATAAATTGAAATATGGTGCATCTAAAAATGCGTTACTTAATACTCGTAAAAGACTAAAAGAACTGGGATTGAACTGTAGCATTCAGCTATTTTCAGCACTAAGAAAAGAAGGTCTTGATGAGCTGGCTGGTGTCATGGGCAACTGGTATGAGTATCAGCTCGAGGCAGACAAAATCATTGAATCCTCTTTTGCGTTACTAGAAGGCGCTGAGTTGGAAGAAGCGATTGAAAAAGACAACATCGAAAAAGGCGCGATTGAAAAGGACAGTGCTCAAAAGGATAGCGCTCAAAAATAAAGCAAACAAACATTATCGTCTCCAAGTAAAAAGGGTTTATCGTTATTAGCGATAAACCCTTTTTTTATTATCATTTTTAGCATCTAAAAAGATTTTTATTTAAGCACTTTTATTTATTTAAGTGCTTTTATTTAAGTGCTTTTATTGAAGTGCTTTTATTTAATTGCATAGTAGCTCAGCCAACGCTTGTGGCGTGTCAACCTGATACGTGGGTTGCTGTGCGGCAAGTTCGCTACTGCTAGCTGTACCATAATTCACCGCAATACTGGTCATGCCCAGTTCCGTTGCCATTTGGATATCGTAGATACTGTCACCGATGAAAACAGCATCGGCGATTTGCTGCTGCGTATAATCCAAAATATCGGTCAACATCTGCGGGTCAGGTTTTGAGCCTGCCTCATCGGCACAGCGGGTCATCACAAAATAATGGTGGCTCTCTGAAGCATCTAATACGCGGTCTAAGCCCTTCCGCTTTTTACCAGTTGCAACCGCGAGGCTTTTACCTTGGGCTTGTAGGGTCTGCAACATTCCTTCTATCGGCGCAAAAAGCGGTGTACTGTGGCTGTTGGCAATATAGTGGTCTGCGTAGCTTTGCTGAATCGCAAGCTTTTGTGTGTCATTGGCTTGCGGATACAAAATCTCAATGCCATTCATTAAGCTCAGCCCAATGATGTCTTGTACAGCTTTATCGGTCGTCTGAAAACCATGCGCCTCTCCTGCCACATGCATTGACTCAACGATTAATCCAATGGAATCCATCAGCGTCCCATCCCAATCAAAAATAATCAGCGTCTTATCCACTAAACGATGACTGGCTGATAACTGAGTTCCTTTGAAAGCGCTAGAGATACTGGTGACAGATTGATTGCTCATAAATAGACCTTAACGAATATCAATAATAAATGGTAGATACGAAAACGTCACGGCGACTTATTAAGAAAAATAAGCGTTCGTGACGTTTAAAATTAATGCTTAAAAATTTTATTTGGCGACTTATTCAGGCAATTTGGTTTGCTCTGGCAACCAGTCTGCCATGTCATCTGGTAGCGGTGCAGTAATAGTTTCATAGCCTGGAATGTCTAAACGCCACGCATGCAGACACAGGCGATGGACGCCTGATTTATCATGCACATTATATTTATCATCACCCAAGATAGCGTGACCAATATGAGCCAAATGCACACGGATTTGATGGGTACGACCCGTCAGCGGTTTGGCTTCAATTAAACTAACTGGCTGATCAGCAATCATAAAACGACCATGAACGACGATATCCGTCTGGCTTTCTTTAGATTGCGGATCTTGCGCATCTACTTTGACGCGGCGTTCACCACTAGCAACTGTATAGCGTAGCAATGACGCATCAATGCGTTGCTCATTTAATGCTGGCTGACCTTTGGCGATACATAAGTAATGCTTCTGGATGGTTTTATCAACGAGATGCTGTTGCAACGCTTTTAGCGCTGAGCGTTTTTTAGAAATCATCAATAGACCTGAGGTGTCTTTATCAATGCGATGTATCAGCTCTAGGTATTTTTTACCTGTCACTTCACGCATGGCTTCGATAACACCAAAGTCTAAGCCACTGCCACCGTGAACGGCGATGCCAGAAGGCTTATTCAGTACTAGCATTCCTTCGTCTTCATACACTACGCGCGCTAACAAGCTTTTAGCAAACTCGGCACTGATAATTGGTTTTTCGCGGGTAGCAAGTACCACTGGCGCGATACGTACCACGTCTTCACGCTGTACTCTATCGTGCGCTTTGCAGCGTTTATTATTGACCCGAATCTCATCTGAGCGAATCATTTTATAGATATGCGGTTTTGGCAAACCTTTTAAACGGTTCAGTAAGAAATTGTCCAAGCGCTGATCGTGTTGATGGCGGGTTACTTCAAGATAATTTACCTTACCAAAGTTGCTGATTTCATCATCAGCGCTTTGCGGGCGTGTTTTACTATTAAAAATAGCAGGGGCTTCATGGGTAGGTGCGTCGTCAGTCATTTTTGGCTTCGTCATTTTTAGTTAGGTATTTACAGAAAGATTTGCTATAGTTTAGCATGTTGAGCGACAATTAAGCAGAGACTGCAGCAATAATCATTGTTGTTGTTCTAAATAGTGCATTACCATTTTTACGAACTTTTAGTGAAAAGGTATTAGCGGTATACCCTGCCAACATTGTATGTTTAATCGGATTTTAGGGCGCAGTATCTGTTTAGAAATATCACTTGTAGATATTTATAGATATGTCCCCATAAATTGTAAAATGAAAGTATCGTACTGACTTTACTCAGTACCATAGAATAAATAGTGACACTAAATACCTTTGTGTTCATAAATTCAGCGTTGATAAGTTTGGCTAAATGCCTGTTTATTGACCGATAATGACACTACATTGACTCACAACCTGCATGACAACGACTTTATTTGATAATTATTCATGATTTAATGACTGGTTATCTGGCGGTCCTTTAGGCAAGTGTAGTTGAGCAAGTATGGGTTGTTTAGCATTAGGATCGAGAAGTATATCGATAGCTGCCTACGTATTGGTGGTCAAACAGATAACGATAAAAAAGATATGAATACAGCACCACACCGATAGTTTGGTCATTTATTCTGTTTGCCAAGTACGCCCCGCTGATCACCGGAGCCGCGACACCTAACCGTAAAACACCCAAGATATTATTGACGTTATACCAGAAAGAACGATAAATAAAGAGTGACCAATTGCTTTACCTAAACAAATAATTGCTGAATATCACCATTTCATATAATGGTATTTATAACAGCGATATTATTGCTAGACTTTGATGGATGGATTGCAGCAGCACAACGCCTTTTGAATATCAGTATATTGAATCTCGTCACTGCCCGTCGCCTGCTCTTACAAAGTAAGCTGGCATGACTACCAATAAAGCTTGCTGATAGTAAAACTGAATCGCATGCTGACGCATTAATATTTGTACCAAACCTATCAATAATAGGATATAAATAGATAGCCTTACACCCTATAAATTTTATATTTACGTTAGTTTTGCTAACACACTTTAGGTAAAAAACAAGCCATTGACAAAGCCCAAGTGCTTTATTAACCCATGATTTACGTTCTATCGTTGATTAACATCTGCCCATGCTAATTTAAATGTTAGCCATACTTGCCATTGCGCTCTAAAGCCCGTCTCGTCGTTGTTATGCGTACTCATAGGATACAAATATGAAACGCATTTTGATCAACGCTACTCAAAACGAAGAAATTCGTGTCGCCTTATGTAAAGGCAACCATCTTTACGATTTCGATCTTGAAAACCGTACTCGTGAACAAAAAAAATCCAATATATATAAAGGTCATGTGACCCGTGTCGAGCCATCGCTTGAAGCGGTATTTGTCGAATATGGCTCACAGCGCCAAGGTTTTTTACCCATTCGTGAAATCTCTGCTGAATACTTAAGCGGTAATCCACGTGACGAAAACATCAAAAAGCTGATCAAAGAAGGCGATGAATTAATCGTCCAAGTCGAAAAAGAGGAGCGCGGTAACAAAGGCGCTGCCCTATCGACGTATGTCTCTTTAGCAGGTCGCTATCTGGTATTGATGCCAAATAACCCTCGTGGCGGCGGTATCTCACGTCAAATCTCGGGCAAACTTCGTGAAGACATGAAGCGTATGCTAAGCAATCTTGATTTGCCAAAAGGTATGAGTGTCATCATTCGTACTGCGGGTATTGGTAAAACTCAAGAAGACTTACAGCACGATTTAAACCACTTGCTGAATATCTGGCAAGCCATTCAAGAACAAAATCAAAAATACCCTTCACCGCGCTTGGTACATCAAGAAGCAGGCGTCGTAACCCGTGCTGTCCGTGATTATCTACGTGATGATATCGCTGAGATTTGGATTGATAATGAAAACGCTTACATTGAAGCGGCAGGATTTATCGATGCAGTGATGCCAAAGCAAGCAGAAAAGCTACGTAAATATACCGACTATGAGCCGATGTTTTCGCGCTTTAATATCGAAAAGCAAATCGAAACTGCCTATCAACGTGAAGTGCGTCTACCATCAGGCGGCTCAATCGTTATTGATCAAACGGAAGCACTAGTCTCTATCGATATCAACTCAGCCAAGTCGACCAAAGGTTCAGACGTTGCCGAAACTGCGTATCATACCAACCTTGAAGCAGCCGATGAAATTGCCCGTCAGCTACGTTTGCGTGATATGGGTGGTTTGATTGTCATTGATTTTATTGACATGAATGACAATAAGCATCAAAAAGAAGTCGAAAAACGTCTGATTGATGCCACTAAATATGATCGTGCACGTGTGCAATTTGGTGATATTTCTAAGTTTGGTTTGATGGAGATGAGCCGTCAGCGTCTACGTCCTTCACTAGAAGAATCAACCGGCTATATCTGCCCACGCTGCCATGGTAACGGCATGATTCGCGATTTGCGCTCATTGTCACTATCAATTATGCGTCAGATTGAACAAATCGCGCTAAAAGAGCGTCAAGGCGAAGTACAAGCAGAAGTTCCAACAGATATCGCCGCCTTCTTATTAAACGAAAAACGTGATGCCTTAGTTTATCTTGAGCAAGACAGTGGCACGCGTATCACTATTTTGCCACACGCGCATTTAGAGTCGCCTAACTTTAAACTACACTTTAACCGTGATGGCTTTGCGCCTTCAAGTTATGAGCGTATTACGGATACAGCCCAAGAACATAGCGATTTGGGTTATGAAGTTGACTGGCAAACGGCTGAAAAAGAGCGTCCAGAGCAACAGCCAACGCGCCAGCCACGTCAAATAGCGAGCAATGATACTGCTAGCCAATCAAACAAACCGACCAGTACAGCTGAGCATAGTAAACACAGCAACGACCATCGTAACAATAAAAATACGAACAACGTTTCATCGGCACGCGCGCCACAAGCAAACAACAACCAGAGTGTGGCAGCCCCTGCCCCTGTTGCTCCAATAGCAGCAACTACAGCTCCTGCACATGTTGAGACGGCAGCTCAGCCACAAGCAGTGGCGTGGTTATCAAACCTATTTGCGCAAGCACCACAAGCCTCAACGACGCCTAGCGTCAGTAGTCGTGATGCAGCAGAAGCCATTGAAGCACTAGTAAATAATGGCGCACAAAGCTTAGGCTCATTTGGACAAGTTGATAGCAGTGCCCTGAGTAATATATCAACGGGTGCATCGAACAACGTACCAGCAAATCAGCAGAACAGTCAGAAAAATAACGAACAACCGTCCGACAACAATGCCAATCGTCAACAAGCGCGTCGTAGCTCAGACAGCGACACCGATGATGATAGCAGTAATGAAGATAGAAGAAGACGTAAGCCACGTAAATCTAGATCTTCTAAACCTCGTCAAAGAAAAGATCAGGCAGAAGAGTCGAGCAATGAAGTAAGCGGTGATACCGAGAACAACGCCGTAAATAGTGCTGCAAGTAATGCTGATGACAAGCAGGCTGACAATCAAAACAAACGTCAACAGGATACCAGACGCACGAATGAGCGCAACCGCAACAATCGTCAAGACAATAATCAGCAAAACAGCAGTCGTCAAGACAGTAGCCACCATGCAAACGAGCGCAATGATGATGCTGATAAAGACAGTAATACGGCAGATGAGCAAACTCGTGCGAAGCGTAAATCGCATAGTCAACGCGGCTCACGTGGCAAGTTAGAGCGCGGTGAGACACTAACAGCTGAAAATATTAAGCAACCCAATCAGCAAGCGACGACAGGTGCGAACAGCCGAAAAAATCACTCTAACACGCGTCGAAATCAAGATCCTAATGAAGTCGTGCTACAGGTCAATGAAGCAGCCGTTGAGCTGAAATCACCAGAAGTCGTACACTTGTCTCTAGATGACAGTAAGTCTACACAGACAAAGTCTCAATCTACTGAAAAGCAAAAATCAGTAAATGATGTTAATAAAGAAAGCAGTAAAAAAGAAGCTAATACACAGCAAAGTGATAATCAGCAGAGCAATGACAAAAAAATTGCTCCTGAAACAGCCGCTGTGAAGGGTAACGACGAAGGCACTGTAGCAACTCATGATGTTAATGTTGATGTTGATGATGTTAACGTTAGCACCACTGAGGATAAGGGACAAAATAATGCCCCGAAAACAGACAGTAACACTACTGACAAAAAACCTGCTGTAGATGAGCAACCAACATCTAACAGCGCTACCAAAGACCAAGCTGACCATTCAAAATCTGTGGATACTGACGTGGACAGCGTAGTAATAACGCCAAAGCAGCCCGAATCAGAATCGACAGAAAAAGCCAATAGTGACACTGTTGACGCTACCGACAGTGACGCCGATGTTAGCAATGCCAATGACAGTCATAGCGCAAGTGGTCACAGCACAAATGATAAGAACAACTCAGCACTGGCGTTAACGCACGAAGCATTATTTGCCAAACGCTACGTGACTGCTGAGAAGTTTGGTCAGGCTAGTAATGATCCACGTGTGGTTCGTAGTCAGCAAGTGCAAGCAACTCAACAACCACCAGTAGCTGAGCCTGCAGTAGTAAGCCCATCGACTATTCGTGGCACTGTTGGTGATTTTGTTCGTAAAGCATTAGTAGATGCAGAAAGTCGTTTGAAAAATGACGGTGTCATCAGTTGCTTTATTGCTGCTATCGATGCACATACGCAGCAAGCAAAATCAGCTAACAAATCAGCCAACATTGGAACGAGCGTCACACCGACTGCTGATACTAACGTTGAGGACAGCAATTTCGACTTTAGCAACTATGGCTATCAGCCATTGGCGGCAGATTACCTGACGCGCTTTGAAACGATGACACAAGCGGTCAGTCAGTTTGCGGCAACGCAAGGTAAAACAGACGTCGAACCACGCGCCATTGGTAAGCGTGCTGGCAACGATCCACGTGGTCAACATCCTAGTTATCAGGAGCCCGCAGTGTTGAGTCTACCGACCGAACAAGCGGCTGATACTGAGCAAGCGGTTATTGAACATGATGATGACAATGTGGATGCTCATGATGTTGAGGCAAATGCTCTAGCCAACCAAGCTCAGGCTGATAATATCAGTGCTCACAGCGAACAATTACTAGAAGCAGATCAAGCCCTAGTAGAAGCAACTAATGAACCGTCGAATGAAGGCACTGTTATAGCTGAGCACGTAGCAGCTGAAAAGATTGACGGGGCACATGACGATAGCGAAGCTGCTGACATTCAAGAGGCTAATACTCAAGAGGCTAATACTCAAGAGGCTAATACTCAAGAGGCTGACGTTGAAAAAACTAAGCCAGCAGATGAGCCTAAGGTAGAGCAACTTATCAATACCAAAGAAGCGGGCAAAGACGACAGTCAGGCTGCTAAGTCAAAAACCACGATTGCCAGTTATAAAAACATGATTGAGAATGTGGCTGAACAACTGCTGCCGCAAACTGGTATGTTTAATTTGACCACACCAAAAGTACCAAAGGCACGTAGCCGTAAGCCTAAAACGGAGCATAAAAAGCCCACGCAAGCTGAAAAGCTAGAAGCTGATGACTCAGATAGCGAAAGCTAATCGTATAACGCCCAACGCAAAAGCCCCAAAGTTGTCAGCAACTTTGGGGCTTTTTTACGAAATAAAATGACAAAAAATATAAAGCTAAAGCACAGGTAACTGACTTAGTGTGCAGATGACGCTGTGTCGTCCTTTCCACGAATTTTACTAATAACTGTTAAGATAGCCACAACCACAGCCCCAATGATAAAACCAATGACGCCGTTTAATACCGTTGTCGTTAAGCTTTCAAAGATACCCGTTAAATCAGCGATATCCTCTACTCCATGATGTAAGAAGCCGATACCGTGTACTAAGATACCACCGCCTACTAAAAACATTGCCAACGTGCCAGCGATAGATAGAAACTTCATCAGTTTGGGTGCCGCTGCAAACATTAACTTGCCCAATTTTTGCTTGAACGCCCCTTCTTGTTCCATTAAATGCAGACCTGCATCGTCTATCTTCACGATACCAGCGACCAAGCCATAAATACCAATTGTAATACCGATGGCTAAAATAGACAGCACCAAGCTTCGTTCTAATAAAGTGGCGCTTGCCGTTGATCCCAAGGCAATCACGATAATCTCAGCTGACAGAATAAAATCCGTACGTACTGCACCTTTGATCTTTTCTTTTTCAAAAGCGACTAAATCTATAGTCTCATCAGCGTTGGCTTGCCGACGCGCTTCTTGCTCCTCATCATGCGGCAAAGCATGCGGCCAAAATCGATGAATGACTTTTTCAGCGCCTTCGTAAACCAAAAACAAACCACCACACATTAGTAAAAAAGTGACCAGCGGTGGATAAACAGCACTAATCAAGAGTGCCGCTGGTACTAGAATAAGTTTATTAATAAATGAGCCTTTGGCGACCGCCCAGACCACTGGAAGCTCACGATTGGCTTTGACACCCGTGACCTGTTCTGCGTTGAGCGCCAAATCATCGCCCAATACACCAGCAGTTTTTTTAGCAGCGACTTTGGTCATGACGGAAACATCATCCAATATCACACTGATATCATCAAGTAGGGTTAATAAACTGGCACCTGCCATGTGTGCTCCTTAGCAAAAATTTATTGAAATAAAGGGTTAAAAATAACTGATACCAATAGTTTTATAGGAATTTTTATAAAAACGCTGTTATTAGCCGTAGACTACAAGGGCAAGCGTCGATATTAAATAGTACAAATGTATCTTGTTTTTTTGAATTGACGTTTATGCCTACTACTATTATTGCTACCCTCACCTCCCTATATCACCTCATAGCCTGTGGCTGTTATTTGCCATAAATATGTTAATATAGGCGACATGATTACTTACCTTTTATAATTATTAAATTGTAAAAAAACCTTTTAATTTTAAACCTTTAAGACAATATCGATACGTATTGCTTTATATAGAAATTTAGTATCATTTTTCTTAAAACGACTTCACGATTAGGCACGATGCCTACAGGACACCTATATATGTCATCCCCGATTGCAAAAAACACCTTTGCTCAAAACCGTTTTTCTCGAAATAATTTATCTCGCTTTATGATGAGTGCACTGCTTGTTGTGGTTGCTGCGGGCTGCTCAAACAATGCAGCAGATGCGACCAGCAACACCAGTATCGTCAATAATACCGATGCTAAAACCAGTACAAGTAAGGCATCTGCTGATAGCGATGCTGCCGTGGTAAAGGCGTTGCAGGCGAATTTGAATACGTCCGGTATTGAAGAAAATATCATTTCAGCCGTACCAACAGATATGGATGGTATTTATTGGGTCACAGCGGAAGGACTGCCTTCTTTCTTTACTGATAAGTCTGGCAAACACATTATCCAAGGTCAGATTATTGCTGTTGGCGAGGCTCTGCCTGTCGATATCAGTGCGGCATTGGTTGCTAGTACCGCACAAGAAGCCCTAAAAGCCGTCGATAAGAAAGACATGGTGATTTATCCAGCCATAGGCGAAACGAAGTCAGTGGTCTATGCCTTTACCGATGCAGACTGTGGTTATTGTCGTAAATTGCATGAAGAGATGGATGATATCAATGCACGTGGTATCGAAGTACGTTATTTGGCATGGCCGCGCAGTCAGGAATCAGTGCCAAAAATGGAAGCCATTTGGTGTAGTCAAGATCGTAAGGCTGCCATGAATCAAGGAAAAATGGGCGCTGATGTACAAGCGCCTAGCTGTGCCAGCCCTGTACAAGAACACATGGCACTGGGTGCAAAACTTGGTGTGCGTGGGACTCCCGCTATCTTTACAGAAGCAGGACAGCAAGTAGGCGGTTATCTACCTGCGGCGGAGTTGGCTCAAGCTGTCGGTGCTAGCTAAAATCTGTTATTGTTTCAGGTATTTGTGATATCTATGACGATGGCGACATTGTGTAGACGTCACAACTGCTTGTCGGTATGATACGATAAAGCGCTATGAAAAATCAGCAGCATACTTTTTATTTGAGTATTTTTTATTCAACTGTAATGAGAAATCGATAAAGCTGCGACTGTCAAAATGCACGCAAATACTACAGCTAGTAGCGCATGCGCATTTGACGCTGTGACAGCGTTATCATTGGTTCATTATATTTAACCTCTTGAGGATACTGTGAGTAATTCCATCAAACTAGCGATACTTGGTCTGGGCACCGTCGGAACGGGCGTGATCAATCTAATCAATGACAACTTAAATGAGCTAAAACGCCGTAGCGGACGCGACATTATCATTACCGAAGTTGGTACGCGCCGTCATCGTGATGATATTGATCCCAATATTATGCAAAACAGTGACTTGATGGCAACTGCTGCAAGCGACAATGTCGATATCGTCGTCGAGGTGATTGGCGGTACGACCCTTGCCAAAGACGTAATTATGCACGCCATTAAAAACGGCAAGCATGTGGTGACTGCAAATAAGGCGCTATTGGCAGAACATGGCAACGAAATCTTTGCCTTTGCTGAAGAGCATAACGTCCATGTCGCTTATGAAGCAGCCGTCGCAGGCGGTATCCCCATTATTAAAGTCATGCGCGAAGCGCTCGCTGCCAATAAAATCGATTGGCTAGCAGGTATCATCAACGGTACTGGCAACTTTATCATGACCGAAATGCGTGACAAAGGTCGCCCGTTTGCAGACGTACTGAGCGAAGCACAAGAATTGGGTTATGCAGAAGCAGATCCGACTTTTGATGTCGAAGGTATTGATGCGGCTCATAAACTGGCATTACTCGCCTCTATCGCCTTTGGTATTCCGCTGCAATTTGACAAGGTCTACTGTGAAGGCATCACTGGTATCACCTTACAAGACGTCAACTATGCGGAAGAGCTTGGCTACCGTATCAAGCATTTGGGCTTTGCCGTACGCCGTGATGGTCAAGGTAATGATGAGGCTTCTGGTATCGAACTACGCGTGCACCCAACGCTCATTCCGCAGGATGCGTTACTCGCCAACGTCAATGGCGTAAAAAACGCCGTACTGGTCAACTCTCATCCGCTTGGACAGACGCTATATTGCGGTGATGGTGCTGGTGCTGGCGCAACCGCTTCTGCGGTAATGGCCGATGTGATGGATTTGGTGCGTGTTCTAGGTAGCAAAGACAGTAACGATGAAAGCAACAGTAATCAAAACAACCACGGTCACCATGTGCCGCATTTAGCATTTATCCCTGAGCAGCTATCAGACACGCCCATATTGCGCGCTGAGCAGATGATTACCGGTTATTATCTGCGCGTACATGCTTATGATAGCCCTGGTGTGTTGGCAGATATTACTCGCATTCTAAGCGATGCTGGTATCAATATCGATGCCATTTTACAAAAACCTGCGCACAAAGTTGGTCAAGTTCCGGTTATTATTTTGACGTTGCCCGTGGTCGAAAGTCAGATGAATCTAGCCATCGAAAAAATTGAAAAATTAGAGACCATTACTGATAAAGTAGTACGCATTCGCTTAGATGAGCTAGCATAAAGCCTGCAGTTATTGAGCCTAAAAGATGCTATCTAGTCCGCGTTTGGTTTTAATTAAAACAAACTCATTTAAAATACGTAAAAAGGAATAATAACGATGTCAAATGATGCAATTGTAATTTTAAACGGCGCACGTACTCCAATGGGCGGCTTCCAAGGCGCACTAAAAGACATGAGCGCAACGGAACTTGGTGGTGCTGCTATTAAAGCCGCTGTCGAACGCTCAGGTGTGGCGGTCGATAGTATTGACGAAGTCATTATGGGCTGTATCTTGACCGCAGGCTTGGGTCAAGGCCCTGCGCGTCAAGCGATGCGTAATGCAGGTTTATCTGATTCAACTGGCGCTGTCACTATTAACAAGCTTTGTGGTTCAGGGCTAAAAGCAGTCATGCAAGCACATGACGGCATCAAAGCAGGTAGTTTCAATGTGGCAGTCGCTGGTGGCATGGAATCAATGACCAATGCGCCATACATTATGCCAGGGTCACGTGGTGGCTACCGTATGGGACATAAAGAAGTCAAAGATCACATGTTCTTAGATGGTTTAGAAGATGCTGAAACTGGCAAACTGATGGGTATGTTCGCACAGGAAATGGCTGATGAAAAAGGCTATACCCGTGAGCAAATGGATGCGTTTGCTATAGAATCGCTAAATCGTGCGCTCACTGCTATCAAAGACGACCACTTCAAAGATGAAATCACGCCAGTGACTTTTAAAACCCGTAAAGGCGAGCAAACCGTCGATACCGATGAGCAACCAGCGCTTGCTAATGCTGAGCGTATCCCTACTCTACGTCCAGCCTTCGCCAAAGATGGTACCATCACGGCAGCAAACGCCAGCTCAATCTCAGACGGTGCGGCAGCGGTTGTGGTCATGAAAGAATCGCAAGCAAAAGCTGAAGGCCTTGATTATCAAGCGCGTATCGTTGCAACCGCATCAAACTCTCGTCACCCAAGCGAATTTACCATTGCTCCGATTGGTGCAATTGAAAAAGTACTGGCTAGTGCTGGTTGGTCAGTCGCTGATGTTGACTTATGGGAAATCAACGAAGCGTTTGCAATGGTAACCATGGCGGCGATGGACGAGCTAAAAATTGACCATGCCAAAGTAAACGTTGAAGGTGGCGCTTGTGCACTCGGTCATCCAGTAGGCTGTTCAGGTGCTCGTATCTTGATCACGCTTATCAACTCTCTCAAGCGTACTGGCGGCAAAAAAGGCGTTGCAACACTTTGTATTGGTGGCGGTGAAGCCGTGGCTGTTGCTATTGAACTTGCTTGATACTCAAGTAGATTAATTAATCGATTGCTATGTTAAATTAGCTTCTATCATTATCGTTTATTATAAAATTTTCAACATATCAGGAACCGCATCGCTATTTGCTTTGCGGTTTTTCTGTGTCTATGACTCTTAAATAAGCTAGAAATATTGCTCTGTGTAAAGACACGTTAATCTTTGACCCCAGCTATGTTATGCCACTTACAGCGTATTACACGCAATTACTTCAAGCGCACACTTTGCTACCTTGCTCATATATCTCATCGAAAATCATGATGTTAAGATTCTTACAAGTCGATGTAGAGGCTACTCACATGGCTTGCTACACATTTTATTATAAAAATATTTTTACTAGAAATTTAACTTTTCCAAAACAACGATTGTTTTTAAAATAATTAATAATGATTAACTCATAAAAAAGGAAGACAACAATGAGCCAATTAATTCGTTTAAAAGATATCCAAGCTACTCATAAAGATTTAATCGGTGATGATTATTATGACCCAACAGGTAAAACTGCTTATGGCGTCAATGAAGAAAAAATCGGTAAAATTGAAGGTGCATTAGTAGAAGATACCACTGGTCGCATTCGTTATTTGATCGTTGATGCAGGCGGTTGGTTCAGTTCAAAAGAAGTGTTAGTACCAGCAGGTTTGGCACGTATCGTTGGTGATGACGTATTCTTTGACAGCTTGACCAAGTCTCAAGTCGATGCCATGGAAGTATATGACCATGATTATCAGTATAGCTATAAAGACCAGTATCAAAAGGATCGTCAAGCATTTGTCGCGGATACAGTTCCAGTTGCAGAGCGTATGGAGATTGCAGACCATGCCTATGACGCACCAAACACACTAGAGCTACTAGAAGAGCGCTTGACCGTCAATAAAGATCGTATCGTGGCAGGTTTGGTTAAAGTTGGTAAGCATATAGTGACCGAAGAGCGCAATGTCGATGTTGAGCTAGAAGAAGAGCATGCTAATATCCAGCGTACTAACGTAGATCGTCCAACAGATCGCCGCATCGGTGACATTGATGGCAATCAAACCATTGAAGTTGAACTAGAGGCTGAACGTGCCCGCGTTGGTAAAGACACTTATGTATCTGAAGAAGTAAACGTCGGTAAAACCACTGAACGTCATACTGAAACTATCGTTGAGACTATCCAACGTGAAGAATTGGATATCGATCGCGATGGCAACGTAGTGGATCGCGAAGGCAACATAATTGACCGTGATGGTATTACTGCAGAAGACGTACGCCGCGCTCGTGGTATGTAATACGCTAAACCGTCATACTGTTTGGCTGTCATTAAAAAATAAGATCGCCGAGCAATACATGACCGTAATAAGCAGCTAAGTATGTTTACTTAGTGAATTAAGACCAGAGCATGCCTCTGGTCTTTTTTTGCTTACTATACTCAAAAATACTTAGGAATTAAAAATACTTAATGATATCTGATAAGGCTAACCTTGCAAAATCTGCAAAAATGGCTCTAAAATATTGTATAACGATTATTTTCTAAAGATAAGGACATTATGATGACTAGCAATCACGACGACAGCATCCAGAACGATAGCTTTCTAAAAGAGGGTTTACATAACAAGCAATTGACACCAAACGCTATAACTGCCCCAATTGATAGTAATAATGGCACAGTAGCTAATGACATAGAAAGTAATGATATAAGTAGTAATAACATAGATAAGAGCAATCTTAATGTTGGACACTTGGAGCTATTAGAAGAGCGCCCTGTCATCAACAAAGAGCGTTTAGATGTTGGTAAAGTGACGGTGACCAAGCACGCTCGTACTAAGACCATTGACGTGCCTATTGAGTTGGTAGAAGAATATATTACTATTCGCACTGAATACCACGATGCGAAAAGTCAGGACTTATTGTCAGGCAATTATGATGAAAAGGATATATTGCGCCATATCGAGCCATCGTTAGATAGCAAGGCGGTCGTTACCGTAAATGGCAAACAGATCGAAATTGGTGATGAACCGATTGAAATTGTCCTATCACGCCAAGTGGCTACCATTACTAAAGACACTTACGTCATCCAAGAAATAGCCATTGAAAAAACCACACATACGCATACTGACAGCATTGAAGTCGAACTCAAACATGAGGAACTCGATGTTACTGAAGAAGGGTTTTTGGCACATGAGCAAAATACGGCTCATAAGAGATAAGCTGTCGAGTTTCAAAGTTTGTGGAAAGCAAAAGTAGAAAAGCAACGCGAACGTTGCTTTTTTTATTTTAAATTATCCATCAACGTTCTAGCCATTATTGAGTCTTTTTACATTCATAAGTGCTGACATTCGCCGCATCTGTACCTGCTGTACGCATCACGCCCGTCTCACGTGCTTCATGTGCTACACGCCACTGGGTAAAGCCCTGACTGCCATCAATAGCGGTTGCTACTTCAAACACTTCTGGATTACTGGCATCATTGGTTTTATTTAATGTCACCGTACCCGTATCAGTCGCGATGACTACTTGCTTGGCATCTTCTTTATAAGTTGCATTAACTTTCAGCTCAGGTGAGCAAAGATAAGCTATTTGACTGACGCCACTATTGACGGAAGCTACGGTATCATCCTGTACTTCACTGAGCGATGCATCCGCTGTATCGACAACCACCTCATTAGGCTCAGCAGGTTCAGCGGACATCGGTACCGTTTCTTCGCTATGAGCACCATCATCTGTACCCGCTTCTGTCTCTGACTGTTGCTGACAAGCACTAAGCGTCAGAACGCCAGCAAGTAGGCCAGTCAGCGCCACAGAAGTACGCAATTTTTTTAATAATTCTATAGTCATAACACTTTCCCCAATGAATATGTTAAACACTATAACGTGTCCATAAATTCACGCCTATGTTGAATTTGTAAGTAATCAATACAAAATATAGCCAACACATTTGTGAATAGTCAATTTTACTGCCTACAAAAAATATAGTCGATTCAAGATAATGTAGAGACAAAGAATACGAGCAAATACAGAAAAGCCCTCATCTAAAGTAGATAAGGGCTTTTGAGACTAACGAATATTAAAGATATATAAGCAGCAATGCTTAGCTTTTTATTATCAATATTCGTTTATGAATGCTATATTTTACCATGACATTGCTTGTACTTAAGACCTGAACCACAAGGGCATGGGGCGTTACGACTGATATTCATACCAGCGTATGGGTCTGCCTCATTGGCATTACTACCACTGCCCACAATAGCACCTGCGACCGCACTACCAGCAAGATTGCGATTTTGCGCGGCGGCTTTTTCAGCCCCGCTATCCATATTATCAATATCACTATGCTCGAACTGCATTTGCATATGAGCAGCATTCTCACGCTGCTGTATTTCCAGCGCTTCTAGCTCTTCTTTGGTCGGAATATGGACACGTGATAAATCTTGAACGGTCTCAGATTTAATTGCGCCAAGCATCATTTGGAACAGCTCAAATGATTCACGCTTATATTCTTGCTCAGGGTTTTTCTGTGCATAACCACGCAGATGAATGCCTTTACGCAGCTGATCCATTTGGGTCAAATGCTCTTTCCAGTGCTTGTCTAAACTTTGCAGCATAAAGTGACGCTCAAGCTGGGCAGCATCTTTTTCGCCCATCTGCTCACGGCGGCTATGATAGCGATCGATAGCCGTTTGGATGATTTTGGCACGCAACCCTTCTTCATCTAAGCGACGATCTTCATCGAGCCAATCATTGATCGGCATCGCAATCTTAAATTCATTTTCAAGCTCGTCTTCTAAGCCATCAATATTCCATTGGTCATCGATAGAACCTGGTGGAATAAACTGGTTAATCATGGCGTTATAAACTTCTTCATGCATAATCTCAATGGCTTCAAGCAAGTCCATCTCTGCTAGCAAGTCATCACGCTGACCATAGATCACTTTACGCTGCTCATTGGCGACGTCATCATATTTCAACAGATTTTTACGCGCATCAAAATCACGGCTTTCTACTTTACCTTGGGCATTTTCAATCGATTTTGAGACCATTTTATGCTCAATGGCTTCATCTTCTTTAAGGCCCATGGCACGCATCATATTTACGACGCGGTCACCAGCAAAGATACGCATCAAGTCATCTTCGAGCGATAAAAAGAAACGCGACATCCCAGGGTCACCTTGACGACCGGCACGACCCCGTAGCTGGTTATCGATACGGCGTGATTCATGGCGCTCAGAACCAATGATATGCAAACCGCCAGCCGCAACCACTTGGTCATGCCTGACTTGCCATTCTGCTTTTAGGCGTGCCATTTCTTCAGGACTGACCGAATCGATATCTTCAATAAACGACTGCCAGTTACCACCAAGGATAATATCGGTACCACGACCAGCCATGTTGGTCGCGATCGTCACAGCCTTTGGACTACCTGCCTGCGCGATGATTTCGGCTTCACGCTCGTGTTGTTTGGCGTTGAGGACGTTATGCTTGACGCCCTCTTGATCGAGCAAATAAGACAACTCTTCACTGGCTTCAATCGTCGCCGTACCAACCAAGACTGGGGCACCTTTGGCTTGAATCTCTTTGATTTCGCGAATGATACCTTTGTATTTTCCTAACTTGGTTAAGAAAATCTGGTCATCCATATCGATACGAGCAATCGGCTCGTGCGTTGGAATCACGATGACATCTAAGTCATAAGTTGATTTAAATTCTGCTGCCTCGGTATCAGCGGTACCTGTCATGCCTGATAATTTTTCATACAAACGGAAGTAGTTCTGGAACGTCGTGGTCGCAAGCGTTTGGTTTTCTGCTTGAATTTCGACGTTTTCTTTGGCTTCTACCGCTTGATGCAGACCTTCTGACCAACGGCGACCCGGCATGGTACGACCCGTGTTTTCATCAACGATAACCACTTCACCATCATCGACGATGTAATGAACGTTTTTAACAAACACATGATGGGCGCGAATGGCAGCTTGTACGTGAGCCAATAATGGCAAACGGCTTGGGCTGTATAAACTTTCGTTTTCACCCAACTCACCGACTTCGATTAAGAAGCGCTCAATTTTTTCATAGCCTTTTTCACTGATTTCGATTTGACGGTTCTTCTCATCAATCCAGAAATCTTCTTCTTCGTTATTCTTATTGGCCTCTTCGTCTTTTGAGCGAATCAGCACCGGGATAATGGTATTAATCAGCGCATACATACGTGAAGAGTCTTCGGCTTGACCTGAGATAATCAGCGGCGTACGAGCTTCATCGATTAAAATAGAGTCAATTTCATCGATAATACAGAAGTTTAATGGACGCTGCTTTTTCTCTTTTAAACTAAAGACCATGTTATCGCGCAGATAATCAAAGCCATATTCGTTATTGGTACCGTAAGTGATATCCGCTTGATAGGCGTCGATTTTTTCTTGCGGTGGTTGCTGTGAATAAATGACACCGACGGTCATGCCCAAAAAGCCAAATAATGGACGGTTCAATTCAGCATCACGCGCCGCCAAATAATCGTTGACCGTCACCAAATGCACGCCCTTGCCGCTGATGGCATTAAGGTACATCGCCAAAGTACCCATCAGGGTTTTACCTTCGCCCGTTTTCATCTCAGCGATTTTGCCTTCGTGCAAGGTGATACCACCGATCAGCTGCACATCATAATGACGCATACCATTGACGCGTAATGACGCTTCACGGCAGACGGCAAACGCTTCTGGTAGTAATGCATCTAAGCTTTCACCTTGTTGGTGCCTTGCTTTAAACTCTTCGGTTTTTTGTTGTAATTGCTCATCAGACAGGGCTTGTACCGCAGCCTCTTGTGCGTTGATTTTGCTGACCACTTTGCGCATGCGCTTTAATTCGCGGTCATTTTTAGTGCCAACCACACTGCCTATAATCTTTGATAACATAATTTTTTGACCTATGGAAATATTCGATAATTAGTGCGCATTAGCCAAAGCTTCGCCCGCTGCCGCCTTGTCATTACAGTCATCACCTGACTAAGTACCTTTTGTTAACAAAGCACCTCTTAACAAAGCACCTCTTAACAAAGCACTGATTAATAAGGTACTGCCTAATGAAGTGTCGCCTAATGAAGTATCGCCCAATTAAGTGTGACGTCATTATATATGGTTATGACGCCGATGGATACAAGGGCAGCGAGTAGATATTTGCCGACGTAAAAGCGCGGCAGGACGTGCTAAAATAGTAATTACACTTTCACACTTCTGAGTTTTTTGACTGCTAAATTTGCGCGCTATGATGACCCTTTAATAAAGCTATTTTGGTAAAAATCAACCAAAATCTTGCAAATCAACCACTCATAAGCGAGTGTTTTTCTCATCTATTTTTTTACGCTGATCTGTATATACCGTCGTCTATTTAACGCCAGCTGACTAAAAAACCCATTGAAGCATTATAAGAGACTCTGCATGACCGCTAAGCCATCCGCTCAAAACCTTAACGCCGCCAAACCTACTCCGTCAAAGTACGCAATATCAAAACAACAGACCGCAACACCTTTGACCTCCGATCAGTTGATGGTAGGCGATACCGTTTATCATTTGGCAGATCATACGCCGATGATGGTGCAATATCTAACCATGAAAGCCAACTATCCACAAGCGTTACTGCTGTACCGCATGGGTGATTTTTATGAGTTATTTTTTGATGATGCCAAGCGCGCGGCACAAATATTAGACATCACCTTGACTCGCCGTGGTACAGATAAAGCGGGCAATACCATTGCCATGGCAGGTGTGCCTTTTCATGCGGCCGATAGCTACATGGCAAGGTTGATAGCTGCTGGGCAAACCGTCGTTGTGTGTGAGCAAATTGACGAATCAGCCACTGGCACTGACAACACGAATAACCCTTCCAATGCTCAGACGATGGGCGATAAGCAGAAAAAAGATAAAAGCAAATCTGCTGCTGGCAGTATTATGCGCCGTGAAGTGGTTAAAACGCTGACCGCAGGGACAATTACTGATGATGCTTTAATTGCGCCCAATCACACCCCGACTGTGGTCGCCATTGATATCGAGATACCTAAATCGAACAGCAAACAACCTGTGCAAGCTGCCATTAGCCAAATGGATTTAGCCGCTGGAACACTAACGACGCAAACGCTTAGTGCCAGCTATAATAACAGCCCTGATGATGTAAAAAATTTGCAAACGCAAATGCTGACGGTGCTGGCGCGCTTTGCGCCCAGTGAATGTATCATTAGCGAAGCACTTAACGACCGTATCGGCGAAGATTGGATGCTGTGGCTACGTCAACATCTCGACTGTCCGATTATCGAAGTGGCGGCAAATGACTTCCACCGTGAGCATGCCAGCGCAACTCTTTGCCAACAGTTTGACGTGCAGCGCCTTGAGGGACTAGGTATTAGCGATGCACCACTTGCCCAATCTAGCTGTGCAGCGCTCATACATTATGCACGGCAAACCCAGCAGCGTCATGTGCCACAGCTCAATCAGCTAATCATAGAATACAGTGACGACTATTTAATTATTGATGCCAATAGTCAGCAAAATCTTGAGCTATTTACCCCCGTTAGCAGCAATGGAACTTCATTAATATCTGTCCTCAATGATTGTCAAACGCCGATGGGTCGACGCTTACTCGTGCAGCAAATGAAACGCCCACTGCGTCAGCATTCGCGTATCAATTTGCGCTTAGATGCGATAGCTAGTTTACTAAAGAACTGTGATCTCTCTGTCAATACTGAATATTCTGCTCAACACCTAGAAAATAGTGTATCCGTTCAAAACATACGGGAAACCTTAAACGCTATCGGCGATATTGAACGTATTAGTAGCCGTATTGGGCTAATGAGTGCCAAGCCGCGTGACCTGCGTAAACTTGCTGAGGGTATTGCTAGTAGCGCCCAGCTTACGACGCTACTGACAAATGCAGGTATTCGCCATGAGCAGGCAGGACTGTTGCCGATGCTAATGCAGCAATTGCCTGCGCAGTTACCTGCCATACAGTCCGTCGCTGAGCTGATTGAACGAGCCATTATCGTAGAACCGCCCGCGCATACTCGTGATGGTGGCATGCTTGCCGCAGGTTTTGATGCTGAGTTTGATCGCCTGACTCATTTACATGACAATATTCAAGTGACTTTGGATGAAATGGTGGAACGCGCGCGTCAAGAGAGCCAATTACCCAGTCTAAAAGTAGGTTTTAATAAAGTGAGCGGCTTTTATTTTGAATTGCCTAAAATGCAGGCAAAAAATGCCCCTGCACATTTTATCCGGCGGCAAACGCTGAAAAGTAGCGAGCGATTCATCACTGACGAGCTAAAGACAGTCGAAACTGAGTATCTAAGCGCGCAAAGCTTAGCATTAACTCGAGAAAAGCAGCTGTATAATGAGCTATTGATACGATTAGGTAGCCATTTAGCTGAATTACAACAGCTTAGCGCTGCTATCGCCCAGATAGATGTACTCAGTAATTGGGCGCAACTTGCGATCACTTATAACTGGCAGCGTCCAGTCATGAGTAACGAATCGAAAGAGAGCAGCATCTTAGATAATAGCTTAGAAAACAGTCACTCAGAAAATGGCTTGAATAATAACAGCCAAACCAGTATCAATATCAAAGCAGGTCGTCATGTTGTTGTAGAAGCCGCGCTAAATCCTGTTCATGCTCACAACAATACTCCTGCCAAGCATAGCAGCCATTTTGTCGCTAATGATTGTGCACTAGGCAGTCATGCAAACCCTGAAAGACTGCTGATGATTACTGGTCCTAATATGGGTGGCAAATCGACCTATATGCGCCAAACCGCCCTGATTGTTCTACTGGCGCATTGCGGTAGCTTTGTGCCAGCAGCGCGTGCACATATTGGTGATATCGACCGTATCTTTACCCGTATTGGCTCAGCTGATGATTTGGCGGGCGGCAAGTCGACTTTTATGGTGGAAATGATTGAGACGGCTAATATTCTCAATCAAGCAACCAATAAATCGTTGGTGCTGATGGATGAAGTCGGACGCGGCACAGCGACCACTGACGGTTTGGCCATTGCCCATGCTTGCGTCAATCGACTACTAGAGATTGGCTGCCTGACGTTATTTGCCACCCACTACTTTGAGCTGACAAAATTGGCAGAAAACTATAAAGAAAGTAGTGGCAGCAATGACAAACTTATCCGCAATGTCCATGTCGCTGCCAGTGAAATCGACGGTCAACTGTTACTACTGCATCAAATCAAAGACGGTGCCGCAAGCTCTAGTTTTGGTCTGCATGTGGCAAAAATGGCAGGTATTCCTACCCAAGTACTGGATGATGCCAAGCGCTACTTAGCCGATAACTTAACATTAGACCCTATGAAGACAGAAAGCGTAAGAACCGTTGATGACAAAAATGAATTAGCTAAGTCAGTAAATGATAAATGCGATCATATGAATGGTCATGAAATAGAGAGAGCTGATATAAAAACCACCAATCAATCTCAAATAATGAATAACATTCCACAACAAAATCAGCTGTTTAGCTTACAGGATGAACTTAGCGCGATTGATCCTGATACCTTAACGCCAAAGCAAGCGCATGATTTACTCTATCATTTGAAGAAAATCATTAGTCATTAAAGGGAATTGTCAATTAGCCGTAAAGGCGTTAAAATGTGCCTTATTTTTCAACTATTCTATGTAGCCCTTATCGTTGATTCAATTTAAAAGAAGATCATGGCAACCAAGTGCAGATGTATCAATAATACTTCAAGCACGGTGAGCACAGTAACTCTTTTAAAAGGGATGAACCATATCAGCCAATCCAATAACAGGTAGACCTCACTATGACCTTTGTCGTTACAGATAACTGCATTCTTTGCAAATACACCGACTGTGTGGAAGTCTGTCCTGTGGACTGCTTTTATGAAGGCCCGAACTTCCTCGTCATCGATCCTGACGAGTGCATCGACTGCGCGCTATGCGAGCCTGAATGCCCTGCCAATGCGATCTTCTCAGAAGACGAAGTACCAAAAGGGCAAGAGATGTTCACCCAGCTAAACGAAGAGCTGGCGCAAAAATGGCCAAATATCACTGAAATGAAAGAGCAATTGCCAGAAGCTGAGAAATGGGATGGCGTGGAAGGTAAGATTCAGTATTTAGAGAAGTAGGCAACAACTGATACTTTGGATACTATGTAGGCTAGGACTTTTGTTCTAGCCTTTTTATTTATAACCTAACTCTAATTCGTATCTCGTAGGCTGATGCTTTAGCCCAGCATGGTAACTTTGCATGATTTGAGCTGGGCTAAAAGCCCAGCCTACGCTTGCTAAAGCCGCAGCCTACCTACGCCCATCACCTCGTCTATACACTTATTGCCTTATGAGAAACTATATTCGTGACAAAACCCAAGGCGGTTGTTACTTTTTGACCTTTAATCTACTTGATAGAAAGTCGTCACTCTTATTGACTCATATTGACAAGTTTCGTGATGCCTACGCTAAAACCATTCAACACCACCAATTCAAATTAGACGCTATGGTCGTCCTTCCTGACCACGTCCATATAATGATTACTTTGCCGCCAAATTCTGATGATTACGCGACCATAATCGCCAG
Organism: Psychrobacter sp. AOP30-A2-5; assembly: GCF_052378115.1. Lineage (NCBI taxonomy): Bacteria > Pseudomonadati > Pseudomonadota > Gammaproteobacteria > Moraxellales > Moraxellaceae > Psychrobacter > Psychrobacter sp. AOP30-A2-5. Next base: position 100,236 of record NZ_JBQSXK010000006.1, on the reverse strand, counting down.
TCTTAAAAGCCAATTCTCTAAGCAGATAAACAAAACTGAACTCATCACCGCCTCACGGCAGGCAAAGAGAGAACGCGGGATTTGGCAACGGCGGTTTTGGGAACATCGTATTCGAGATGATGCTGATTATCGGCAACATATGGATTATATTCATCATAATCCTGTTAAGCATGGCTACGTCACCAATCCTCAAAACTGGCAATACTCCACATTGCATAAATTGATTAAAAAAGGTGTGTATCCCGCTGATTGGGGAACGGATGAGAATGATAAAAATATCAACATTCGATATGATGTGTAAGCTAATATATTCGCTTAACTTTATAGGCTTTGGGATTTGTATGCTTTGGGATTTGTAGGCTGGGCATTTTGCCCAGCATTTTAACCTTGCAAATATTTGATGCAAAAAATTTTGAATAATTTTAAACACAAAAAAGCCAAACAGAGCGTTTGGCTTTTTGATATTAAACGAGACTTTTTGTAGGCTGGGCATTTTGCCCAGCATGGTAACTTTGCATGATTTGAGCTGGGCTAAAAGCCCAGCCTACGCTTGCTAGGTTGTAGAGGCAGTTCCTGGACAAGATTTTGGTGCTAATGTCACATCACCTCCCTTTGGTAGAAGAGTTGCACAAGTCCATGCTCCCGTAGCTGTGCGTGTCCATGTTATTTTTGCATTCGTGATTTGAGATGGCGCATTTATAATGTCACATACAATTGTACCTGCACCGGCTGTAGTGGATGCTGTAATAGTACAGTTAGAAGTAGTTGGTTGTAAGCCAATAGAAGCTTGATCTGTTACTTGAGTACCATTATTTATCAAGTCCTCAGCTGCCGTCTTACCTGCTGATATTTCTGCTAAACCTGCAGTTAACTTAGATTTTGCTTGATAGTTACTATAAGCAGGTAAAGCGATCGCAGCCAAGATACCGATAATGGCGATAACGATCATTAGTTCGATTAGGGTAAAACCTTTTTGAGCGTTCATAAGAACTCCTTTTGGGGTATATAAAGATAAAAGGCTGTTGTTGATACTGTTGCATTTTATCTTTAGGGATATGATAAATTTCTTTCTTACTATAACTGTTGCAGGTAACATGCCAAAACATCGCTATTATTGTTTTTATAGCTAAAATAAGGCTATAACTCCTAATTTCGGCATTATTTAGACATTTATTTTCTTGTCATCCTTATATACCGTTACCAATGTTACTGCCAACCTACTGAAAATTGTCAGTTGATAGTTTTTTAAAAGTATATGGTAAGCACCACTGACATTTTTTGTCACTGTTGTTTTTAATACCTTACTATTTGACACTTTTATACATAATAGTGACTATCGTCTAGTAGCAACTATCGCCATTCGTCACCCGTACCACATTTTTTATCTGTGCCATTGCCTCGACATTTAATCCCTTGGTAATTCAGACTAAGATTGCCATCACTTACCATTTGCATCCCTGTCTTTGGCGTGGCATTAATTATCCATTTAGAGACGAGTGGATCTGTTATTGTTACATCATATAGCGCAGTTCCCTGTCTCGGATATGCGGTGGCAAAGTCTGTTTTGACACTTGTACTAATCGCACTATAACTACCCTGCGCCAGTTTACGGCTTTCGATTTCTGAAGCGATGTTTTGCATCTCGCTCATCATGTCGGTGCGTTTGGTTTTAATAACGTAGTTTTGATAACTAGGATAAGAAATCGCTGCCAAAATACCTATGATAGCAACTACTATCATCATCTCAATCAGCGTAAAGCCCTGATCATTTTTTGATATTTTTTTAGATAATTCATTAGAATATGACATTACCAGTCCTCATTTCCAGTGCCGCAATTGGTAGAAGCAATGGTGACTGCCCTATCCTTACTTTTACATTTCACACCCGTACTATTTATCATCACAATATGAGCATTTGAATTTTTAAATGAAGTATTTGGCTCTGCTAACATGCGCCATGAGCTGCCTGCGGTAGAATAACCAGTGCCTGTAGGAGCTAAGGTGTTACCTGTACTGCCATCTACTAACGTAATCATATAACGGTAATTCGTGCTATCGCTACCTTTAGGGACATAGATAGTTTTATTGTCAGTTGCATCATATGCATAGCTGATATCGCCATTACTTGCTATTTTTTTGGGTTTAAAGCCTTTATAAGTTAAAGCGCTAGCGCGCCAGCGGTTAAGCTCTATATCAAGCTCTTGCATTCGTGCCTGTGCTTGTGATTCAGCATTACGCACGACGAACTGCCGATAAGACGGAATCGCAATCGCCGCTAAGATAGCCATGATTATGATGACTATCATCAGCTCTATAAGCGTAAAGCCTACTTGTCGTTTCAACGTCTTCATATTCATGCGACCATCCTATCAGTCTACTTCGTACCACGTTTTCGGCTGTAGCGTAAAGCGCTCATTAAATATCATATCAGGCGCTGTACCATTACCAATGCTGCTGTCAGTTGCTACTAAATTGCTTTGGTTCAGCCCTTTAGGGTTCGTAAGAGCATTGAAAAGTCCCTTGCCATTATCAGACCCAAAGTTTACGCGATCATTAGCACGTTCCGTCAATGTACGTGTCCCAATAAGGAGACGTTGGTTGGAGAGGCTGGAGCTACGTGGTCCGAGCGTCAGCTCTTGAATACCTTTACCTGCACGTACATATCCGCCAGTACCGTTCTTGGATGCCCCATCAGTACAGATGCCATAAGGCAAGCAGTAGAGCTGACGCTCTGAACCGCCCGTCACTTTAGCAGAGCAAGAATCTACCGTGCCATAGCTCATATCGGGATTATAAACAGTCGTATATATAAAGCTATCAATCACTTCAGACTTGCCAACACCTTTGGTATACCTGACATTACCATAGCCATCAAAGCGGGTCAGCGGATAGTACCAGCCTTTTTTTGTACCTGCTTTGAGCGTATTAATAACGACATCTTTTTGTTCTGTACTATATCCTGCGTTTGTCAGGGTTCCGATGGCCGTAGGCAACGCTGCTAAACTGCTATCTGTTAAATCTTTAATTGTTTCACCGCCTCCCGTAGAGGAAAAGTTACTGGCATAAAAAACGTTATCTGACTTGGTAACATCACTGTCTATAATACCGTATAGACGATCCGCCTTGGTGTTATCACGGATTTTCGATAAAGGTGAGCTGCGATCGCCTGAGATAGCATTCACTAATGCAAACAAGCTGTTACTACTATCATTATGATAGAAACTGACCGTAGGACGCTCATAAAAGCGATAGTTATATTTTGTGTTACTACCCGTATAAACACTTTGGAGTATACGCGTGACTCTGGTATTGCTAAAAGAAGTCTCAGGTGATGGTGTGCCTGATGCGACTGGCTTTTTAAAGCCCGCATTGGTAAAGTCGGCACGGAATATCTGACCCCCTAAATCTGCAAAGTAGATATGATCCATAAAACCATCGTTATTGCGGTCTAACACTGTCACACCAGCGACAATACTATTGGTCATATCAGAAACCGTTTTCGAGGCTCCTGTCGAGTTCGACACGTTAGAAGCTGACCATATCAACTCACCTGTATCGGCTTTGATAATATAGACCGCATTGCCTTTGGTTGATGATAGGTTTGAGCAGGTACCTAACAACGTGGTATCCGTCACCCCCACCTGAAAGGTTTCCTTCTCATAGCACATATCATAACCGCCACCGAAGACCAATACATCAGTACCAGTATCGCTAGTACTGGTTTTTATTTTGGCTTTGGTAGGTTTTTCCCAAATTTGTCCCATACGACTAAACCCTGTAGTGGCTGGCGTAATAGCAAACATCATACTCGGATTGTTATTATCATTAAGATTTAGCCCATAAAGTGCCTCACCGCCCATACGTAAGCCGCCGTAAGCGAATACGCCCTTACCATTTGAGGTATTAACATTTACCTTATTACTTTCCAAATTGTATTGATAATCTGCAGTCACCAACCAAGGGGCATCGATACCGAAATTTGGAGATCCTAGCTCGGCTTTGGTTGCGCCTTTAACAAGCGCATCAGAGTTACTGGCGTTTTTTAGCATCTCTCTTGGGATAATGACGAATTTTTCTTTACCGCCATTACCAACGCCATAGTTACCTGCATCTACTAGATGTAAACCACCTTCTGATGAGCCAAAGAGTACATAGTCATCGCGCGCATCAGTAACTCTACCGGTGTCACTATCGAGAGTAGCAGAATAGGAAACGGCTGCCGGCGTAGAATGAATCGTTGCTCCTAAGATTTTGATCGATTTGGTTGCATTGGATGTGCTAAGGGTCATGTCTTTAACAGCCGTAGCTGGAAGTACATCGAACCCTAAGAAATTTAATAATTTTCTTAAGGTCGCTTCATTGTAGGTAGCAGTATCTTTAAATGTGCTGTTAGTTAGAGCTGTACCATCTACTATCACCTTGCCCGCACTACTTACACCAAACTTTCTTAATATTGGCTTTTTAGTAGATGCATCTTGCCAGTCTTCGACAAAAAGCGTCCTGACGGATGCTATTCCTGCATTTGGGGTATTTAATTGCGCATAAAAACCACCGTTTTCTACCTTATCATTGGCACCAGCGTAGTTTTTATCCGACCAAAGATCTTGCGTCGCAGGATCTAAGTCGCCGGCGATACTCTTAAACAGCTTAGAGCCACCTTTACCATACAAGGTACCTTCGTTTAAGGCGTATTTTTTTAGGTTACCTTCCCAAATAACGGCGTTCTCCGCTACTTTAGGTTGTAATGTAGGATAATAAGCAACGGCAAGTTGACTATCGGCACGATAGGGATCATCAGGTATGATGATCGTACCTGATGGCACTGATGGCAGGGTTTGGTTTAAATCACTGACAAAGGTGATAATACTATTGACAATATCTTCTGTAGATTGTGCTGAATAGAAACCGCCTTCGCCAAAGCCGCCTACGCCTGATAAAGATGGATGGGATTTTTCGCCCCAGTTGCAGGCGTTTCTTGCATCAATATTGTTAATTTTTTCACAGTTATAAAAATCGCGATCTGCGGTCACACCCGTTTTTGGATTAGTATAAGGTAACCTGCGAATGATTCGCTGTTCTGGTTGTTTCTGTGCATCTGCCACTCGATCAACATCAAAAACAGAGCCAAAGCCAACCACCGCTGTATATATTTCTCTATCTGTACCTAATGGGTTGATGGTTGGATCACGCAAGGCTTTCGCAAACGCTCCAACTTCGGGCATGCCATGACCACTTTGAGTGCCATTTGGTAGCGTGGCTGCTGGGACACGGAAATCAGGAAAACCTAAAGCTGATCTCATTAAGGGTAAAGGAGCGGGTGAGCTATTTGGCTCACCATCGGTTAAGAAGTAAATACCACGTCCATCACAACTAGAAACGGATGTCAGGGGACTGATATAATTCGCACCAGAATCAGACTTCGAGCTTGTAATAGACTTTTCAAAACCACTGAAGCCCCAGTCTTCTGCACTTTGGGTTTTATCTTTAGATAGACAAGTACCATTATAATATTTACAAGAACTGCTCGTATAACCGGACGTTGAAATTCGATAGGAATTACCCAGTCCAGTACATCTTTCAGCAGTCCATGAGATACATTGTGAATAATAATCCCCATAGTAGTCTCTACCAGCATATCTATACTCTTCTCTTGGATAGGTAATAGATGATGTAGATGTATTTCTGCCTAGCATGTAAGCACCGACTTCTGCATAGGCATTGGCAGTCGGTGTTCCATTCTCTCCCTTTAATGCTGCTACTGCTGTTTTGATGGCGTTACGCTGGGTCTGATCAACCAGTTTTGCTGGTACGACTATTTTGCCGCTAGTGCCATCAGCACCTATATATGTATTATTGTTTTTATTGCTTTGCGTTGAGTACTGACCAATACCAATCGCTACCTTTTTGGGATCTAATTGAGTGTTATTCATAAGAGCAAAAAGCGCGTCTTTAAGGCGGGTTAGACGGTCGTAAGAAGGTACATCATCTTTATAATAGTATGTATTCCCGCTATTATTTCCAGCAATAAAACCACTGGTTGTTGGAGCGGCTATTTCAGTTGCACATTCAGCAATTCCGAAATTAAAACTACCAGAACCATCGCTTAATCCGCAGCTATACCATTTACTGCCTGTTTTACGATAAAAAAACTTTCTAGTTTCACAATATACTTTGGGATATGGCATGGTTGAAGAGCTTTGTTGTTTAATACCATTAGAAGATACTCCATTAGGTAGGTCACACGCATCAGCTCCAACATTAGATACGAGTGCGGACATACTACCCGAAGTATCAAGCATCATGGTAATTGTAGTCTTACCACCTTCGGCGGCTTTATAAATCTCTAAATCACCAATTTTTTTGCCTGCGACATCTGCTTGCGAAATAGGCATTGCTATCATGGATGCCACGACTACGACCAAATACTTTAGTGGTACTGCAATCATGTTAGTTGTTGTCGGTACGTTATCAAGTCGTTTCATGACATCTATCCTTATAATATGTTAGAGCAATGAATAAGCAGATTAAGGCGTTGTAGCTAGTACACACAGCGGATTTAGGGTTCCTCTGCCGAACGGATAACATTTGGTAGAAGAAGAAACGTTTTCGACATCCGCTTGCTCGTATAGCATTTTGCTGGGTGTACTAGCAGCCAGCAAACATTCATTTAGCGATTTTTTGCCATTTGCGACGTTTGCACGAATACTGGTTTGTTCAAAACACTTGTCTGTGTCTACCTTGGGCTCACTATAAGCTGGTAGTGAAGAGGTTGCTCGAATATCGAACTGATACTTTTTACTGGTTCTATCTTCAATTTCCTTACCGATGACGACGTGTTCAAATGGCCCCGCATTGGCACTAGGAGGCGTAAGTGCAATACTCATCTGGGTCATGACGGCTTGCCTCTCGCTCGTATAGTCGGTCGCTTTTGTATAATCGCATATACCGTTATTCAGGCTATCTACATACCCACCAGTAGGCGCTCTAACGGTTGCACTATTGGTTAAATATCTTTGGGTGCGTGGATTGAAACAATAGATAAACTCATTCGCTTTATTATCTTCAAACAATACAAAATGACCAAGAGCGCCTGTTGCGCTTGTGACATCTTTATATCCTTCAGATGCTGGACTACCATTTACCATCGTCTCTAGTTTTTGATTGGCACTGTCTGCTGATTGCAACAACACCGTATTGATCTGATCGCTAGTCGCTACCTTGAGATCTGTCGTACTTTGTCTCACTGCGATAGCGCCTGCCAACATAATAAGCACTAAAAACAATAAGACTACTATTAGCGTCGCCCCTTGCTCGGTACTCCGATATGCCAAGCCAATATTGATACGCTTTTGTGTCGAACTTGATAAATCCTGATGTCGAATCACTTTCAGTCTCCTTACCAATAGGCTATAGGCTAGTATTTATATTGACGACACGAGCGTTACGTAACAATGTAGTGGTCTCAAACGTGCTACGGACTTTCTTTTTACTACTGCTATCTGTTTTCAATTTATTATCTGTAGGCGACTGACCTAACAAGGCAAATTCGGACTGTTCAGCACTCCCTATAATAGGCGTACTACCGTGAACAATTAAGCCAATCTTGACAGAAGTAATGGCTGGCTTACCAGTCGTTATCGCTAAGTAGGCACTGCTCGGGAGATAGATAAGCTGTCCTGCATTAGTCCCAGTGGTGTACTGTGCCCCTAGTAACACCTTAAATTGATCAACATTGACGATAAACTCTTGCCCTGCTTGACCAAAATTTTTGGAATCAGATGAAGGTGTAAAAGTAGCTATACCACCAGTTTTATTTACGCGTCCGGCATCACATGCCAATGCTAAATCTTTGATAGCACCAGTACTGATATCTCCGGTTGCCTGACGTACAAAATAACGCTCAACAACGATATCATTGACAGCAGCGACTGCACCCTCACAATCTATCATTGGAGCGCCTGTTATATTGGTATATTGAATTGTCAGCTGATCGCTATTGGTATTGGTATTTGATATACCGGACCAACCATTCGCGCCAACGCCACTATCTCCTGCACGTCTTGTTAGATATCCCGTATTAGGATAAGGAGTCGGTAACACTGGAATGCCAAGATTAAGACCTGTCAGGACAATGCCGCCATTAGGTGTAGTACCATCAATTGCAGTGGTTGGATTACCAAGATTGGCTAGGCGAATACTTTTTTCTAATTGTTGTAATCCAAACACGCTGGCATCCTGTAACTCACTACCACTGGCCTGAATACTGCTTGTTTTTACATTAATCAGATATACTTGAATAACGGCTGCAGATACGATTAAACCAAGCACTAAAGAAATCATGAGCTCTATTAACGTAAAGCCTGCTTGATGATCATTCATATACTTTCTTTGATAATTATATGACATCAGTAAGCCTCCATAATAAAGCACTCGGCTCCATTTTTATAACTACCATTTGCCTTGGCACAAGCTTTAGGTGCAGTATCACTCAAATCAACGGTAGTATCTCCCCAGCTTGCCACAAAACACTGAAGTTCTTGATTGCCCGACGTGCCAGGACAGCCGTTTGGTGCCATACCAATATTAATATCATTAGCGCTTGCATATGATTTTAGTAATAATCCATCACGTGTCGCCAGCTGATTAATAGTACAACTGGCTGCTGCTGTAGGTGCAGTATTAGCACTCGTAACACAACTACTTTTAGTTATAACTTTACTATCAACAGTAACACTATCTGAAGATCCGTTTATCGCTGTTTTGAAAGCAGCAATACCGCTAGGGTTAGTACGCATTGTCTCTGCTCCGCCTCGCATAATCGCTAAAGAACGAGTGCGCATTAAACTTTCGTCTGTTGCTTTTATCGCTGACATTTGCATGGCGCTAAATCCTAGTACAGCTACAGCTAGCAATAGTAACGCTACCATCACTTCTATTAATCCCACGCCTGCTTGTGTGTTTTCAATCCTCATTAACAACTCCCAGCATTTAGAGTATTAACATTAGCAATATTAGTAAGACTTACTTGTTTAGGCGTCTCACTATTAGAACCGCTATCACAGATGGTATATACTACTGTGGCGTTATTAGCCATTTTCTTATTTGGTTGAAAAACAATATTGCTTACCGTAGATGGGGTAATCGTTTGGGTAACAACACTTTTATCACTGATACTATAGCTAGATATATCGTTGCCGCCAGCTTGTAATCTGATTGTTTTAGGTGTGGTAGTATTCGTATATATAACAGTTACATTCTGACGACGGAGTATACTCTCTACCTTAGCTTCTTTTAGTGCATTAACGAGCGTCGCAGTCGTTGACTTCACTCTTTGATTAGCTAGCTGATTACTGATGCTGGGCGCGGCAATACCGACAATAATGGCAAGCACAGCAATCGTTACCATCAGTTCAATCAGGGTAAATCCTGAGTTGGTTGTTCGTGGCGTAAGTGGTAGATTATTTGTAGATGCGTTCACATCAAATCCCTATTTATAACGGCAATTTTATAATAACTATTGTTTGTCTAATACCAATACTGGACCAAAAACATCAACAATGAATTCATATTGTCATATCATTTTTGCCCGTCTTTTTATTGTTATTTAATCAAAATGATGCAATTTTTGTTCCATAATATTTAACAAAAGTTTTGCATAGAAATAACAATAGCCATAACAGTTATGCAAGCTATTTAGAAAATATCATTTTATAAGCAATGCTATTGAGTGATAATCACAATATTTTAGGAATTAATAACAAATAAACATATATTATTTTAATAATATAGCGTTAAGGCAACATATTAGCAACATATTAGTGATTATCAATAGAGAGGAACAAATTTTAAGACTGATTTCCATGCGCTAAAGCATAGGCAGAAAGGTGGTATTTATGATTGGCTTTAATATCTGACATGGTGACTGTCTCAGACGGGATAAGCAGTGTACGTCCCAATGCTTGTAAACTAGCACCCGTGGTCGCAACATCATCAAACAATAATAAGCGTTTCACAGGAGGTTTTTCGATTAAAACAAAAGCATTGTCTAGATTACTCAGGCGCTCAGCACGTGTAAGCCCTTGCTGACTGACAGTGTCGTCAATACGCTTTACACCATGCCATAAAGGTATCTGCCAATGCTTAGATAATTGCGCGGATAAAATACTGACAGGATCGAAGCCACGTTTGACCAGTCGTTGCTCGGTTGTTGGCATGGCGACAATCACGCTATTATCATGATGACAACCATGAGGACGTGGTAGCTGACTTATAGCATGTAACAATAACGGCAATTTGGTCATGTCTTCATGATGCTTAAAAGCTCTGATCGCTTGACGCAGCGGATACTCATAATAAGTCGCCGTTTGGATAGATAAAACCGTACCAGCAGCAATATCAACATTGAAGGGTTTCGGCAACCACGCGATACTGTCATGACAATGTGAGCAAAGTAGTCCGCTGTTAAAACGGTGGTTAAATTGCTGGCGCAAATTAGCAAAAAACGAAGGATTGTTTGGCAAGGGGTTTAGAGAGTGCTGTATAGAATCAGCCGCTGGCAAGCTACTAATATTTGATAAGAGGTAATTTTGAGATAGCTGAGATTGTGGCGTGCTGCGATAAATACGGCACAACTGACAGCGTATATCGAGATACTCTGCCAGCCATAGTCCGGTTTGATAAGGCGCTAAAAGTCGCATGGACGATTGTCAAAATGTGCGCTGATATTAGAAACCTTTCCAATCATTCAGTACGATACCAAAGCCAATAGAGGTATTTTCGTGGTTATAATCGATGATGGATTCGCCATAGCCTTGGAAAACCTGAACAAAGCCATTAACGTTTTCTGATAATGGATAAATATAATCGACTTGCGCCGCCCCTTTATTGGTGCTTGGATTGTAGCGCAATGTACCGCTCAGGCTCTGTTGATCAGGCAAATCATATAAGAATTTGATATCACCGTAACCCATGTAGTCTTCGATATCTGGATTGTCTTCACTGCTGCTGCTTTCACTATTCACTCGAGCCCACAGGCGCGGTACGATTGATAGCTTACCCCACTCCGCTCCTGCCATGAGATAAGCACGGTTCCATGAGCGTGATAACGGATCGTCTTGTCCATTAGAATGATGAATGGCACCAGCACCAAGCATACGAAGACGACCACCAAAAGGTAAATCTGCGGTCACTGGCTGAGTCAAAAATATTTCAGGCTGATAGTCGGTGGCACGGAATGGTCGCGAGTTGTCTTCGTTATAAACTTGCCAATGTGACTCTTGGGTATAACCAAACCACAAATCAGCACTGGTATCGAATAAGTCTTCGGCAACTTTGGTCTTCAAAGACAACTGAAATTTTAGTTCAGTATTGCGTATGTCATTAGAAGTAAAAGACTCAGTTTCCTGTGACGGCGTGCTTGGATCTAGGTTAGGGTCAAAGGTATAAAATACTGGCAATACATAGGTCGGTCGGTATGGTCTTACCGTCCAAGTCCCACGCTCACTATTTTTATCGAGATCATAGGATAAACTAAGCGGTGTATATTTTTCGATATCTGTTTGAGTGACCCCAACATTTTCTAACACTTGTGCTTCTCTTTGCGTTAGTCCAACGGTGTCTAAACCTTCATTAGTAGCAGGCGCGCGCGCAACTGAGTCAGTAGCGGCATTATTAGCACCAGCAATGGTAGACTTTTCTTCTACAAAGACAACTTGCGGATTACCTGAAAGCGTACTTTGAAAGGTTTTTGCCAAATCTACTGGCTGCTTAGTTGTGGTGTAGCTCGGCGTTTTACCTTCTTCAGCTACTTTGTCAAAGCAAGCCAAACGTGCGGCACTGGTCTGTACTTGGGTACATTCAAAAAACAATTTTGCTTGCTGAGCGATAAATTCTTTATTGACTACTTGGCGATCTTGCGCAGCTGTATTGGCATCCTGTGACACCTGATAATCTTCAAACTCAAACGCTGCCTCCGGTACTGGTAACTCATTATCGCTCTGAGTTTTATCGGCAGCTTGGACTTGCACGGTCAAGCAGGTTAGCGCTAGACCAACAGCAATATTCAAATAATGCTTTCTTGTCTGAAATAAAGTGTTTTTGCGCGCGGTAATAAGGGGCTTAGGGCGGCGCTGTGCGGTGATATGGGAAAACATAAGTGTCCTTTATCTAACTGACATTATCGCCAGCAGAGTATATAAGATAATGAGTATGACCATTAGCGTCATCGCTAAAATAAACCCAATGACATTCAGACATAGAAGTGAGCAATTACAACGAGTAATGTGCCTTCAGCATTGTTGCTTTATTGTAATGAAAATGTGTGTACTATACTAGCCTTATCGCTGCCCTATACCAATGTAAATATCAATAATCAACGCTAAACCAAATGCTTAGCGTCAGGATGTCAGGTAACCATTGGTAAAAATAAAAGAGCCAACGTACTGTATGAATAGTACATTGGCTCTTTTGTATTGTTAAGCCTTTAGAAAAGACTTATTCGTTTTATTAAGTATCAGTTATTAAGATATCAGTTATTAAGCATCGTCAATGTTTGCTCAAATTCTGGACGATCAATCTCACCTACTTGTTGATTGGTCAACTGACCGTCTTGATAATACAGCAATGCTGGCGGGCCAAACAATTTATAGCGCGCTAAGATAGCTTTAGAATCATCAGTAGTTTCTGTTATATCCAGTCTCACCAACTGCCAATCCTGCATCTGCGCTGGACGATTATGAAATAAGTTTTTATCCATAATACGGCACTCAATACACCATTCAGCAGTGACATCGACAAGCACTTTAGGGTTGGCGGCGATAATGGCATCTAACTCAGTCAGCGTCGTGACGGTTTTATCTGTTGTATTACCCATGGCTGGCTGACCAGTCGTCTGCATCATCGGAGCAGCACTCAAAGATGCCAACGGATGCAAACTATCATCGTTACCCAACGCCACGCCGATGACTAAACAGGTTGCCCAAATACCAGCGATTAACCCTAATGCTTGGGTCAGCATACGACCTTTACCCAACCAGCTCCACGCCCACATCGCTACAACCATAAACCATAACGCCCATACCATTAGCATCACGGGTGAGATAAAGACGCGCTCAATTAATAATAAAGCAACGGCAAAGAGTAATAAGGCAAAACCTTGCTTGACCCAGTTCATCCACGCGCCCGCTTTCGGCATAATTTTACCTTGGGTGGCACCAATTAAGATAAGCGGTGCGGATAAACCAAAACCCAGCATAAATAAAGCCGCAAAACCCAGTAATGGACTACCAATCGTCGATACGGCAAGCAGTGCCCCAAACAATGGCGCAGAAACACAAGGCGATACGACGAGCGCAGATAAGAAACCCGCGATTAAACTACCGCCCGTACTACCCAGCTTACTATCCCCCGCTTGACTCAAGCCTTGCATTTTATTACTAATAAGTCTCGGTAAGCGGATACTAAACACACCCAGCATATATAGTGCAAGTAGGACAAAAACAATCGCAAAACCAATCAGGATAATGGGGTTTTGTAGCCAGCCGATAATGCCTAATGATTCACCAAACACGGCGATAACTGCGCCCAAAATACCATAAGCTGTTGCCACGCCAATAGCATAGCTGGTGGTGAGAATAACACCGCGTTTCACCGTTGGGTTTTCCTCACGGGCAACGATATTGGCAACGATTGGCAACATTGGTAGTACGCATGGTGTCAGTGCCAAACCCAGCCCTGCTAAAAACAATAATACCAATGCCAACCAAGGATGAGAAGCCAAACCAAAAGGATCGCTATCAGTGGCATTATCTCCAGCAACAGTATTGTTTATTGTCGCAGAAACCTCACTTGTCGTAGTGCCATCGACGCCTTGTTCATCTGCGCCAGAAATCGTATTGGTAGCGCCAAGCTCTCCCTCTAAAGCCTCATCATCCAACAAGGCGTAATCAATCACCCCATCATCAGTCAGCGCTTGCTCTGCTGCAAGACTATCGGCAACCGTCGCACTTGGCTCGGTGGTGCTGTCATTATCTGTCAGACTGTTGTTATTAGCAGCCTCTTGAGTAGAAGTACTGGCGTTACTTCCTGCAATTTGTGGCGTTGCAGCAGCGATATCAATTGTCGTTTTAATTTTTTCAGGTGGATAGCATAGTCCTGCTTTGGCACAGCCTTGCCAGCCAATCACCACGGCGGCATCGTTGACGCTTTTACCATTACTGCTGCTCAAGGTCGTCGTCGCCACCATATTCGCTTGGTCAAACACCAGTACTTTTCCGAATGTCGGATCATCGATTGAAACTGGCTTTTGACTAAAGGTAAAAGGCGCAGCGGTCACGCCAGCTGGCAACGTCAGTTTGATTTGGTCTTTATAAACATAATGCTCAGGCGTAATGTCAAAGTTAATGGCTAAGCGCGTGCCATTATTGGTAGCTTTACTGCTATCACTGACTTGGAAAGCTTTGTCCACTGGTAAAAACTTCGTCTGTGCCGCATTTTTATCACTGCTAAATAAATCACCCAGCCCTGCCGCATGCGTCATCATGGGCATCGCAGCCAGTCCTATAAACAACGAGCTACTAGAGACCGCAAATGCTAGTAGATAAGATTTTTTGGACGAGCGATGTACCGTTAGCGATGGTTTTTTTTCTATTGTCTTGATGGACATGAAGAGCTACCTATTTATTACCTAATATGCTATTTATTACCAGTATTTGAGTCGATCGGCTTGTGGTCTATTTGCGTGTCACGGCGATATCAACCGTGGTTTTGATTTTCTCTGGCGGATAGCACAGTCCAGCTTTTGCACAGCCTTGCCAGCCAATGATAATCGGTGCATTTTTTGCGCCTTTACCATTGTTAGTAGTCAGAGTCGTGGTTGCTACCATGTTTTTTTGGGTAAAAACGGGAACCTTACCAAAGGTTGGGTCGTCAATGGAGACCGGCGACTGACTAAAAGTAAAAGGGGTTGCACTCACGCCCTTAGGAAAACTGAGAGTAAGCTGATCTTTATAGACATAATGACCTGGCGTAATATCAAAATTAATAGATAAGCGCGTGCCCTTAGACGCAGCCTTAGTGCTGCTGATAACTTGAAACGCTTTATCGACAGGCAAAAACTTCGATTTTTCGGCACCATTATTAGCAAATAACTCGCCCAAACCTGCAGCTTGAGCGCTCATAGATGCCATCGACAACCCTATCATCAATGAAGTACTCATAATTGCAAGTGCGTGAGGCAACTTAGAGACTCGTTTATTTGTAATGACGGCTTGTGAGTTGAGTTTGTTGGTAAACATGAGTAATAACCTCTACTGGCTGATTTTAATAACAAATGAGCGGGGCGATATGACTAGTATAGTCAATCCTATATAAATCAGATACGGTGTCAGGCTCGCTTAGTCTACTATTTTTAGTACTTTCGCTTGCCTTCCTTGTATCTAAACTATATTGAACCGACTATATCAAACGTATAGCTTTTTGGAAAAATGGATGGTTTGACATTACCTATGGAATACCACGCCATTTATTTACTGATATAAAAATATCAACCAATAATGTCTTATTGGTTGATATTTAAGAGCATTAGAGCGACCGTCACCAATAAATATACTATGGAGTAAAGGATCGTTAGCTACCCATATTTTAATTGCTCATCAAGCTAATACTTATAATTGGGCATAAAGATCAGCATCTTGACCTTCGCCGCCTTGCTGACCATCTGCACCCAACGAGAATAAATCATAAGGACGACCTTCACTGCCTGGGGCGACATATTGCATCTCGTTTTCCCAGCCATCTGTTGGATAGCCGCCTTTGATATAACCACCATCTGGGTAGTTTTTGGCCTCTGCTGGCGGTGTGGTTAATGCTTCTAAACCTTGTGCGGTAGTCGGATAGCGCGAATTATCAACCTTATACATATCAAGGGCGTTGGATACTGTAGCAAGCGCTGTTTCAGTGGTCTTGACGCGAGCTTTATCACTTTGTCCCACCACTTTCGGGACAACTAAGCCTGCAAGAATTGCCAAGATCACAATCACAACCATAATCTCGATGAGGGTAAATCCAGATTGGTTATTACGCATAGGCAGTGGTTGTCTGGCTGACGTAGGAGCTGGCTTATTGGTGCTTATATTATTTACTTTAGACTCATCGTCATTCATAGCATTTGTGGGCATAGTACTTACTTGAATTCTGTCAATTATAGTCATCGCTTTTGTCATCGCTTTTGGCATCAGGGTAATGTAAATAGTAAGAGTGGCGTTCAATTGGCTTTAATGAGCACTGTATTAATGAATTTGATATTAATAAAAAGGGTATTAATAAATACTGAACCGATTATCACTATAAACCATGATTTTATTTTTATCTAGCACCGCTGGCATATTGTCATCAACCTTAATTTTCGTTAGCAGAAATATTAGGGCGTAGTGATTAACCTTGCTAAGGACAAGTTTTGACTAACGCTTACTATAGCTTGATGGCTAATTTTACTATAGTAAAAAAGCGACTCAGTCAACAATCTACAACAGTAAGTAAATCTTAAGAAAGCTAGCATAAGATTTAGTAAGATGGCTACAATATCAATCTAAACGGGAGGCAAACAATCTCAGAATATTTAAGCTCTCGCTATCCTGCCAGATCATTCATATTGACAATCGGCAGCATCACTGCCATCACGATAATCATGACTACCACGCCCATCAGCACTAGCATCAACGGCTCAAGTAGCGATAATAAGGTACTGATAAAGTTGGTGGCTTCTGCTTCCTGCATATTGGCGGCGCGGCTGAGCATATTCTCAAGCTCACCTGAGTTTTCGCCACTTTTAATCATTTGCACCATCATCGGCGGAAAGTAACTGGACTTTTCTAATTGACTCGATAAGCTTGAGCCTTCCGTCACCCTATCAGCCGCAGTGATGATGGTTTTTTGAATGTGTAAATTGGTCGTCACCGCCGCACCAATATGCAATGCCTCAATCAACGGCACCCCTGAGCGTACCAATATCGCCAATGTACTGGCAAAACGTGCTGCATTCAGCCCTTTTGATAACCGCGCCAATATTGGTAGTCTTAGCACGATGCTGTCTATCGCTAATTTACCCGCTTGCGTCTGCGCAAAACGATAAAACAAAAATGCCGTTCCTGACAATACTATCAGCATCAGCCACCACCACTGCGTAATGAGGTTAGATAGGCTAAGAACAATTTGGGTAATCAGCGGCAATGCCTGTTCAGACTGCTCAAACACTTTGACAATTTTGGGCACCACAAAACTCATCAAACCCATAATAACGCCAATTGCCATCACCATCAGCACAATCGGATAAACCATTGCGCCTTGGATTTTCTTTTGCAATGCAAAGCGGTTTTCGGTGTAATCTGCCAACTGGTTCAAGATTAAATCCAAGTGACCTGACTTTTCCCCTGCCGCAATGGTCGCGATATATAGTGGTGGAAAACTGGCGGCTTGCTGCAATGCTCGCGCCAAGCTCAAACCTTCTAATACATGAGAGCGCACGGCAAGCATGAGAGATTTAATGTGATTTTTTGGTGACTGTTTGGCGACGGCGGCAAGCGTTTCCTCTAACGGAATACCCGCTGCCAATAATACCGATAATTGACGGGTCAGCAATGCTAACTCGTAAGCAGACGGTTTTTTATAGCGGTTTTTATTCTGGTTTTGTCTATCATGGACGGCACTGACTTCAACGGGCGTCCATTGTTTATCACGCAGCTGCTGGCGAACTTGCCGCG
Organism: Psychrobacter sp. AOP30-A2-5; assembly: GCF_052378115.1. Taxonomy (NCBI): domain Bacteria; kingdom Pseudomonadati; phylum Pseudomonadota; class Gammaproteobacteria; order Moraxellales; family Moraxellaceae; genus Psychrobacter; species Psychrobacter sp. AOP30-A2-5. The sequence continues at coordinate 82,480 of NZ_JBQSXK010000006.1, read as the reverse complement.
CAGAATCGCCTTCGAGCAAGCCTTTTTGCACACTGCCATGGTCATCTAACGCTTTATAATGATAAGCGGGCATAGCAGCGAATATCCTAAAGTGATCAATAATAAAAGGTAATAAACAAGGACTTATAAAGGCGGTCTATCGAGATTAAATGGCTTAAAAAAGCGGCGTAGAATCGCTACTGTCTGGCATCAAACCTTGCAATAACAAAACATCTAAGTGCTGCTGCTGCAGTTTTTTATCGAAGTCGTTGACCTCAGCAATGAGCATTCTCTCGATACGCTTGTCACTGGCAAAGACACTCAATCGTGCACAGATAACTGCCAATTGATAAATACGTTTTTTACAGTAGCCATCCAACCCTTGTAGCAGTCTAACCATGTATGGTGTCTCAAGACTGGCGTAATCGTAATCAGCTATAACCTGCGAACCAAGTGCCGTAACACCATAGCTAATAGACAGATGGGCACAAAAATAACAGCTGAATAAGTAGCCAACGACATGTCCAATATAATAGCCGCGGTCATAGGTAAAACTACTCACGCCAAAATGCCCAAGTACATAGCTATTTAGACTGCCTTGATCACGAATAGGCTTACTGTTCTTTAATTTGCCAACGGTGGCAAAGCATAGCGGATTTCGCCCATCCTGAGTGGTCAGTTGCCAACCTGCTGGCTGCTGAGCTGGCATATGACGGACAATATCAGCGATGATGTCATCGACCACATGCAGCTGCTGCCAAAGACGCTCTAATCCATCGGTATCCATCAAGCCGCGTTTATCAAGCTGCTGTGCCAGCAAGTATTGCTGATGTTCTGCGAATTGTGATTTGAGCGTTTGTACCAAATAAGTAGGTCGCGTGGCAGCGGATGCCATATATAATAATCGCGTACGCTCATGCTGGGTACGATACAGTGCCACACGCTGCTCGGCAATATTCATCTCGCTAGCAGTAGGCTGTTGCACCGTGCTATGGGTATTAGACAACTCATCAGCTGCGCCTTTAACGACCTCTTTAACACCTACCTCTTCAATATCTGTCAGCGTAAACAGTGCCAATAACATGGCTTTGTCAGGTGTCGCACCCGCCTTGTCTTTTTGACCATGCTTGACGTTGCTTAGATTCATATCGCTTTGTTTTTTAGCGGACACAGCTGAGCCTTGTTGGCTATTGGCTCCTGCGCGTGGCTTTGCGGTCGGTTCAGTCATAACATACCATCAGCAGCAAAAATAAATATCATTTAGAACAAACGATCTGACCACCATACAGTGACATATCTTACGCTAAAAACAAGCGTTTGCGCCTAGATGACTCATTATTCCATAGTACCTGAACACAAGCACATTGTCAGCTGTCCATCGTCAAAATACTCCGTGTCGACACCTGTCAACCATAGACGAAATATCTTCATAAAAGTCTCATACTTCGCTATGAGAAAACAAAAAAGCGTTAAGGGGCTAATGGCAACCTTAACGCTTTTATGGTGTATTAACGATACGCTATGCGATGTTTTCTTGTTGATATTGTTGGCGATAGGCTTTTGGTGATACCCCATAAACGCGCTTAAATGCTTGACTAAAGGTCGAGTCTGACGCATAGCCAACCAACTCACTGATACGGCCAATACTGTTTTGCTGCAAGCGTAGATAACGGGCAGCTAAGCGCAAGCGATAATCAATGAGATAGGTCAACGGCGGCATACCAACTGTATCTTTAAAGCGCTGCGCAAAGCTTGAGCGTGACATTCCTGCGACTTCAGCCAGCTTATGAATGGTCCAGTTTTGATTGGGCGCTTGATGCATCGCTGCTAACGCCTTGGTCAAAAACGGATCTTTCATGGCTTTTAGCCAATTTTCTGTGGCCTCAGGCAAACTTTCAATATAAACCCGCAAACATTCAATCATCATAATACTTGCCCAATGATTGATGATCGCGGTCTTGCCCATGCGCTCACGCTCGGCTTCTAAGGTCAGCAGCTTAATCTCGACATCAATGACCTCAAACCTACCGTCAGACTCATCGTTGATTTCAGGCAAAATCGCAGGCAGCACAGACAACAAAGGACGTATCATTTCTTTATCATATTTGCATTCAATCAATATCAAAGACGAGTTGGGATCACCATTACCATCGATATCAAGGGTGTTTTCCTTACAATGAGTCAACAACTCATCCAACGGTAGCGCATCGTCACCATTATGATCTAAGGCATAGCTCACATGCTTATGAGCACTGGGAATCATAATCATATCGCCTGCGTGCGCCTGTCGCAAACCATTGCCGACGTCGATACAAAAGCTTCCAGACATCACTAAATAAAACAAAATCGTATCTTGTCTAGTGATGGAATAAGACCAATTACCAGTCCCATTCAAACGATAATACTTGGTTTCAAACAAATGCACGTTTTGTAGCAATACGCTCAATGCGTCCATCAATCACTTCCTCAATAATATAAGATCCATAGCAGCGCATCTCAGACAAGCACTCACATCCCTACTACGGTCTTAGGCTTACTTAATCTATTCAATATATTTTTTAACTGACTTTTGACTTTCTTAACACTCGTATCATCTGCAATGGATCACTTCTTAATGGATGACCTAATATATCAACGGGCTTTAAGACCTTATCATGATGCATCACTAAAAGCGTTGCCTTTGTTATTCTATACAAAGGCTGTTAAAGAATAACAAAGCAGGTTTAGAGCACGTACAGGTATAGCGAGCGTCTAAAATGAGAACCTATAATAAAAATAAATGAGACAAAAGGCCAGTAAACAAATAGACAATCAAAGGGCTGATAAGTCTACAAATTTTAATCGCAGGGGGTAAGATAAGTTAAAACCAATCATACAGGCACAAAAAAAAGCCAAACATGGCAAGTATTATTATTTAGAATAAGGTTTTTATAATGAGGTAGAACAAGAAGAGGATAATGCAGAATAAAATATGGGGCGACTGATGGGACTCGAACCCACGACAACCGAGATCACAACCCGGGGCTCTACCAACTGAGCTACAACCGCCATAACTATTGCCTGATGAGGCAAGATTTGCAGGCTAAATGGTGCGCCTGGCAGGATTCGAACCTGCGGCCACCTCCTTAGAAGGGAGATGCTCTATCCAGCTGAGCTACAGGCGCTCTTAGAGGACTTTTATATACTAAAGCAAGTTTTAAATATATCAAAAACTAAACCATTATACATAAAAAAAAGCCTGTAAGGCTCTTAAAAATAGATGGTCGGAGTGATAGGATTCGAACCTACGACCCTCTGGTCCCAAACCAGATGCGCTACCAAACTGCGCCACACTCCGAAATTTCTATTATCACGATAGTTTGTTGATTAACTCGTTGTTGGCAATGCCACTAACTTGTTAACGTTCCTTGCTATCGAGGTGCACATATTAAGGGGAAAAGCCGATGGTGTCAACACCTATTTTCAATTAATTTAAAAAAACTGCTAAATTACTTAAAAAACGCTCATTTATCATAAAAACCACTATGACAAATCCTTTTCTCCACGATGCTAAGTGCTACTTACTCATCGACAGCGCTCATTATACTCTATTCCAATTAGGAAGCAAGCCGCCGTTTATCGTACCAGTAAGAACATTGAATGGTACGAGCCACAATGGCGCAGGACTCACTTTTTCATCAGTAGCATTATGGCTCTTATCATGGTGGTTAGCGCCATCAGTTTTTTTATAATCATGCACTTGTTGGCTGAGCGCAACTGGTAACCGCTCATTATCTTGTACTGGATAAACCAGCCACACCTGCCCTGCTTGATAGGCCTGAGCGTAACTCATCAGTTGATAAGCATCGCTGGCACTAATGCTGGCTGTCTGCGACAAATGTTTCCATTTAATATCGATGACATGGCTATAGCGACCTTTTTCTCTAGCTTTAATAACCGCAGTGCCACTCTGATTTTGACAATTATCATCAGCATCAGTTTTATATATGAGCAAATCAGGCCGTATAGACAGACATGCGCGCCCTTCTGCATCGGTTAGCCAGATACTTTGCGTTTGATATAACGGCTGATATTGTTGACTCACTTGCTGAAACATCGAGGCAATGCGCATACTTGCCCATTGTTCAAAGGCTTGATTCATATCAATCAGCAAGCATAAACGCGGAGACGACAGATTTTGCTTGAATGGTTTATTTGGCGCAATACCATTACCTGTTGCCACATTGGACTGCCTTAGTAACCAATAAGCCATATCTAACAACTGCTGAGCAGCTTGTAATTGCGGTGCTCGAAGCGGTTGCACGGCTAACTGACGCTTTGCTTGCTCGTATATCGACTCTAACTGTGTCAGCTCTTGATAACTCAACGCCGCTACTCGCTGCCAAGCCTGCAAAAATTTAGGCGCATCTGCTTTCGATAGCGTTGATTGAAAACATAAAGGCGTCATCAAAACCAATGTGCTCTTAATCAGGCGATTACCTAGCATGTCTTGGCTCAGTATACTGCTCTCACAGACAAACTTATGCGGCTGCATGCTGTTGTGGCGCAATTGTTCTTTGATGAGAAGTCGACCTTGTAGCGATGCTTGATTATCAACCTGCGTCTGATAGTATTTGCTTGGTCGATAATGAGCCAGCCGCTGCAAAAACTGCGTGATAAGCCAATCTGACAATGGCAGTACGTCTATCGATAGCGGCGACAATTGACTGCTAAATTGACCTAGATTTTTTGTATTGGGTAGCTTATTTTTGGCATAACTGCTATTGGTCAAATCCGATAGCATGTCCTGCAACCATTGGCGAGTTTGCCCGATATCGGGGTGATGACTAACATGGCGATGACTGGTATTCTGTGAAAGGTATGATTGCTGCGCGACTTGATCGCTAGAAGTTTTTCCCGCAAGTTTAGGTAAAATCTCAAGCGTCATGCCGCTAGGCAGTAAAATAACCCCTATATAATGTCCGACTTTTAACTGCCATTGTCCCTGTCTGCGCTTAATGCTAAATACCGCAAACTCTTGCGCCATCAACCAATGGAAATCAGATACCTGTAAGAAGTCATGCGCTGTCAAACGCTGGTGTTCAAACACAGTGATGGTATTTACATCAAACGCATTAACGTTAGCACTGTCAATATTATTGGCTATGACTTTATGACTAAAACTATTATCTATCAACGCTGAGCACCTTTATGGATATAAACGTTGATAGACAGTAGGTTTGGCAAAATCGCCTACCCTTGCGATGAGGTCGGCATTTATCTTATAGCCAGATGTGCTCATAGACTGACCGAAAAATGCATTTTGACCAGTAAACAGCGGATTTTGACTACTAGCATTTACTTGGTCATTCACACTGTCATTAATGGATGCGTGACTATCATGAATAAACTGCGCGCGCAGTGGCTGCTGCTCGTCTCTAAAGATATATTGCAAAGTACCCTCTTGCCCACCCGTCGCTTGCATTAACTGCGGAATGATTTGTTCAACCAACACCGCTTGCAATTGTCCAAGATCCGTCACTGACCACAAAAAAGCATGACCCAATTGCGCTTCCATTCCCAATGTTTGCGTGATGCGATTATTCAAACCAGCTAATAACTTTGCCAAATCTACCGTCGCTGCGGGACTGTCAGTTTCTGAGTTTTGGGGTATATGAATAATGGGTAATAACGCTGGTTGCGGTGGACATTCGATAAAACGAAAGCGCCGACGTAATGCCATATCAAGTGGTGCTAACGAGTGATCTTGGGTGTTCATCGTGGCATAAATATCGATGTTGGCAGGGATGCTAAAAGTCCGTCCAGAATAGGCCAAATGAACGGTCATCGCGTTTGCCATGCCAGCCCGTTTGTCTGGCTCAATTAGACTGAGTAGCTCGCCAAATACTCGTGACACGTTGGCGCGATTGATCTCATCAATTAAGATGGCATAATGCTGCTCTGGATCATTTGCTGCCCGTTGACACAGTTTTAAGAATGCACCATCTTGAATGGCGTAATTCATTTGAGATGAGCTACTCGTTGCATGATTAGACGCTACCATGACAGGACGAATGCCTTCGACAAACTCTTCATAGCCATACGCTTGATGGAAGCTAACCATGGTAAAGCGCTGCTGGCTAAAACCTTGATTTGGATTAGCTTGGCTTTGGTTGACACTGTTATCACGCTGCGCTTGCTGAAATTCGGCAAGTTGCTGCGATAGCTCTGTTAATAACTCAAAGCTTTCTGGCAGCAAATACCACGCACCGCCCTCATCTTTATCAAAATAGGCTTGGCTGGCACGGTTTTTATAAGTCACAGTTTTTGAATTGGTAGGGCTATGCATTTGAAGGACAGACCAAGCCGTATTGCTTAAGTTTTTTTCGCGGGCATTCTGCGCCGCTTTCGCGACAAAGAACGCATGATTGACGATTTCAGGCACTTTTACCAAGTCTTGGTGTTTAGATTGAAAATCCAAAAGTACCAAGCATACGATTTCACGCCAGCTAAGCTCTTGCAATAGCTGCCCCAACAAATCTGCCTCATCGGCTCTCGGCAGATAGTCGGTATATCGCTTAGCAATTTGTAACAGTCGATAGGTTTTCCCCGTACCAGTAACGCCTGTATAAATGATATTGGTCGGCACATGAATTGACGTGTCAGGCATAGCTTCATCCAGCATAGAAAAAGGAAATAAGAAAAATAATCAATAAGATACACTAAAATGTCATCATTATAGCGTGGCTGTCTTTATGGCATCCAGCAGCACTGTTTATGAAAGCATCTGAGTGATACGATAGTGCTTTGAGCGATAGCATTCCTAGCATCTAGAGTATCATGACGTTAGCCCTATTTTATAAGCGCAGCAGTTCATGCTAATAATAGTAGGCAGACGGCGGTTAATGTACCATAGTGAGCATGGCAGCTTGCACAATAGGCATCCTATCAGCTGCTATGATGAAATATATAACACTCAAAGCGTCATTTAATCTATTTACATTAAGGAATTTTGTATGTCAGGATTATTAAAAAAACTCCCTAGCAAGCTAACCAATAAATTGCCAGCCAAAACCTCTGACAGCACAAGATCGCCCGTCGAAAAACCCAACAGCTCGCTCAAGCCAATCAGCAATCAATTTACCAAACTGTTATCTATCACCAAGTACTTACCTGCCAGCGCACGTTCGAGCATTTTATCCAAAGCCTTTGGTAAAGTGGTGCCATATGTGGGCACAACGGGCGTCTATTATGAAACGGTCGAACCCAACCAAGTGGTCGTGAGCTTAAACAACACCAAAGCGGTGCAAAATCATATTGGCTCTATTCATGCGGTCGCCATTACCTTACTTGCCGAAACAGCGACTGGTTTTATTTTGGGTTTAAACCTACCCTCTGACCGCGTACTATTGATTAAATCGTACTCGGTTAATTTTTATCGCCCGATTAAAAAAGGCCAAATTGCAGCAGTGGCGTCTTTATCAGATGAACAGCGCTTAGATATCCTAAATACGCCAAAAGGTGAAATGGTGATTCCGTGCGTCATTCATGACCGTGAATCTGACAGTGATCGTGACCCTATCGTGGTTGAGATGACATGGGCTTGGATTCCTAAGTCTGAATTAGAAGCCCGCCGTCAAGGCAAAAGTAGCGAAAAGCCGCTAGAAGCTGACACTGAATCTAAAACAGAAGTCGAAGCTGAACAAAACGACCAATAACTGGTTAAGCATAAGTAAGACATAATGTGTCATCTAGTGTGATGAGACATTATGTTTGTTAAACTTGTATAGTGAATTTAGAAAAATTGTGAAAAAAACTTATAATAAGGAGACAGCGATGTCCAAGATTACCCATAAATTGACCGCCCATTTAACTCAGGCGTTGCTCGTGGGCGCGTGCTCACTAAGCCTTGCTATGACAGCGAATGCGGCGCCAATGGCAAATACCGCCAGCATCACTAAATCTAGTCCTGTGTTTCTTGGTGATGGCGGCAATTATCCTTTTTCAGAGGCAGTACGTGTGGGCGATACGCTATACATGTCTGGACAAATTGGTTTTAAAGATGGCAAATTGGTCAAAGGTGGTGTCAAAGCCGAAGCCAAGCAAGCATTGGATAATATTAATGAAACCCTGTTAAAGTACGGCTATCAAAAATCAGACATCGTCAAATGTATGGCGATGCTGACAGACATGGATGACTTTGACGATTTTAATAAAGTTTATAAAGCGGAATTGGCCCAACCTTATCCGGTACGTTCAGCCTTTGGCATCGCTGAATTGGCGGCAGGTGCCAGCGTTGAAGTTGAATGCATCGCTGCAAAATAATAGCGATGTCACACGTTAAATTATTAAAAGCACTGAAGTATTCAAAGCAGTAAAGAATGACCATCAAATAACTGGCTACCATAGCCAGTTATTTTTTTACCTGCTATTCAGACCCTTTGGCTGAAGTAGATTAAACCATCACCAATGCACTCTAGACATTTTACACAAGTATCGTGTCATCAGCTAAGGCACTCTCTTTCGTCACTCGTAGCACTTCCTCTAACGTCGTACGACCTGCAATGACTTTATGCAACCCATCCGCACGAATCGACGGTGTCTGCTGACGTGCGTACTCCTCTAGCTCATACTCGGCGGTATTACTATGAATCATACGGCGCAAGGTATCATCAACGGGCACCACTTCGTATATCGCCGTCCGTCCTTTAAATCCTGATTGATTGCATTTATCACAGCCAACTGGTTTGGGTAAATTGATAGGTTTACTTGTCAAAACTTTAGCGCCATTCTCTGAGACTGGCACAATACCAATTTCAGTAAATAACTTAGCCTGTTCGCTATCAGCCACTTGCCAGCCATGACAATGTGTACATAATGTACGCACCAAGCGCTGGGCGACGACACCAATCAGTGATGACGATAATAAAAATGGCTCAACACCCATATCTTGCAGACGCGTGACGGCACCAATGGCGGTGTTGGTGTGTAAAGTTGATAAAACCAAATGTCCAGTAAGCGACGCTTGTACGGCAATCTCTGCCGTTTCTAAATCGCGAATCTCACCAACCATCACCACGTCTGGATCTTGGCGTAACATTGCACGTAAACTTTTGGCAAAAGTCATATCGACTTTATTATTAACCTGCGTTTGCCCAATGCCATCGAGCTGAAACTCAATCGGATCTTCAGCGGTCAAGATATTACGGGTTTGGTCATTGAGATCGGTCAATGCTGAATATAACGTCGTGGTTTTCCCTGAACCTGTCGGCCCTGTCACCAAAATAATGCCGTGTGGGCGATGAATCAAGCGCTTGAGCTCGCTATAATCGTTATCAGACAGCCCTAAATACGTCATATTCAGGCGACCTGCTTGCTTATCTAATAGACGCATGACCACGCGTTCACCAAAACTCGATGGCAATGTCGATACCCGCACATCAACCTCACGCCCTGCCAGCCGTAAGCTGATACGTCCATCTTGTGGCACGCGTTTTTCGGCAATATCGAGCTTGGCCATGACCTTAATACGCGATACCAATAATGGCGCTAATTGGCGTTTTGGCGTAATAATTTCTTTTAATTCACCGTCAACGCGAAAGCGAACGACCAAGCGTTTTTCAAAGGTTTCAATATGGATATCTGAGGCGTTTAAACGTATCGCTTCGGACAACAACGCATTGATGAGACGAATGATAGGTGCATCATCTTGTTGATCCATCAAATCTTCAGTTTCAGGGACACTGTCTGCCAAACTATCGAGATCAGGATGGTCTTCGAGCCCAGCGGCAATATGTTGCGACTCACCAGTATTGCCTGCATAAGCGGCGTTCATGCGCTTTTCAAAGTCATCGGCGCTGATGCTTTCATAAGTGGGCACACCGCGTACACCTTGCTGCTGTAAAAATCGCACTGCCTCATTAATCGCTGATAATGGCGTGGCTTTGGTCAGCACCAAAGTCGCTGGCAGCTCAGGATCAATGGCAAGTATGGCCAAAATTTGATGGCGTTTCGCAAAACTGTACGGCAGTTGCATCATAAAAGCGACCTGATAGATAAAGATAAACTCAGAAAGAAACTCGTGTCAAAGCGTGGCAAACGTATTATGCTTAACTGGCTAAACCAAAAAAGACTGCAAGTAAGATTGCATGATTTTGTTATAATAGCATTTTGTTTTACTCGCCATTAGGATTTTCAGTTATGTCAGAGAACACAAGCACTGCTACTCATCCGACGCCCCTTTTACAAGACACTTTTACGGTCGGGAGTCGTACTTTTTCTTCTCGTCTGTTGGTCGGTACGGGCAAGTATAAAGATATGACTGAAACGGGCGCCGCCATTGGCGCGTCGGCAGCAGAGATTGTCACCGTTGCTATTCGTCGTACTAATATTGGACAAAACAGCAATGAGCCCAATCTACTTGATGTGATTTCCCCCGATAAATACACCATCTTACCCAACACTGCTGGTTGTTTCGATGCCGAGACTGCCATTCGTACCTGTAAGCTTGCTCGCGAGCTGTTAGGCGGGCATAATCTGGTTAAGCTTGAAGTATTGGGCGATGAAAAAACCCTCTATCCGAATGTGATGGAAACGCTAAAAGCTGCCAAAGTATTGATTGATGATGGCTTTGAGGTGATGGTTTATACCTCAGACGACCCTATCGTCGCTCAAGAATTAGAAAGTATGGGCTGTGTGGCAATTATGCCACTTGGTAGCTTGATTGGTTCAGGTCTTGGTTTGCTGAATCGTCACACCCTCAGCCTTATTATCGAAAATGCCAAAGTACCGGTATTGGTCGATGCAGGCGTTGGCACGGCCTCTGATGCAGCGCTGGCTATGGAGCTTGGCTGTGATGGCGTCCTGATGAATTCGGCGATTGCCAATGCGCAAAACCCAGTCATGATGGCCCATGCCATGAAGCATGCCATCTGGGCAGGGCGCGCGGCGTTCTTGGCGGGTCGTATGCCAATGCGTAAAATGGCGACTGCCAGCTCACCGCAAACAGGATACTTTTTTCAATAGCTTTTAAATTTAATGACCATTATTAAATTGATAGTATTTAATAAAAAGTCAGCTATAAAATAATAATAAAAGAAGTAACTTTTACTCAACTTATCGTCATAAAAGGATTTATTATGCGGCTTCTCACAGCAGTCGACCAGTTGTTTTTACTTCTTGAGTCGCGTAAACAGCCCATGCATGTTGGAGGTCTATTCCTATTCGAATTGCCAGAGAATGCGGGTAGCGGCTTTGTTTGCCAATTGGTCAAACAGATGCAAGATTCTGATGTGTCGCCTACCTTTCCTTTTAACCAAGTGCTTGAGCATTTGGCTTTTTGGAAAAAGGACAAGCATTTTGATGTTGAGCATCACTTGCATCATGTTGCCTTACCAAAGCCTGCACGGGTTCGCGAGTTGTTGATGTATGTTTCAAGAGAACATGGTCGGCTGTTGGATCGTGCCATGCCATTGTGGGAATGTCATGTGATTGAGGGTATTCAACCAGAAAACGAAGGCGACCCTGAGCGTTTTGCCCTATACTTCAAAATTCACCATTCATTGGTTGATGGCATTGCTGCCATGCGCCTTGTCAAAAAATCATTATCGCAATCGCCCACTGAGCCAGTAACGCTACCGATTTGGTCATTAATGGCACGCCATCGCAATCAAGTCGATGCGATTTTACCCAAAGAGCGCTCCGCATTACGCATCATTAAAGAGCAAATATCTACCATTAAGCCTGTATTTACCGAACTGCTGGATAATTTGAAAAATTACGGTGATGACAGCTATGTCGGTACTTTTGATGCGCCGATGAGTGTGCTTAATAAACGCATTTCAGCATCACGGCGTATAGCCGCGCAGTCTTATGATATTCAGCGTTTTAATGATATTGCTGAGCGACTAAATATCAGTAAAAACGATGTGGTTCTGGCGGTATGTGCGGGTGCCATTCGTCGTTACCTCATATCCATGGATGCGCTGCCTAGCAAGCCGCTCATTGCTTTTGTACCGATGTCGCTACGTACGGATGACAGTGTGGCAGGCAATCAATTATCCTTTGTACTGGCCAATTTGGGCACGCATTTAGATGATCCTTTGAGCCGAATCAAACTGATTCATCGCAGTATGAATAACGGCAAACGCCGCTTTCGACGTATGAATCAAGCCCAAGTGATTAACTACAGCGTGATTGCCTATGCTTGGGAAGGTATCAACTTAGCGACCAGTCTATTTCCCAAAAAACAGGCGTTTAACCTGATTATCTCTAATGTACCTGGTTCTGAAAAACCGCTATATTGGAATGGTGCACGTTTACAATCGTTGTACCCTGCTTCTATTGTCTTCAATGGTCAAGCAATGAATATCACCCTTGCTAGTTATCTAGATAAGATTGAATTTGGGATTACGGCTTGTAGTAAGGCACTACCACATGTACAAGAAATGCTGACGCTTATTGAAGAAGAGTTGCAACTGTTGGAAACTACTAGTAAAGCGCTTAAGTTCCAAGGCATTACGGTTGAAGATAAAAGTGGCTATAAGAATAATGGTAAAACAAAAAAGCTGGCGCCATAATGGAACCAGCTTTTTAGTGTTAAGTTGTCTTAATAATTATACTTAAGTGGTGCTTAAAATGCATCACCCCACGTTGGGACAACCACTTGCATCAATGGCTTCAATAACTTAATGTTACAGGCGAAAATAGAGCCTGAAGTCATTGAGTTGTGTGCGCCTGTATGGTCAACCACCACGCCACGTGCTTCGGTCACGATAAGCTCACCTGCCGCGATATCCCAAGGCTTAATTGACATCTCAAAATAACCATCAAAACGACCAGCAGCGACATAACATAAATCAAGCGCAGCTGAGCCTAAACGACGAACTTGACCGCCTGCTTCAGAGATTTTCTGTAAGCTTTCAAAATGCTGCTTGGCATAAGAAATGATTTCGCCATTGCGCTTACGCTCAAGCGGATGACCAGTGGTAAATAGACCGCCATCAATCGTTCTGCGCTCGCTCACTTGCATACGGCGATTGTTCAAGCGCGCGCCTTTACCACGGCTAGCAGAGAACATCTCATCACGGACAGGATCATAGATCACGCCATGTTGGGTTACGCCTTTATGCTGTACGGCGATAGACACACAAAACTGCGGCACACCATGGACGAAGTTTTTGGTGCCATCTAGCGGATCAATAATCCAGCACCAGTCTGCATCTTCACCGCGACCTTCTTGCATACCAAACTCTTCACCCAAGTACGAGTGATTTGGATAGCTGGCTTTTAGGGTTTCAATCGTCAGCTCTTCGCTAAAGCGATCAATACGGGTAACCAATCCATCAAGCCCTTTTGACTCAATATCCAACTCGATTTTATGGCGGTTTTGATGCGCATATAAAATCTCTTTACCAACTTTTTCAGCAGTACGTGCTGCGATGACGACCATGGGTTCCATAAATAACCTATTTGCTTGATGAATGAATGTCAAAAATAAGACGAACTCTGTGCCCACAACATGCCAATCAGCCGCTGCATCACACTGTATTTATACGATTAAAAAAATGCGCCATTTAAAAGCGATGATCGCATTATACTAAAATTGTTCGATAAAAAACGAAAAAAACCATGACGTTCGCCAAACCAACCCAAATTCTGGTGGTCATCACAAACTGCGTAAGTTGTAAAAAAGTCAGCACCTACGACTAAGTAGGCGTTCGCTCTATCGATCGAGCTTTTATCTATTTAACCAATACTCTGTCCAAATGACAGCTAGAAACTTTAAAAACGTTCAAAGGTATAACTTAAACTTACAACAGCAACTTTTCAAGCTGCCTTACCACACCATTAACATCTAAACCACAATCAGCCATTTGCTCTGCTTGTGAACCATGGGCGACAAAGCGATCTGGAATGCCGATATTAATAACGGCAGGACGGTTGTCTTTAAAGGCTGGCGATTCGTTAAGCAAATACTCATTTACCGCACTGCCCGCGCCGCCCATAATCATGTGCTCTTCCAAAGTCGCAATGTGTGTAATACCTTGCTCTAATAACTTTTCTAATAATGCCGTGTCTAAAGGTTTTACCCAGCGCATATTAATGACATGTACCTGACAGTCTGATGCTATATCATTGTCAATTAGGCTTTCTGCCGCTTGCTGAGCCGTCGCAACCATGGTGCCAAATGCGAGTAGCGCCAGCTTTTTAGGCGCATCCTCACTACCTAATACCGACTCTATCACTGCCTCGCCAACGTTATAAGTCTGTGCTGGCGATGCGATAACTGCGCCAGTACCGACACCGCGCGGATAGCGTACTGCCGTGCAGCCTTGATATTCATAGCACGTATTAAGCAAATGGTAGCATTCGTTTTCATCTTTTGGCGCGGCGATCAGCATATTGGGCACGCAGCGTAAAAAGGCAAAATCGAATACGCCTGCATGCGTTGCACCGTCTTCACCGACTAAACCTGCTCGGTCAATAGCAAACATCACATCAAGGTTTTGCAAAGCCACATCATGAATCAGCTGATCATAGCCACGTTGCAAAAACGTCGAATAAATCGCCACAATCGGTTTGACGCCTTGGGTTGCCATACCAGCAGCCAGTGTGACTGCGTGTTGCTCAGCGATGGCTACATCAAAAAACCGCTCTGGAAATTGACGGGCAAAATCAATCATCCCCGATCCTTCTTCCATAGCAGGTGTGACGGCAAGCAGCTTATCGTCTTCAGCAGCCTTATCACATAAGAATTGCCCAAATACTTGCGAGTATTTTAACGCAGGTTTGGTGCTGGGCAATGATTTTTCTGTGGCGACAGCCTGAGTATCAGTCTTGATTTCGACAGGGAGCTTGCTGATAGCATGATAGCCGACAGGATCTAACTCAGCTGGGGCAAAACCTTTGCCTTTGGTGGTATAAATATGGACTAAAACAGGCCCTTTTATCTGCTTGGCAAGTGACAATACCCGCAGTAGCTCAGGGATATTGTGACCATCAAAAGGACCAAAGTAGGTAAAACCAATCGCTTTAAATAAATTGTCTTCTAACTGCGGCACATCACGCATCTCTTTGTGACGCTTACGGCGATCAAAGCCTTGCATGTCAGGGCGCTGGCATAGTACTGGCTCGCCTGCATCAGAGATATCAACCTGATACCCTGACTCCCACAGCATCGCTAAATGCCGTGAAAAACCACCGATAGAACAAGAGATCGACATATCATTGTCATTCAAAATGACCAATAAATCCGCATCTTGTTGCACCGCATCATTCATCGCTTCAAACGCCATACCACCGGTCATTGCACCATCACCAATGATACAAGCGACGGTTTGCGCGCGACCTTGATAACGCAGTGCTAAGCTCATGCCTAAACCAGCTGAGATTGACGTCGATGAATGACCAACGCCAAAGGTATCGTAAACGGATTCTGCACGCTCAGGAAAAGCAGTCAAACCATCTTTTGAGCGAATCGTCGCCAACTGGTCACGGCGACCCGTCAAGACCTTATGGGCATAGGCTTGATGACCCACGTCCCAAACGATTTGATCTTGCGGCGTATCTAGTAAGTAATGCAGCGCAATGGTCAACTCAACCACGCCCAAATTGGCACCAAAATGCCCACCGCTTTGACCTGCTGAATACAATAGAAATAGCCGCAGCTCATCAGCCAAGGTGATAAGTTGAGCGGTTGTCAGAGTATTAAGATCAGCTGGCGCTGCAATGCTATCCAGCAAAGGCGTATCAGGACGGACGCGTGGAATCACAGTATAAGTCTGCTGTAAATTCGACAGCTGGGCAGCAGAATCGACAGCTGGCATAGATACGGACTGAGACTGTGGGGAATGAGGTGACTGCTGCATAAACCGTACGATACCTACCAATCTGCTGACAAGACAGCCTCTTAGTGCATAATGCTACCTAAGTGACGTCAATAATATCTACACCATTATTGGTGTAATCGACCATATAACTGTTCATAAATTTATTCAGGCAGCCTCTATGTCTTTATATAAACATATAGAAGCTGCGCCGAATAGCACATACGCTGCCTTAATAGACAGCGATGGAGCTTTGCTTCGGCGCTTTCATAACAAGGGATAATATTATGCCTTATTATTCTGCATCAATATTGGATGTTAGTGACGACATAGTAATGTAAGGGCAAAGACTTGTCACTGTATCCGTCAAAATAGTATGGCATAATAGCATTTATTTTTAATTGTCGCTTTAATCATCGTGCGTCGTTTGTGAACTTTGTGTGTTTTTATAATAAAGACAATCAGCATGCACTCTTTACGAATGAATTATACTGGCATTATCCTACTTTCATCATGCAGCTAGGATGTCATCGCTGTTTTAATATGGTTAAAAAAGACCCTCTACCGCCACGCTTATCGGCTTATGCAGGACATTAATGTCATATCAATTTATTACCAGTGCCAAACTACCTACTCGTCACGGCGAGTTTGATATTCATATCTTTGAGAACGACGAAGGTCAAGAGCATGTGATGCTGACTGTCGGTCTGCCTGTCGTCGATCAACATACGGCGGACAACTCACCGAGTCAAACGGACGCCACGCGAGCAGAAAAAACCATTCCATTGATTCGTATTCATTCAGAATGCTTGACGGGCGATGCTTTTAGCTCATTAAAATGTGACTGTGGGCCGCAGCTCAACACGGCGATGCAAGCAATACAAGAGACTGGCTGCGGGGCGATATTATACTTGCGCCAAGAAGGTCGCGGTATTGGTCTGACCAATAAGATTCGCGCTTACGCCCTGCAAGACCAAGGTCATGATACTTTAGATGCCAACCTCATGTTGGGCTTACCCGCTGATGCGCGCATTTATGATATGTGCGGCCCGATGCTCGCTCATATCGGTGTTGACGCCGTCAGACTCATCACCAACAATCCAGACAAAGTGGCTTATCTAACCGAGCACGGTATTAATGTCGTGGAACGCGTGCCATTATTGGTTGGGGTGAATGATATGAATGCTGAATATTTAGCGACCAAGCGCGACCGCATGGGCCATTTATTAGATAAAGATTTCAATACCGCGTTACATCTTAATAAGTAGACATCAATACACTAAATAAATAGATATTTTATGAGTATTTCAAATACAGATAATAAGACAGAGCTATCAGCGACAGACTTAACAGTGCCAGCCAATAACGACATCATGCGTGTGCGTGAATTTTTGGTCGATTTGCAAGCTCGTATCTGTCAAGCCTTAGAAGCGCAAGAGCGCGATGGCAGCAGTGATAGCCAAACGTCGGCAGTCTTTATTCCTGATGACTGGGAACGTCCTGAAGGCGGCGGCGGTCGCTCGTGTGTCCTAGCAGACGGTGAGGTGATTGAAAAAGCAGGTGTGATGTTCAGTCATATTCACGTGCATAACTTGCCTGCTTCAGCCACTGCACGCCATCCCCATATCGCTGGTCGTAAAGCCCAAGCCATGGGTGTCTCATTGGTTGTCCATCCCAAAAACCCGAATGTCCCAACCAGCCATGCCAATGTGCGTTTGTTCGTTGCTGAAGCTGAGGGCGAAGACCCTATCTGGTGGTTTGGTGGTGGTTTTGATTTGACGCCGTTTTATCCCGTACTCGCTGATTGCGTGCATTGGCATCAAGTCTGTCATGATCTGTGCGCGCCTTTTGGTGACAGCGTCTACCCTGATTTCAAGCAATGGTGTGATGAGTATTTTCACCTACGTCATCGTGATGAGCAGCGCGGTATCGGTGGCTTGTTTTATGATGATGTCAATACAGAAAGTCGCGGCTGGGACTTTGAAACCTGTTTTAATTTTATGAAGGCGGTCGGCAACGGTTATCTTGACGGTATCATGCCCATCTTTGAACAGCGTAAAGATACCCCTTATACCGAGGCACAGCGCGAATTTCAACTTTATCGCCGTGGTCGCTATGTTGAGTACAACCTTGTTTATGACCGCGGCACTTTATTTGGACTACAAAGCAATGGTCGTATCGAGTCTATCTTAGTCAGTATGCCGCCGCTTGCCAGCTGGCATTATCGCTTTGAGCCGACTGAAGGCTCGCCTGAGTTTGCATTGACCGATTTTTATCTAAAACCACGCGATTGGTTGACTCTATAGTTTGTGTGAATATAATAAAGGCTAAGATATTTATTAGCTTGTCTTTAGAGAGTATCAAGAAGGTCAGCTATCCACGCTGACCTTTTTATATGGGCGCAAATTTATATGAGCGAAAGTCACTGACTCAAAAATTACGATGATATAACAACTAAATTTACGTTCACTGCACAGATAACCGTTACAATGAAAACTATTGTTGGAAAAATCCTTTAGAAGCGAATGCGTTTCCAAAAGATGATGAGGTAATTTTTATAACAATACGCTTTATTTAAAAGCAGTATGTAAAAGAAACCTTTTAATTTAGAAGAAGTTTTTTTATAAGAAATCTTTAAGGGCAGATACTTAAAAACAGTATGTAAAGCCAGCGTTTATAAGCGCGCCTACTACTAACCAATTTTACAGGAGTAATTCACATGGCACAGGTTCATACCAACCAATCATTAAAATCTATCTTTGGCATCACATTGATGGCAGCCGCCCTAGGTCTAACGGCGTGTAGCACTGCCACTGACCCTGATGTAAAAGCCCGCCAAGATAGCATGAAAAGCTATGGTGATGCGATGGGTGTCATGGGTGATATGATGAAAGCACCTGACACCTTTGATGCCACCGTGTTCAAAGAGCAAGCCGCATTTTTAGCAGAAGACGCTGCTACGCCTTGGAGTCATTTTGAAAATAAAGAAGCCGTTGGCAATGCGACTGATGCCGTTTGGTCAAATGCCGATGGTTTTCGCGCAGAAGCAGAAAACTTTCAAAAAGTCACTGCTGAGCTGAACGCTGCTGCACAAACAGCCACTAGCATCGACGATGTCAAACCAGCCTTTGGTGAAGTTGGTGCTAGCTGTAAATCATGTCATACCGATTTTAAAGTCAAAACTGACTAAATTGTCATAAATTGATATCGTAAAAAATCCGCCATGTCATTTGATAGGGCGGATTTTTATTTCGAAAATATTGTGTAAAAGGCCGTTCTTTAAAATAACGCGCTAAACAAATTACTCTGCTACAGCTTTATTAACATCGTTATTAACATCGATCGCCTTTTGCTCATGCAATTTATTCACAATCGATGTCACTGATGGGTCACTCAAATCTATCGTGCGTATCGGGAATGGAATGTTGACACCTGCTGCATCGAGTGCGCTCTTAATCTCTACGATCACTTGATGAATCGAGGTCACTTTATTGGCTTGAGTGCCATCTTCGATAAACCAACGTACCATCAAATCAATCGTTGAATCACCAAAACCCGTAGCAATCACACTTGGCTGCGCTTGCTTCGATACGCTTTCGACTTTATCTAACGCTTGCAGAATCTCAGCTTTTGCTGCTTCGATATCATCTTCATAGCCAATACCAACAGCCACTTGCAAACGGCGCTGCTTATAGGCGGTATTGACAGTCAATGCTGAGGTATACAAATCAGAGTTGGGAATAACCACTTGCCGACCGTCATACGTCTTGATAGTCGTGGCGCGTATTTTAATATCCTCAACCGTCCCTTCATAGTCGCCTGAGACAATCTGATCACCGATGCGAAACGGCTCTGAGATCAGCAGCAAAATACCAGAGAGCAAGTTTTGAAAAATATCTTTAAAGGCAAAACCAATAGCGACGGAACCAATACCGAGTGCACCAATCAGCTTAGCAGGCGTAAATCCTGGCACGGCAATCACCATAGCAATCATAAAACCGATAAAAATGATGAGTGCGCCGCCTACTCGCTGAAACACTTTAACCAAATTCTGATGCCGACTGCGACTGCCTAAAAGTTTGTATACCACTTTTTTGAAGACAATCGATAGAAACCAAAAAACCAGAATAACAATAATTGATGCGACAAAATAAGGAATGCGTTCAACAAAGCCAACCACTATCTCATTTGCTGAATCAATGATGCTTTGATATGTCAGCACATCTGTTGTCACTGGTTCAGCCGCTATATTGGTATTTACTGTCGTTTCTGCCTCAGAGGTAGGCATCTAGATGTCACTCCTTTGGTTGGTTGGCTTTATGCTTCCATTCACTCGATTAATTGATTGTTCGACTGGGGCATGTCCTAGATTAACTGACGTATTGACATACCAGCCTGTCAAGCTAGCCCATTAAATCTGCTTGTACAATTTCAATCCAGTAGCCATCAACATCTTTGATAAAGGCAATGTTTTTCATGCTGCCATCTTCTGGACGTTTTTTGAATTCGACATTATTTTTATCAAACCAAGCAACCGCTTCATCGAGACTAGGTACGCTAAAACAGATATGTCCAAAACCTTGTGGCTCACCATTACCATCATGATAACTAAAGTCAGCTTTCGTTTCGATACCATAATTATGGGTCAATTCTAAGATGCCGCGTTGACGGAAGGCAAAGATTTCCAAATCATCACCCGCGGGCAAATTGTCG
Source organism: Psychrobacter sp. AOP30-A2-5 (assembly GCF_052378115.1). Lineage (NCBI taxonomy): Bacteria > Pseudomonadati > Pseudomonadota > Gammaproteobacteria > Moraxellales > Moraxellaceae > Psychrobacter > Psychrobacter sp. AOP30-A2-5. Next base: position 61,982 of record NZ_JBQSXK010000006.1, on the reverse strand, counting down.
CGCTCGCTTTCGGTTAACTTGGCTAAAAAGTACAAATCAAAACCCATATCAGGGAATTTTTTGACTGCCAGCAAAGTCATACCAAGGACACCGGTATAAAACGCCAACGACTTGGCAGGATCTTTGACACGTAGCATGGTGTGGTTAAAAGTGAAACCTGTCGTCTGTACTGAGATAGGCTGCACACCATCGGTATTGACGCTGCTCGTTGGTTGAGCGATAAGTGATTCGTTATTATTATCAGTGGCTGAGCCAGTATTTGCTGTAGACATAGTCATCCTAATATTGACAAAATAGAGAGTTTAAAAGCAAGCGCGTGAATATTTTTTACGCGCTTGACCCTTTTATCATAATAAAAAATCGCGAAAGCATTGAGTGGGTTTTGTAAGAGCGCACACTGGGTGCTACCCATTTAACCGATTAATTAGCTGTCTAAGAAACGTACTTTTCCTGTCTCTAAATCATACTCTGCACCCACGACCAGCAATTGACCACTATTGGTTAAGTCCTCTAATGCCCGCGAGCCATGTTTGAGCTGGCTAACTGACATACGGACGTTGGCGCGGATAGAGCGATCGACCAACTCGTCTGCGTCGACATCTTGACCATTGGCAGTGGCAAGCTCATGCAAGTTATAAACGCTTGGGCGAATGCGATCGACAATCGACTGCAAGTTGGGCGAATAGTTTTTCTCAGGATTGATCAGTGTCTCAACACAAGCCGTGACAGCACCGCAATGTGAGTGCCCAAGCACGACCACCAATTTTGTACCGAACTTTTCGGCCGCAAACTCAATCGAGCCGATCTGTGAAGGCGCGACGACATTACCAGCGACTCGAATAACGAACAAATCACCCAAGCCTTGATCAAATACAATCTCAACTGGTACTCGTGCATCCGAGCAACCCAAAATAATGGCCAAGGGATCTTGATCTTTAACCAATTCAGGTCGTCTTTGCATTGTTGGGTCAGTGGTGGTCAAACTATCTATGTAGCGCATATTGCCTTCTTTTAAAAGCGCAAGAGCTTCTTGACCAGTTTTCGGGCGTGTATCGTTAGGCATAAGACATCCTTTATCATTAATAATATTAGCGTTATAAACAGCTTTCCACACATGTATTCAAACATAGATTTGCGAATGGCTACTAACCTATCAGGCGCATTATGTTTGTCTGCCATACCGTGATTGTATAGGAATAAAAACCAAAAAATGTTAAAAAATTTTGTTTAAATATCGTCATAGAATGGCAGTTATTGCCAATCATACAGAATTATAAAGTTGGCAGTAAGACTGAAAAACAGAAATGCATTAGCCAAAACCGAGCATCAAACAGACAACACCGAACTATCAAGCATCAACAGCCATTGACAGCGTAACCGTGTTGCTCGCAGAACTTATAACGAACTTGCACTGATTTATATCAAGGGTTTGTTATAATACGCGGCGACCAAATCGGGTTTACACCCATCGCTTATATCCATATCAAATCACCTTGACGACAGTGTCCTAAATAAATAGCTGTACTGCGATGTCGGACACGTAGGAATAAATATTATGACCAATTCACCGCCAAATATGCACAGAGCCTCTGCATCAGCTCAAGATGACAAAGTACTACTGCAACTGACTGGTCTAAAAAAAACCTATGATCAAACTGAAGTATTAAAAGACATCAATCTTGATATCAAGCACGGTGAATTTTTGACGCTGCTTGGTCCATCAGGCTGCGGTAAAACAACCTTACTGCGCCTAATCGCTGGTTTTGAGCAGCCAAACGCTGGGGCAATTTATCTAGACGGCGTACAGATGGCAGGCTTGCCAGCGGATAAACGTCCCGTGAACACAGTGTTTCAGCAATATGCGTTGTTTCCACATATGAGTGTCGCGCAAAACGTTGCTTACGGGCTTAAGCTCAAAAAAGTACCCAAAGATGAGATCCAAACCCGCGTGCGCGAGATTCTCGCCATGGTACAGCTGGAGCATTTAGCCAATCGCAGGCCACAAGACTTGTCTGGTGGTCAGCAGCAGCGTGTCGCCATTGCACGAGCCGTCATCAATCGTCCTAAACTGTTGCTACTTGATGAGCCCCTATCTGCGCTCGATCATAAGCTGCGTTTACAAATGCAATCTGAGCTTAAACGGCTGCAACGAGAGCTTGGCATCACTTTTGTATTTGTCACCCACGATCAAGAAGAAGCGCTATCGATGTCGGATCGTATCGCCGTGATGAAAGATGGCACTTTTCAGCAAATCGGCACGCCTATTGAGATTTATGAAACACCCGCGAATTTATTTACCGCCAAGTTTATCGGTGAGACCAACTTGTTTAAAGCGGAAGTCAGAGGCGTTTATCCTAACCAACCAGATCGCGACGGTCGTGTGACCAATGGCCGTATCGAAGTCGAAGTTTGTGAAGCACAAGCGCAAGATGGCCCGACCACCTTACGCAATTTACGCCGCCCTGATTTTGCTAACGATGTACAAGTGGGCGATATCGTTAATTTATTGCTACGCCCTGAAGATTTACGAATTTATGACCCCAATGATAAAGAACATGGTGGCTTACTCGGGCGAGTGATTGAAAGCAACTATAAAGGTAGCACCTTAGATTCGATTATTGAATTAGCAAACGGTCATATTATTAAGGCTTCTGAATTCTTTGATGAGGATGATCCAAGCTTTGATTACAAGTTAAATGAAGGCGTCAAAGTATCATGGGTCGATGGCTGGGAGTGGGTATTACCAGAAGACGGTACGCTTGATGATGAAGCCAATCATCAAGCTGCCAGTTTAGCTGCTCAAAAGGATATTAGCTGATGGCAGGTCATAGCTTAGGCAGCAAAAGTCCTTTTCGTACCGTAACGCTCTGGCTGATTTGGGGTTGGTTATTGATATTTGCACTATTGCCAAATATCTTAGTCATCGCTGTCAGTTTTTTGAGCCGCGATAGCAGTGCTTTTATTAGCTTGCCTGTCAGCATCGACAGCTATATACGCATGATTGATCCGCTATATTTTGGCGTATTTATTCATTCGTTATGGATGGCAGGCATCACAACCATCATCTGCTTGTTACTTGGCTACCCTTTTGCTTGGCTGATAGCCAAAGCCAAAACCCGTTGGCAGCCGCTACTCATGATGCTGTTAATACTACCATTTTGGACCAACTCGCTTGTGCGGACGTATGCACTCAAGTTACTGTTTGCCAATAATGGTTTGATTAATAAATCGCTGCTGGCAGTCGGTATCATCGATACTCCTATCGATATTTTATACACGCAAGTGGCGGTGATTGCTGGTTTGACGTATTTATTGTTCCCATTTATGGTGTTGCCGTTATACGCAGTATTTACCGATTTGCGCAATGACATGCTACTCGCTTCACAGGATTTGGGCGCATCAAAGACCCAGACTTTTTGGCATATCATATTGCCATTGACGACGCCTGGCATTATCTCAGGGGTATTATTGGTGTTGCTGCCTGCAATGGGTATGTTTTATGTGGCAGATATTTTGGGTGGTTCACGCAATTTATTGGTCGGCAATATCATCAAAAACCAGTTCTTGGATGCGCGTGACTGGCCATTTGGCGCAGCTGCCAGCGTGTTATTAACACTAGCAATGGCGGTACTATTACTCGCCTACCGTGCCAGTAGTCGCCGCATTGGCAAGACCGACTTTAATGAGGTGGCCTAATGTCTGATAGTTCACTGAATCATCAACTGAATAGCTCGGCAACTAAAAAAAGATCGTCTATTAAGATTGGCAGCATCGCGGCTAAAGGCTATCTTAGCCTCATTTATACCATGCTGTATTTGCCAATTATCGTCTTAGTCGTCATGTCCTTTAATAAGTCAAAAGTCGGCTATAACTGGGGCGGCTTTAGCTTAAAGTGGTATGAGTCGCTGTTGAATAACCAAGCGATGCTCGATGCTTTTTGGCATTCTATTGTATTAGGATTGGTCGCAGCCACCGTCTCAACTTTGATAGGAACGCTAACTGCTCTCGCGCTACATCGATATAACTTTCGCGGTAAAGGCTTATTAAATGGGTTGTTATTTGTATTAATGATGTCGCCTGAAATTGTACTCGCTATTTCATTATTGGCATTATTCTTATTAATAGGGTTGCAATTAGGGTTCGTCTCGCTGTTACTCGCGCACATTACTTTTTGCTTACCGTTTGTAGTCATCACGGTGTTTGCACGATTGAGCAGTCTGGATGAACGCTTGATGGAAGCTGCACGCGACTTGGGCGCCAATGAATCAACGATGGTGCGTACCGTGCTCATTCCTGTCATTCTGCCCGCAGTGATGGCAGGTTGGCTACTGGCATTTACCTTATCGCTCGATGATGTAGTGGTTTCAACCTTTGTCACGGGGCCCAGTTATGAGATTTTACCACTACGAATTTATTCGATGGTACGGGTAGGACTCAAACCAGAGGTCAATGCCATTGGGACGATTTTACTGGTTGCCTCGCTGATATTGGTGGTTATTTCACAGCTATTATTACGTCGACGCTAGTTTGCCATTGCTCATTTAGCATTGCTGATTAAAAATCAGACTTTGAATGAAAATCAGCGCTATATCGATTATAATGAATTTTTCTCACTTTAGCGGTTAGGTTGTCTTATGTTAGAGCTTCGTCATCTCAATACCTTAACCGCGCTGCGAGCACATGGCTCATTGGCGGCGGCTGCCGATGAATTGCACGTCACGGCTTCCGCGGTCTCGCATCAGCTAAAAGAGCTGGAAAATTATTACGATATCAGTTTGGTCAATCGCCGAACACGCCCGCTGACTTTTACGCCAGCAGGTAAAACGGTACTGGCATTGGCAGATAGCATCATGCCACAAGTGACTCGCACCAAATCCAATCTTAAGCGCTTAGCTCACGGTCAAGCAGGTAGATTACGGCTAGCCTCTGAATGTCACAGTTGCTTCGATTGGCTAATGCCGATACTCAATCATTACCGCCGCGAATGGTCAGATGTAGAGCTAGATTTTGCGACAGGTTTTGAGCCAGAGCCGCACCACTTATTGATGGAAGGTGATATCGATTTACTCATTACCACCAGCGATTTACCGATAGACGGCATCAGCTATCAGCCGTTATTTGAGTATGAAAGTCGCTTGGTGCTATCACCAACACATGATTTGGCGGCGCAGAAATTTATTGAGCCAGATGACTTAACCAATGAAACCCTGATTGCGTATCCAGTGGAAGCCAAGCGCCTCGATATTATTGCTAATTTTATGACCCCTGCGCAAGTAAGCTTTGATAGCATTCGTACCACAGAATTGACGGCGATGCTGATTCAGTTGGTGGCCAGTGAACGCGGTGTGGCGGCGTTACCTGATTGGGTGGTTGCTGAATATGAGAAAAAAGGCTGGGTCGTTTCGCGTCCATTGGGTACGGGCGTGCATTGTCAGCTCTATGCTGCGACGCGCACATCAAGCCAAGATACCGCTTATATGCAAGGATTTGCGAATTTATTAGAAGGTATTGTGAAGCCGGTGTAGTATTTCACTATCTACTAAATTATTCCAGTTAAGAAATATCATCCGCTCTCTTACGCTATGACGAGCGTTATGGTAAATAACGGTACCCTAGTGAGGACTTGAATCTTTGGCTGTAGGATAATGGTATCAAAGGCTTTGCGCACTGAAAATAGTCTCAGTGCACTTTGTGGTGTACTTACCATACATATTCTATTCGTGATTGGTGCGCTATATAGGAGTCGAGCGGCAAGTGTCAGATACAGCTTTCTTAACTCTGAAATAAATAGTATAGCTCAATAATTCATGACTATTCAAATACGTAAGCTGTAAGGGTTCAATCACTCATATTGGATGGTCACAGTCGCCACCGAGCTAACTTTTCCTGGAGTTACCGCTGAATCAGTTTGATAATAACTTGCGCTTAATGGAACATTATATTGAATATTCTGATTCGATTTAACGGTTCCTAACTCAAGTTTCTCATTTTTTGCAATTATTTTGCTGACATTATTATAGTTAGTGGTCATTTGAATACCAACACCGCCAGCACGTGTTGAGACAGGTGCGTTGTTAGCCAAAACATTAGTTGTATTAGCTGCTACTGTATAATCAAAGTTCAGGCTAATTTTGTTACTTTCTTCATAAGTTGTTAAGTTTTCGCCACCATTACACAAAAAATTTAGATCAAAAGCTTGAGTCCCTTGCGTTGAGCCTACCCCTTTAAATCCAGATTTATTGACAGTAGGTAGTTGCACCGTTTTATTGACATCACCTAAAAGTTCGCATGATGATGAAGCGATTGTAATGGCATTGCCATACACCGTGCTTGTTAAAAAAGGCTTGCTGACATCATCACGCGAGTGATAACTACTGTATCTACCAGCAGTAAGAGCGCCTGATCCTGTCGAAGTAGCCGTTTTAATGATCTCAACAACGAAAAATCCAGCACCTAATGTATAGGCCTGGTTAGCACTCAAATTTCTACTATAAGGGTAATAGCCTGAAAAACCTGAACCGCTTCCCGCATCCCTATATAGACGGATACCAATACCCTTAATATTCGTGTTATATACAGAATCACCGCCTGTAGGGCTTAAGACGGGGTTTTGTGAAAGAACCGCTTGGATTATTCCTGCATTACGGTCACAACTAATCCTAGAGTTATTAGGCGTAATGGGAAAAGAAGCACGACGCAAAATAGTTCCAACTGCATCGCTTGGTCTAACGACTACTCTGCCTACATTCATACTGATATCAACGGTCGTAAACCCTCTGTCCGCTGTACAGGCTGCATATCCTTCTAAACTCAAAGTACAGCCTATAAGTATTACAGCACTGTTTAAGATATTATAACTCATTGGCACAAACCCTCTAACATCAGCATATTTTTCTCACTCTGTGATGACTGAGCAGTGACATCATACTGTATCTTGCATTGCTCATTTTCCGCCTCTCCCCACTTTACCGTCACTGTATCAGCCAAAGTATTGGTGCGTAAATAGACCAAGCTGCCTTGAGCAACCATACCAACATACTCGCCATTTGAGTCAAATACTTCAGCTGCAAATGGCAAAGTACCACCCTTTGTATTTAAGCTTCGAATATACAAAGCTTTGCCTGATTTAGTGACAAAATCAACTCTTGAGATTGATCCAGCATAAGGTGCTATGCGTTGACTCGTACCTTCCAACTCTACATCTAAAGACATCCCTTGTGGATCTAAAATAATTTCGTTCAAACGATAAGGGGTCACGTAGGGAATCACAGCATAGCCTGACTTATTAATGGTCAAACCATTGGTATTGTTTACTTTAGCACCAGTAGCATCAGGGGCATAGACCAAGACCATCGTTTGCCCTTGGTCTGGACCAAAAACAACACCATCAGAGTGAGCAACAATATTGCCTCTCGCTGTTAATGAGACCTGCTCATACTGATTTGAGGTACTGTATGAGCCGCCTAAGGCGGTGAAGTTAGTACGATATTGTGCATTGGTATTTAAACTTGAGTTGTCTTCATAATCTGTTGACACAGAAGCGCCATAGTTCAGACGATCACCCACCACACCACTCATACCGACAGTAGTATTATCTTGAGTATGAGATGAATTTAAATTAATAGCATTACGTTTAAAAGAAAGGGGTAGCGATAACGTTAGCATATACTCAGTGTCATTCTCACTTTGACTTGTCGCATTATTTTCTACCATTCTTCTAATGGCTGACACACCATAGTTAAGATTACGATAGTTATTACTATAACCGACCTGATATTGTTTGGCAGTTTCTTGGCGATCCCAGTAATCTATCCAAGAACCCGTTGCATAGAGATTACCCCAATCGTTAGGTAATCCTTGATTTAAGGTTACTTGAAGCTCGCTGCGTTGTTTACCAAAAAAACTAGAGCCAACACCATTTTTTTCTAGCTCTTGAGCCAACAATGCATCACGTAAATCATAATAATTTTTGGTTGAATAACGATACGCGGCCAAGGTCAAATTGGTGTCTGTTGGTGTAATGAGCTTACTATAACTGAGGCGGTAACTTTGACCTTCTTCTTTCTCACGACGATCAAAATTTACTTCAGAATGCGTCATATCTAAAGCAACTGCCCCTATGGGCGTGGCAAACGCGCTGCCTAACGTTATTGCTGTATAATCTTCTGATCCTTGAAAGCCGCCATAAGCCGTTATACGGTTATTAACACCACGTTGATATTGTGCCTGAACAACAAACGGGTCCATATCTATATCAGCGTCACGAAATTGCCCTGTCATGACAGAATAACGACTCATACCTGGACGCAACATTTGTGCTACTGACGCATAAGGGATTGAGTATTTCTGAACATCACCATTGGCTTCTAGAACAGAGACTTCTAGCTCTCCACCATAACCGGTAGGGTATAAGTCATTAATCTCAAAGCTTCCGGCAGCAACAGTCGTTTGGTAGATTAATTGACCTTGCTGACGAATTTCAACTTTAGCATTGGTTTTAGCATTACCACGGATTCTTGGTGCATAGCCGAGCATACTATTGGGTAGCATACGATCATCACTAGAGAACTCTGCGCCGCGATAACCAAATGAATTGAATATTTCACCATTGGTAAAGCTATCGCCAAGCGTTAGTACGCCTCTATACTCAGGAAAAGCACGCTGTGCATAAGTACTGATAGCGTCATAAGTTGATTGAGAGTCTTTGCTCCCAGTCTCATCTTCCCACTTCCACTGACCGTTGTGACGAATTTGCCAGTCTGCAATATTTGCACCTGTATTTAATGATACAAACGCATTGGTATTGTCTTCGCTGTCTTCTGTCTTGCTATAAGTTTTATAAGTGCTCGCATTATAAGATATAAATGCTGCGTCAATACCACGATCCCAAACACTAGGATCAACGTACCCTTGTGCATTTCTTTCCATGGCAATTTGTGGTATTGAGATATCAAACCTTAATTTTGAGGTATCGAACTTGTAAAAAGAATCCTGAACCCATTCTTCCAACTGCTGACAACTTTCATTATTTACTGCCAATCTTTCTTTAATAAGTTCTGCTTTTATACCGTATTCTAATAACTGTTTTGAAGAAAAACAGGTATATGTACCTTTGTTATCTTCTGTATTTTTAAACATCATCTGATGCTTACCGAACCAGTTACCATTGATATAGACATCTACATTGTAATGACCTGGCAAGATCGCATTACCGTGCGCGAAGCGTTTAATATCGATATTTTTAGCATCACCGATTAGGAAATCTGAGTTAAACTCAGATGATTTTTCAGTAGATTCATCCTCAATATTACTGGCTGATGCCAATGTTGATATGCTAAAGGTAATCACACCATAAGCTAGGCAACATTTGACCTGCTGCTTAATATTCATATAAGTATGTAAGGTGTTTTTCATAGCATGGCCATTCTATTGAAAATCAAATATATATTTGGGATGCGTAAGTTTAAATAATAAAAATAAGACTTACTTAATCTGATGACTCACTCTTCCGCCATAATCATTAATGGTGGTAAATGTCATATTCTGTGTACTAGGACTTTTTAATAAAATACTCTGTTCAGAAAAAGGCTTTAGCATCAAACCTTCTGACAAAACATCTATACTTTTGCCTGAATCTTCTTGGGTGATAGAGGTTATTGTTATATAAAAAGGCGTTGGATTTTTGGCCAGTAAATTAGAACCCTGACCACTCCACTGAATTTTTTCAGGAGCTAGTACAACATCTTGTTTTATACTACTAGGACGGTAAAACAGCTTTATACGTGAGCGAACAGCCAATTGTAAAAAATTATCAGGAGCAGCGGTTTTATCTTGTGCAGAGGGTTTCGGAGGTATGTCTAATACGTTTAACCAAAATAAGCTTTCTTCCGTCTTACTTAACGCATTCACTGTAGGCAAACTGGTGATACGTATAAACTGGCCTTTTTGAGCTTCTACACGTGATATAGGAGGCGTAAGAATAAAAGGAGCTTTTGATTGATCAGGGGTCGAATTTGGATCACCTTCATCAATCCATACTTGTACCAAAGAGGGGCTTTTTCCATCGTTACTTAGTTGCAGCGTAACCTCGCGTGCATCAGAAGGATAAACCGCACGAGTACCATGAATAATAATTTCTGCATGAACCAAACTGATAGGTGTGAGAAATGTGATTAAACAGATTTTATAGAATAACTGTTTTACAGACATATACTTATCTCTATCTAAAAATTAAAAAAAAGAGCTAGGCTTGGTACTTCTCCTAGCTCTTATTAATCTAGTAAAAGATTACTGATAAATAATTGTATATTTTACAGTTGTCGCAACGCTACCAGGAGTTGAAGCACCTGTAGCATAGTATTCTGCATAGTAATTAAGATCCGCTGAACCAGCACCGCTTACAGCTACTATCTGTGAATTAGTCTGAACGCCACCAGCTCCAGCAGCTAATACTGGAATAACAGTATTGTTTGAACCTAGTAGTTGAACTTGAACGTTAGTAGCAGTTCCAGTCGCATTGTTTAAACGACCAGTATTGAAATCAACGGTTGCACCTGGCTCGAAGTAAGTAGCAACGCTACTACCAGCTGTACAATCTGTTAGGTTGATAGTGAATGGCGTACGGCCTGCAACGTCACCAGTATTTGCTAATACTTGCTGAGAAACAGTCGGGAGTGTTACTGTGAAATCTTTACCTTGCACACTATTGACCGTACAAGTTTTGTCTGTAACTTGACCATTGATGGTAATAGTACCGTCAGCTGCAAAAGCAGTAGAAGTTGCTAATACTAGTAATGGAACTGCTAATAACGTTTTTTTCATGATTATTACCCTAAAAGATATATTTGTAACGATTGGTTAGGGTATTTTATAACTTCCGCAAAAATTAGAATCATTATATAAATCCATTATAATGTTAAGTTAATGATAATAAAGGAATAAATAAATAACCTTATTACTAGACAGGTATTAAAGTAAAAATAAATACATTTCTTAGTAAAAATTTGTTTAGATTATTTTTTTAAAGAAAACCATTTAACCCTATTAAAGAACCTTTCATCTTGTATCTTATTGACAATATAATAATAAGGTGAATCATAGTAAATTATTTTTTATGGGTATACCCCAACGGAACCACCTAATTAGGCTGATTAATCAATTAATAGACCACTTAAAACAGACTGGTATAATGGAACCACTTATATTAGACCATTATGCGAATGGCATCTATGAAAGCTTATAAAACCAGCTTAAAGAAGTAAAATCCGATAGCGGTTGCTAGTAACGTCAGTCCCACATGTAGCCCAACCAATCCCAAACCTGCTAGTAGTTTACCAGCATTGATAAAGGTAAAAACTTCTGCACTAAAAGTACTAAAGGTGGTCAATCCGCCCAAAAAACCGGTAATCACAAATAGTCGGACATTGGGCGATAAACTGCTGCCCACGCGCTCAAACCACACCAGTGCCAACCCTATTAATAGTCCACCCAATACATTAGCACCAAGCGTCCCAAGGGGTATCCAGTGATGCAGCGGATTAAAGCGAGCCAACCATGCCCGCAGGCAAGCCCCAATGGCAGCACCTAGTCCAATAGCAAGCCACTGCATAGTTTATCCTTAGGTTTAAGAAAGGTTAACGGAGATAGTATTGAGCAAAGCCGTCTTACACTGCTGGTAGCTCAGTCATCGGCCAACGCGGCACACAGCTCACCGCTAAATCATCAGACTGCCCTGCATGCAGGCGCTCATAACCAGCATAAGCAATCATCGCCCCATTATCAGTACATAATGCAGGCGGCGCATAATGCACAGTGGCATCTATCTTAGCAAGCTCGCTCTCCAAGGTTTCACGTAAATGAGTGTTGGCACTGACACCGCCCGCGATCACCAATCGATTCATCCCTACTTGCTTCAGTGCTTTCACGCACTTTCTCACCAGCGTATCGACGACTGCATGCTGAAAGCTGGCGGCGATATCGGCGCGAACTTGCGAATCGCTATCCGCATTATTCCCTGAGCCACCTGAACCATCGGTGTCTTTAATAAGGTTATGCACGGCGGTTTTCATACCACTAAAAGAAAAATCTAAGCCGCGATGTAGCATGGGTCTTGGCAAATTGTAAGCAGTTGGGTTGCCTGTTTCAGCCAATTTGGCAATATTAGGGCCACCCGGATACGGCAAGCCTAGCATTTTAGCGGCTTTATCAAAGCACTCACCTGCTGCATCATCGATCGACTCACCCAATATCTCATATTGCCCGACACCACGTGCGGCGATGAGTAATGTATGCCCACCTGAGACCAATAACGAAACAAACGGAAAGGCGGGTGGATTGGCACCCATCAGCGGTGCGAGCAGATGTCCTTCCATATGATGGATACCAATGGCAGGAATATCCAAACCATATGCCAAACTGCGCCCAAATAATGCGCCCGTCATCAGAGCGCCAATGAGTCCAGGTCCCTTAGTATAAGCAATGGCATCAATCTCGCTTTTCTTCACATTACACTGCTCTAACAACTCATTAAGCAAAGGCACCAACTTACGAATATGATCGCGGCTGGCAAGCTCAGGCACAACGCCGCCATACAGTGCGTGCAGCTCTATTTGTGAATACAGGACTTGTCCAACCAGTCCTTGATTGTCACTATTCATCTGCTCACTGTCAAAAATCGCCAGACCTGTCTCATCACAAGAAGTCTCTAAACCCAATACTTTCATATTTTTGCCTTTATCATACTTTGGTCTGCGTATTATTTTTACAACGTTGCTATCTTTGAGGGCGTGTTTTCTTTTTAAAAATGGTGATAAAAATTGCCGTCAAACAAGGAAAGCAGCGCAAATAATATCGAGATATTAATAAGCTATTTGACGATTTTTAGCCATTTTTAGCCTATTTAGAGGTTAATCGATTGAATTGAGGAGACGCCCTAGTATCTGCCAAAAAACGTGCATAAAAAAACCGCCATTGTCAGTCACAATGACGGTCAGTTTAACAAATTTCAATGGTCAATATCTCTTAATATACCGGATCAGCTAACTGCTTCAATCATGTAATCTACAGCTGCGTAAACTTGGGCTTCACTGACCTTATCGGTGGCTTGTGCTGGCATCTTATTAAAGCCTTTTGCCGAATGCATGTGCAGCGTCTCTGTGCCTTTAGCCAGTCGCGGCTCCCACGCGGCTTTATCACCGTATTTCGGCGCGTTCAGCAGCCCTCCTTCATGACAAACCTTGCAGTTGGTCTCATAAAGCTTGGCGCCTGCATCCGCAGCCAACACTTCAGGCTCCGCGGAGATTTCCTGCACTGGCTTATCTACAATGACCGTCGTCTCGGTATCTGCCACAGGTTCAGGTGTAACGACTTCAGGTTCGACTATAGGTGCGTCTTCTACCACTGCCGTTGTATCGGCAGATTCATTGACAACAGCAGGCTCTTCAACCGCTGCATTGTCACCACTACAAGCAGTGATTGCTAATAGCGCACTTAAACTAATGGCAGATAAGACCAGTTTATTCATACGCTGCTGTTTACTTATCATGATCACACCTCTATTCGATATTTCATGTTAGCGACTGTTTATGACAGCGCATAAATTCAAAACCTATCAACACACAAACCGTGATTAGTTCGTAGCTGGTTCAGCGTCAGCAGTAGGCGTTGCCGCCGTATCAGCAGCTGGCACATCTGCACTACTAGCTGGCATATCTGCACTGTCAGCGACAGCAACATCGCTATCCGTTGCATCTGTCATATCAGTAGCAGTCGTCCCTGCTTCAGCAGTTGCAGCACCATCTACTGTGCCGTCAGCTTCAGTTACTGGCGCTGGAGCCGTTTCTGGGAACTCCATTTTTTCAGCTTCAGGTGCGTTTTTGCGAGCCAGCTCAGCGGCTTCATCAACGCGATCTTTTGCCAATACTTCGTGTGATTCGCCTTCTTTCTCACCACTACAAGCGCTAATGCCAAAGCCAAGAGCAATGATAAATGCGGTGCTTAGCGCTATATTTAGTCCTGTTTTTTTCATTCCAACATCCTCAATAAAATACACATAAAATGGTTAATATGCTGACTATTATATGCAAATTATCATAGCATAAACTCCAACCAAACCGTTATAGACAGTAGGGTTTTTTATTCATAGTAATTTTATACTTTGCATTTATAGTTTCATTAAAGCGGGAGCAAAAACCTGCGTTCTAACTACTTTTCTAATTGTCTCTGCGTATTGTACCTTGCAACTTAATGATAAATATAGATTAATGTGCTAAAATCATTGACTTAACTGACATTTTTTATTAAAATGCTTGCCCTTGTGCTCATGCGCAAGATTATCCTAGTTTGAGCTGATGCCTGTAATCTTGAGATATTACGGCTAAATACTAATACACAGCCAGACTAATGCCCTTATATCTCATCCTAATCGAGGAGTCTTCATGCCTGCAGTTAAGGTTAAAGAAAACGAACCAGTTGACATCGCTATCCGTCGTTTCAAGCGTGCTTGCGAAAAAGCTGGCGTATTATCAGACGTACGTAAGCGTGAGTTTTATGAAAAACCAACACAAGTACGTAAGCGTAAAAAAGCTGCTGCCGTAAAGCGTTATAAGAAAAAATTACAACGCGAAACTATTCGTACCACTCGTATGTACTAATCGATAATTCGATTAATTAAGTACAAGTGCTACATTAACGCCACTGTTATCCATTGATATCAGTGGCGTTTTTTATGCTACAATTTTTATTATTATTGCTTAAAAATTTGAATAAATACCTCTTAACAAATAAGGATAATAACAATGAGCCAACTTAAACAAACTTTATCAGACAATGTCAAAGTGTCTATGAAAGCGCGTGAGCTTGAGCGTGTCAAAGTACTACGTAACGTGCAAGCGGTTATCAAGCAAATTGAGATTGACCGTCAAATAGAGCTTGATGATGCGCAAGTCTTAGATATACTGCAAAAGCAGCTAAAACAACGCCATGAGTCATTGACTATTTTTACCGAAAACAACCGTGATGATCTGGCAACCAAAGAGCAGTTTGAGATTGATATCATCAATGAGTTTATGCCAAAACAAATGGATGATGCTGAACTTGCGGCCTTGGTCAATGCGGAAATCGCTGCACAAGGCGCGACCTCTATGCGTGACATGGGCAGTGTGATGGGTGTATTAAAGAACAAAACCGCAGGACGCGCAGACCCTGCGCTCATCTCTAAGCTGGTGAAAGATGCGCTGCAAGGCTAGTAATTAGTGTCATCAAAAGCTAATGACGACAGCGTAAAAATAACCGCCTAAGGCTCAAAGTCTTTGGCGGTTTTTACTGCTTTGATTTCTGCATTGATATTGGCAAGCAATGGACGGGCGCTACTGGCTTGAGCCGTGTTTTGTAGTTTTTCCGCCAGTTGTTTGGCTTGGGTCAGTGACGTCAACGCACTCTCGTAACGACTACTCCATAGTTGGTCATGACTGCGATAGCGTAGCGCGTTAATGGTGGCAATATTTTTCAAGGAAGCAGAGTCGGTCGTTTTTGCCAGTTTTTCATTGGCCAGTTGCAGACTTTGCCAAGCATAACGGTCGCTTGGCTGCTGCTCGGTCAGTGGTTTAAGCAACGCTTGGGCTCTGATTGGCTGATTGCTATTGGTAAGCGCTTCTGCCAAATAAAGACGCAGATCACGACGCTCAGGGTAAACACGCTGCTGGCTGGCTAATACGTCCGCCGCTTGTGACCATTTATTCTGCTCCGTTAGAATTTGGCTATGAGTAATCGATAGTAAAGGCTCTAAATTTTGGCGCTGCGTAGGCGGCAGTCGATTGATTTCAGCCAGTAAATCGCTTGCCTCTGTAAAGCGTTGCTGTTCGCCATACCAGTTCATCAGAGCCAATTTGGCACCTACGCTATTTTTAGCAGCCGTCATTAGCACTGTCTCTGAGGCATGTTTACCCGTACTTTGGACACGCCAATAGAGCAGATCAAATAAAGCCTGATGGCGCTGCTGCTGATTTAGTGACAATGAGGGATAATGCTGGGCACGACTTTGCGCTTCACTTAAGCGCTCGTTACTCAGTGGATGCGAGCGTACGAAGCTTGGTAAAAATCGATTTTCAACTTGGTTGAGCTGGCTGCGTTGGTTCATCGTGGCAAAGAATCGCGGCATCGCCCTTGGGTCGTAGCCTGCTTGGGTCATGATTTGCATCCCCACCCGATCGGCCTCGCGCTCATTATTTCGACTAAATGCCATCGTGCTGTTCATCGTCGCCGTTTGGCTGCCCATCATCACTGCCGCCGCGGCATCACCATCGACCGCCGATGCTGCAATCGCTGCCAGCATACCGCCTATCTGCATCAGCAAAGCCTTTTTGCGCTCATCAGCACCACTTTCATAATGGCGCTGGCTGATGTGAGCAACTTCATGCGCCACCACACTGGCAAGCTCATCCATACTGCTAGCGGCCAGAATCGTCCCTGTATTAAGTCCAATGACCCCGCCTGGTGCTGCAAAGGCATTGATACTTGGGTTATCAATGATAACCAAACCCATCGGCGCTTGCTGCCTTGCTTGCGCATTGAGACGCCAAGTCATGTCTTTGACCGTTTCTTGAATCCAAGGATCGTGCTCCATTTTGATACGACCATTAACGTTCCGTAACGACCATTCGCCGAGCAATTTGTTTTGATATTGCTCAGCGAAGCTCAAGCCTTGTCCGCGCAAATTGGGCAGATTTAGCTCTTCTGAGCCAGTGGTTTGCCATGAATTATAACTGGATGCCATCGCTTTGCTGCTCGTATTAGCATTATTAAGACTATCCTCGCTCATGGCAGCAGTGGTCATCGTCATTAGTACCGCCGACAACGTCAATTTAATAGCGCTCGATAATACCATCGAACGCGCGGCACTTTTACATTTTTTTTCCTGGGTCATGGGCGCATTACCAAGTATCGATTGTCTATTAAAATGGTTCAAGTGCGTATCCTATGCAAGTGAGTAATGATACTGTTTTTGAAATAAGGTGTTTTTGAAATAAGATATTTTTGAAGTAAGGTTTTTTCGACTGATTTTTTGACTAAACGTTTTTCGACTATACGAGCTTGCTGATATAAGGTCAATTCTAGTCTGCGTTCGACTACCAATAACTCAGCTGTCCGTCACTATTGTGCAACATGGCTTTAGTCAATCCCCTATAAAATAGATATGGTGTCAGGCGCGCTCAGTCTACTATTTTTAGTACTTTTGCTCGCCTTCCTTCTATCTAAATTATCTTGACAGACTATATGTGATTCTAATGAACTGAATGTGACGTTGATTATATTCAACTTCAACTACATATCGGCTATTTGATATAATGGCATTTCACGACTATAGGATCTGGTCACTGCCGAGTGTCATTTAAGAATAACAAGCACTGTCATTACGTGTTTGCGAATGTTCAATACAATCTAGTACAAGCCAAAATATTTATAAGGTTTATTTTATGTCTGCTGATCGTCAGTCAACCACCGTATATTCGCCTTATTCTATAAACTTATCAGCAGATTTGTCTGATACTGAGCAGCAAGACATCAACAACCTGTTAGACTTGTTACCAGCGCATACTGTCACTACAGATCATGAGGCAAATGAAACGCAGCCTATTCATGTTCAACGTTTCGTTGATGGTCGCGGACTTGCTTGTCCATTGCCGCTGTTAAAAACCAAAGTAGCACTACGTGACGTCACAGCTGGCGGTTCATTATATGTGGTCGCAACTGATGCCAACTCACAGGCTGATATCACCGCTTTTTGTCAACAAAACCAGCAAGCAAATGCCGCAAGTCAACTGCGATTAATCGTTAATAGCATGACGGATCAGCCATCAGCGGATAGCTTATCAGCACAGCGTTTCGATACAATATATCACTTCATCATTACTAAAACTGATAGCAACTAAGTGTCGCTATCCTTTACAATTACAACTATAAAGATTTTTATCTGACTATTTGCGTCACTATTTAATCAAGGTCAAGAATATGGCTAATAATTCTACTGATACTGCAAAAACGAATAAAAAAGATGAGGCAGCTCCTATAAAAAACGAAGCACGTGATGCCGCATTAAAAGCTGCCGCCCAACGTCCACCTTATGATGCTAGCGCCTTAGGTGATACTAGCACCCGTGACTTAGTGCCAGCGATGCCGACTCATTTGTCAGCGCCTGGGGTCAATTTGGGCGCTTATATCAACACGGTGCACCAAATCCCAATTTTGACACCAATCCAAGAGCAAGAGCTGGCGCATCGTTATTATGATGAAGGCGATGTAGAAGCAGCGCGTCTGCTCGTGATGTCGCACCTGCGTTTTGTGATTCATATTGCCCGTAGCTACTCGGGTTATGGTTTGCCGCAAGCAGACTTAATCCAAGAGGGCAATCTGGGACTAATGAAGGCTGTAAAACGCTTTGACCCGAATAAGGGCGTGCGTTTGGTGTCATTTGCTGTGCATTGGATTAAAGCAGAAATTCATGAATTTGTGATTCGTAACTGGCGCATTGTCAAAGTCGCGACCACCAAAGCGCATCGTAAACTATTCTTTAACTTACGTAGTCTCAAAAAAACCAACAACCAGCTAACGCTAGAAGAGGCTGATGCCATTGCCAAAGACTTAAATGTCACACGCAAGCAAGTGTTAGAAATGGAATCGCGGCTTACCTCTTATGACGCCTCGTTTGAAGCGCAATCTAGCGATGACGACGATGGACGTTATGCACCGCAGCTATTTTTGGAAGATGGTATCGATCCTGCCGAGCAGTTAGAAGAAGCAGATTGGGAAGAAAGCAACTCATCTGCATTGATCGCGGCAATGGATACCCTTGATGAGCGCTCACGCGATATCGTGGAGCAGCGCTGGCTCTCTGAGCAAAAATCAACCTTACACGAATTGGCAGCCGTCTACTCTATCTCAGCAGAACGCGTACGCCAAATCGAAAAAAATGCCATGGACAAAATCCGCGAGGCAATGACCATTGATAGCGTTATATTGCCAGATGATATTCAGTAGCAATTACCTATCAGTAGTGCCTGTCTTTCACCAGCGGTAGTTTTTAGATAATACGAGTTTGTCATGTTAAATTGGATAGGTATTGCGGCGATCAATATGGCCATCGCCGTCGCTTTAGGGGCGTTTGGGGCGCATGGCTTAAAAAACATCGCCAGTGCTCAACAACTCGAATGGTGGCATACTGCAACACTGTATTTGTTTATACATGCGCTGGGTTTATTACTGGTTGGTCTGTTGATTCGCCTGAGATATGCCACGCAAATCACTGCATGGCTACTACAAATTGGCATTATAATATTTGCTGGTAGCTTATATGCAATGACACTTGGCGCACCACTTTGGTTTGGCGCGATCACGCCTATCGGCGGCGTACTAATGATTGCAGGTTGGCTATGGCTAGCAGTGTCATCATTCACGATGAACAAATTGGTCGCAAAATAGCCAGTTAAACAAGAATAATTAAATTGCATTTTAGAGTATGTGCTCATTTTGAAAATAGAGATAAAAATGAGAACACGCCTTAGTACGCACAATTAGTACGCACAAAAGGATAAAAAATCATTAAGGAGTATATTTTATGAGTACCATTATCGTTAATGGTAAGAAACTACAGACTACCCATCAGACCGTGCAATTGGTCATCAATGAGCTTGGTCTTAGCCAAGGTCGTTACGCAGTAGAAGTCGATGGCGAACTGATTCCAAAGAGTGAGCTTGCTCAATTAAGTATCGCTGAAGGTATGAATATTGAAGTGGTACAAGCAGTCGGTGGTGGCTAATTAGCCAAAATAATGATCCGTTGATTTGAAAATGAATGTGCTTAAAGAAATGTATTTAAAGGTGGGTTTTTAAAAAATAATTGCTCATAAAAAAGACCTCAACGTAGCAAACGTTCGAGGTCTTTTTCCGTTTTAGGCAATGTCATTTAGAGATATCTAAAAATGCGGCTATTTATACTATTTATTATTTCATCAGCCAGTAATCATTAACCTTTAAATATCCTAAACTCTATAACATTAAACTGCTGGAGCAGCATCGTCTGTCATCAGCTCTTCATAGCGTCCATCACGCCCAGCACCCTGAGTCTTTTTGCTCTCCAACTTGGTTTTATACTTGCGTACTTGTCTATCAAGTTTGTCTGCCATCTCGTTAATGGCTTTATACATATCATCGTCAAGCGCTTGGACAAACATCTCTTTACCCGAGACTCGCATAATCGCTTCAGCCTTATGGCTCTTTATAGCACCGCTGTTATCTAATGATAAAATGACTTGAATACTTTGAATTTGATCAAAATGACGACCAATTTTATCAAGTTTTTCTTGAACAGCTGCGTTCATAGCGTCGGTAACACTGATATGGTGACCACTGATAGAAACATTCATATTGTTGTCCTTTTATTATGACTTACATTGTTGCCTACGTTGTTGCTTGCGTTATTACTTACAATCAACAGATGAGCCAGCATTCCTGCTTTTTCATCCTGCCTTACCAACAATGAATGGGGTGTCTTTATTGATAAGCGCCTTTAGTAATCGATACTTTTAGCAAAAATCGAACGTGTCCTTTCGTTGTCATTTTGATTAATGAGATAAGTAAATACGCTAGATCGACACTTAGATTTCGTTGTTGGTATGACTCTAATTTGTCATGAATATCGAATAGTAGCAAGACAGTAAAGTGTAATTAAATGTAATAAAAACGGTTGTTTCCTCAATGTTTCTATATAATCAGAAAATTTTATTTTTTATATTTATCAAGAAATATATTAGCGATAGCACTATTTTTCTCTTAAGTCATTGAATTGTGACATTTAATATTTCTGTTTACGCTGAGTAGACGAGCCAATATTCATTGCTTCACGATATTTGGCCACGGTTCTTCTAGCGATATCGATACCTTCGGATAATAAACAATCTTTTATGCGACTGTCAGATAATGGATTTTTGGCATCTTCATCGGCTATCAGTTGCTTAATCATGGCGCTAATGGCAGTCGATGAAATATCGCCGTCGGTACTGCTGACATGAGATGAAAAGAAATGCTTGAGTGAAAACAATCCCTGCGGCGTCAAAATTGTTTTACTGGTGGTTAGACGTGAAACGGTCGATTCGTGCAAATCCACTTCTTCCGCAATGGCTTTTAGGATGAGCGGTTGCATGGCAGTCGCGCCATGCTGCAAGAACTCTTGCTGATAACGCACGATACTGGTTGCCACTTTTAATAGGTTTTGATTACGCTCTTCAATACTACGAATAAACAAGCGGGCATCGGTGAGGTTTTCACGCAGATATTGATTGTCGGGGCTGTCATCACCGCGCTTCACCAAATTGGCATATTCTTGATTGACTCTTAGCTTTGGCATGGTCTCAGGATTGAGGCGCACATTCCAGCCGTCCTCTTGCGTCGATGTATCTGAACTCGTCTGATTCTGATGGTGACGTATAGGCGTGACCAAAACATCAGGAATATCATAGCTGGCTGGCGACTGAGTATAGTCTGGTTGGCTGCTTTGAAACAGCAAACCAGGTGACGGATTCAAGGTACGCAGCAAGTTAAGCGCGGGGGTAATCTGTGTAGGCGCGAGTCCAGTCCGCTCAGTCAATGCTTTGATGTTATTGCTCACCAAATGCTCACTGGCTGACAACAATGCTTGTGCTTCTTTTAGATGGTCAGTATTTGCATCGAGCTTGGACAACTGAATCGCTAGGCACTCACTGAGATTTCGCGCCCCCACACCCAGCGGATCACAAGACTGAATAACACGTAAAACAGCCATGACTTCATCGTGCTCAACAGGCTCTTCCCATTGATAAAAACTTGCCATCGTATCGAAGCTTTGCAACAGCTCATCGATATCAAGCCGCACAAAACCCATGTCATCCATAGAATCCATCAGATAGGTTACAATCAACATGTCCGCTTCTGAGAGATGCTTAAAGTTCAGCTGCCAGCGCACATGGTCTTGTATGGTGGCAGAAGTGCCGCCTTGATAACTATCAAAATCCTCGTCACTTTTGCTCCCCGAACTGCTTGCCGTAGATGCATAATTACTGCTATCAACACTACTTTCAAAGCTACTATAGTCGTCACTATCCATCGTATGATTGTCTATGGCACCATCATCGATACTGGCTTGCTGTAATTTGTCCAAGCTGTCACTAAAGTCTTCATCTGGTTCAGAGGTATGGGTATTACTCTCAGAGGTTACGCTAAATGAGTCAATATCAGTACTCTGGTTCCAGCTATCAAGTGTCAATGATTCATCTACTCTATCGCCGCTGCCATAATCGTATTCATCTTCATCATCCTCAATACGTTCAAGCAATGGATTACTATCCAGCTTGGCCTGAACTTCTTGCGCAAGCTCAAGACTAGAGAGTTGCAGCAATTTAATAGCTTGCTGCATTTGCGGGGTCAGTTTTTGTGAGGTGCTCAGCGTGGTCGCCAATCCGAAAGACATACTCATGGGTGGCTTATTACACTCCGATACTGGTGATAGTCTATATATGTTGCCACTTAAAGTAGCGATTTAACGTTATCAGGACATGACGATAGCATTTTTCGTGGCAATTTTGCTATGATAATTTATAGACGGCCCAATACGCTTATTGCTCTCTACTTATAAAACTCTATAAATTTGACCGTTTTAGCATGAACTGCTAAACAATAAACAACAAAATCTTGTTGATAATAATAAGGCTATATAAAAAATACAAGGTACATGACACAAAACCTTCGAGTCAATTGAATCACTCTTAACATTAACCGAGAATAATACGATGAATGAACAAGCAAATAAACCGCACCTTGTCACTGCTGCGATTCAAATGAATAGCCAGCAAGACATCGAAAAAAACGTAGCGGCTATAAAAGCTGCTATCAGCGATGCCAGTCATCAAGGTGCTCACCTTGTTGTCTTACCAGAAAACTGCTGTAGCATGGGCGAGCAATTTGCCACCGCAGAGCGCTTTGATTCGCTATCAGCGACGATAGCAAACTATGCCAGTACTTACGGTGTCTATGTGCTGGCAGGCTCACTGCCCTGCCCTTATCGCCCTGATGGCGTCATCGTGCCTGATGGCAGACTGCGCCAAGTCAGTCAGCTATTTACCCCTGACGGCACGCGAGTGGCACGCTATGACAAAATTCACCTATTCACGGCGACGGTAGCAGATAAACATGGCAGCTATAATGAAGCGGCGACGTTTGAGCCTGGCACACAGACTGTAGTTGCAACAGTAGAGAGTAATCATGCTGCTTATCAACTGGGTATGATGGTTTGTTTTGATTTGCGTTTTCCCGCATTGGCACAGCGCTTACGTCAAGCAGGCGCTGACCTATTAAGTGCGCCATCGGCATTTACTTATTTAACGGGGCAAGCGCACTGGTCGCTGTTACTTCGCGCACGGGCGTTAGACAGTCAGTGCATGGTCATTGGCGCAGCACAAGGCGGCGACCATGTTTATAAAAACGGTGATATCCGTCAAACGTGGGGGCATACCACTATCACAGCTTTTGATGGCACGATTATTAACAGCTATGAGGATAGTGAATTAAACAACGCTATTAATAAAGATAATAAAAATTATGCTTTGATCTTGGCAACCTTAGATAAACAGACTCAACAGCAAGGCCGCCAAAAAATGCCCATTTTTGACTGTCATCGTTTGGCGTAAGTCAATTTCAATACTGAATAGTAAGTATTGAATATCGAATATTAGGTGGTATTTTCTTCGGTCCGTGTATGAGTCGCACGCGGATGGGCGCGATCATAGACTTGCGTGAGCTTAGCAAAATCGACATGGGTATAAATTTGCGTGGTACTGATATCGCTATGCCCAAGCATTTCTTGCACCGCGCGCAAATCGCCACTGCCCGACAGCATGTGCGAAGCAAAACAATGACGCAATAGATGCGGATACATATTTTGTGCGATGCCGGCACGCGTAGCCGCAACTTTGAGACGCTGCTGCACTGCCCGTGTCGATAAACGCGTACCTAGTTTTTCACTAATAAATAGTGCGCTGTCCATCTGCTCCACCCACAGATTACGATGCGGTAGATAACGGCTAATCGCTTCTGCTGCCTTGACACCTAACGGCACCAAACGCGTTTTATTGCCTTTACCTGTCACGCGCACGCGCAGGTCTGACAAATCTACATCGACCATATCCAACGCGACCAACTCACCTACGCGCAGACCGCTGCTATAAAGCAATTCAAACATCGCCTTATCACGCAGCCATAGGCGCGCTTGTTCCGGTGTATCAGGCATCTCTTGGTCAAGCAGCTGAGTGAGCAAATCAACATCAGCGATAGACGGTAGCGGTCGAGGACTACGTTTGAGCTGATAGCCAGTCGTTGGGTTAATACGTGCTAAATCCTCTTCTATCAGCCAGCCATAAAAATGGCGAATGGCTGACAGCTCTTGCTGGACGCTAGCAAGTGCCAACTTGTCTTCATCCAAGCGTTGGCTAATATGCTGGGCTAATTGGCGTTTATCGCAGCGCGTCCACGTCAGGCGTTTCCCACGTAAAAATAGCGCCAATTGATTCAATCCTGCAAAATAAGCGGTCAACGTATGCGGCGAGTGATTGCGCACCGACAAGACATTAAGCCAACGATGCACGGGCGCTAATAAATCATGTAACGCAGCATCCGACTCTATAGCTGCGGCGTGCTCGACTGATAGCCATGCTTTTGCCTCAGAATCTGAGGTAGGCTCCATCGTATGATTGTTTTTATTAGACATAGCCCTATTATCCATTAGCCTTCTGGATTGGGCTTGATGCCCGCTTGTGCCATCAGACCATCTGGGCTAAATACGCCTTCGTAAACAAAGGCGGTCGGACCGGTCATCATCACTGAATAACCCGGCTGCCATTTGATGATCATACTGCCACCATAAAGCTGCGCACGCACGTCTTCGCCTTCATCGAGCCAGCCTTCGCGGATACCA
Organism: Psychrobacter sp. AOP30-A2-5; assembly: GCF_052378115.1. Lineage (NCBI taxonomy): Bacteria > Pseudomonadati > Pseudomonadota > Gammaproteobacteria > Moraxellales > Moraxellaceae > Psychrobacter > Psychrobacter sp. AOP30-A2-5. The sequence goes on along the minus strand of NZ_JBQSXK010000006.1, from coordinate 36,989 downwards.
ACCGCTACTGCGGCACAAGCGCCAGTACCACAGGCTTGTGTCTCACCGACACCGCGCTCATACACACGCAGACGAATATGACGCTGATTCATCACTTGCATAAAGCCGACATTGACACGGTCAGGAAAGGCGGGATGCGATTCGATGGCTTTGCCTAAGGTTTCAACGTCAGCATCGAGCACGTTATCAACTTTGATAACGGCATGCGGGTTGCCCATATTGGCAACATAAAGCTGTACAGGAGTGCCGTTTACATCGAGATGATAAGCATTTTGGATTTTGGTCGTGGCTCTGGGGGTAAAAGGAATCTCGCTTGGTTCAAATTTCGGCTTGCCCATATCGACTTCGACCCAGCCATAACGATCAGTGGTCAATGAAATGATGCCGCTTGCCGTCTCAACACGCAAACGCTGTTTAAATGACAGTTTACGCGCTTGCACAAAACGGGCAAAACAGCGCGCACCATTACCGCACTGCTCAACTTCCGACCCATCAGCATTAAAAATGCGATAACTAAAATCAACGTCAGGACGCATCGGTGGCTCAACGACGAGCAGCTGATCAAAGCCAATACCCAAATGACGGTCACCCAGTAACTGTACCAAATCCTTGGTCAAATCTAAGCGCTGAGTCACCAAATCGATGACCATAAAATCATTGCCCAGACCATGCATCTTCGTAAATTCTATTAGCATATCCTTGTTATCCTATCCTATTTTTATGTATGTCTTATATTAGCACGCTGTCAGATACAATCATAACTATCACCGCTATCAAATACTAAGTTAACACGATGCTAAATCCACCTTGTACAGCCAAACTGATATCTCTCATTAGAGCAGGCCATAAAAAAGCCCATCATCATAAAGACAATGGGCTTTTTATTTAGGGCATGCCCTCAATCTGAACGAAAACGCCTAAATGGGCTAAAAATGGCTAAACCTATTGGTCACCGATTTATTTACCTTGCCACAATACTTCGTCTGCATATAACGCTTCAATAATTTCGCGTTTGCGAATCAGTTGATGGCTGTCATCGGCTACCATTACTTCACTAGCACGCGGGCGTGAATTATAATTGCTACTCATGGTAAAGCCATACGCACCAGCACCTGTGATTGCTAAAACATCGCCTACCGCAAGCGACAATAAACGGTCTTTCGCTAAAAAATCACCCGTTTCGCAAATAGCGCCAACGATATCCCATGGCTGCGTGCCATTAGTGTCGATGCCATTCTCAGGCAAAACACTTGGAATGACTGCCATTTCAGCTTGATATAACGCCGGACGAATCAAGTCATTCATTGCTGCGTCAACAATAGCAAAGTTCTTATGTTCCGTTGGTTTGAGTACATCAACCTTGGTCAATAATATCCCAGCATTTGCCACAATACTGCGACCCGGCTCAAAGAATACCGTTAAGCCAAGCTCGCTAAGTTTCGGTAATAAAGCTTGGGCAAACTCGTCGATAGATACTGGTGTCTCATCGATATAACGCACACCCAAACCACCGCCCAAATCGATATGACGCAGCTCGATACCTTTATCACGTAGGTTGTGTATCAGCTCAATCACTTTATCTAAAGCTGCTACAAATGGCGCAACTTCAGTCAACTGCGAGCCAATATGACAGTCAATACCGACGATATCAATATGAGACAGCTCAGCTGCCTGCTCATAGACGGCAACCGCGTCTTCGTGGGTGATACCAAATTTATTGTCTTTTAACCCTGTTGAGATATACGGATGCGTCTTGGCGTCAACATTGGGATTAACCCGTAGTGAAATTGGCGCAGGCTTATTCAATTTCTGTGCCACATCATTAATCAAAGTCAGCTCGCTGATTGACTCTACGTTAAAACAACCAATACCTTGGGTCAGGGCATACTCGATATCGCTATCAGTCTTGCCCACGCCTGAGAACACCACACGTGAAGCATCACCACCTGCCGCCAATACGCGCATGAGCTCGCCACGAGAGACGATGTCAAATCCTGCCCCTGCTTGCGCCAATATACCAAGCACTGCAAGATTAGAATTGGCTTTTACCGCATAACAAATCTGGTGCGTTAAACTGGCAAAGCTATCGCTATAAGCTTGATAGACATCCAAAATGGCTTGTTTTGAGTAGACATAGCATGGCGTATCGTAGTGTTTAACCACATCATCAATGCTTACCTGCTCCATATACAATGCACCATCGCGATAATCTAGCGCGGGTAAATGGGCGGTTAAAGCTTGAGGATTAACATACAAGCCTTGCTCAGTTTGGATCGTGACAGATTCGCCAGTTTGTTGCTCAGAATGACTCATATAAACATCTCTAATTTCATCAGGTTATCAAAGTTAAAAAATCTTAGGGTGTACACCGAAATCTCGTCGACGGCATTGAGTTTTTAATAAAAATCAATAATCATTCGGGTCTTCACTGGGTTCCGGTAGCTTAAAACCATCCATTTCTTGATGACCATCATCTTGTGTCGAATAGGTACTACCCTGTATGCCAGCGCTATCCGTAGCTCCTTGAACTGTCTGGCTACTAGCGTCGGCGAGGTATAGATTGCCTTTTTGACCGCAACCCACCAAACCCATCATAATTACCCCACTAATAATAAAAGTGGAGATAACACGGCGACCAAGATCAGCGACATTAGTGTGCTCAGTTTTCGAAAAGCGGTTAATAGTAAACATAGAATAGAGAACCTGTGACTTTGCAATGGCATGAGGATGATAAAAAGCACGAGTCATAAAGGCGATAGATCCAACCCTATAGACAGCTAAATAAAAGCTATCGCCATCGCTAAAAAATGACAATATGACTGCTTTGGATAATAGCATTATTACATAATGCTGTGTGCATACTGAATGTCCCTAATCAATAAATTTGGACGAGTTTGGTTTTTCTAAGTTTTGCTAAGCTTTACTAGACCGTGCGACTGCCATTTACTAAGCGATCGTTGATACTAGCGGTCTTAATGTATCGCTATAATGGTAAAACAGCCTATTATATTTACTTAGACAAATTTTCTTACAATTTATTATGAGCTACTATATTTGGCTGTAGCAGCCGACAAACCCTAGCGACACTCGGTGTACAGTTGTATTGTCTATACCACATTCTATCAATTTAACCCTTATAGTTATCGTGGTATAGCCATAAAACTATGGTACATTATGTGTAGACCTTGCGACTGTGTTGAGGCGCTAGCATGCGACTTAACAAGCACTGATCAATAGTGCCAGCCCAAGAGTGACCAGAATCAGCAATGTACTTGCTTGACCTATGTCGGCATGGATGCGGCTGGTTTTTGTTTATTCAACCGGTACTCGTCTGTGATGAGTCACCCTTTACAAAATACAATCTAAGGACAGAGTATGAGCGCCAGCCTAACCACCACTTTTGATGACAAAAATACCGAAACATCGAACCTAATCAATCCCACCTTAGTCCTCAACTGCGGTTCCTCTTCTATCAAATACGCGCTGATTAGCGAAGACAATTCTATTCGTATCACTGGTTTGGCCGAAAACTTAGGACTCGATACTGCTCGTATCAAACACACGACGTTGAATGGTGATAAGCTGGAAATCTCTATCTCAGGTGGTCGTCATCAGTTAGCATTACAAAAAATCCTTGAGCTATTAGAACAGTATCATTTCATCGCCGTTGGTCATCGCGTGGTTCATGGTGGCCGTGAGTACTCTGCAGCAGTCCGTGTCGATGAGCATGTGCTGGACGAAGTAAAACGCTTAAAAATACTCGCGCCACTGCATAACCCTGCCCATGCTTTAGGTATCGAAGCGGTACAGGCGATTTATCCTGATATTCCTCAAGTCGTCGTCTTTGATACAGCCTTTCACCAAACCATGCCTCCTGTTGCTTTTCGCTACCCACTACCAAAAGCCCTATACGAAGAACACAAAATCCGCCGTTATGGCTTTCATGGTACGTCTCATGCCTATGTCTCAGAGCGTGCCAGTGAAATTACTGAGTCTAAAGGCCCACATGGTTGGCTTACAGCGCATCTGGGCAACGGCTGCTCGGCGACTGCCGTTTATGATGGCAAAAGTTTCGATACCAGCATGGGTCTGACCCCGCTTGAAGGGCTCATGATGGGTACGCGTAGTGGTGATGTTGACCCAAGTCTACACATACACCTAAAGCGCCAGCTCGGTATGAGCTTGGAAGAGATTGATGCCATGCTCAATAATGAAAGTGGTCTATTGGGTGTCTCAGGATTGTCTAATGATTTACGTACCGTCGAACAAGCGGCGAACGAAGGTCACGCAGATGCCAAGCTCGCTATCGAGATGTTCTGTTACCGCGTCGGTAAATATCTTGCCAGCTTAAGCTGCGCGTTACCAGAATTCACAGGCATTGTCTTTACGGGCGGTATCGGCGAAAACTCAGTCACCACCCGTACCAGTATCTTAGAAGTGATGCGTCATTTCGGCATAAAAGTAGACGCTGACAAAAATGCGAGCTTGTTTGGTGGTAGCGAAGGCAGCTTCCACGCAGACGATAGCAGCATTGAGCTGTGGGTTGTGCCAACTGATGAAGAGTGCCGTATTGCTCAAGAAACACGTGAAGCATTGGGCTTACTCTAAGCTCAATGCTTTTTATAAGTTGCTTATATTATAAGTTACTTGTGATTTTCTCATAAGCTTTTAGTCGTCTTATCAGCTTTTTTATTCATTAGACGTGTTAAGTTATTTTTTTGCCCAGCGCTTCTTATACATAGCCTATGATGAGAAGCGCGACGTTTTACTCATTCCAGCAAGGATGAAGTGAGCTTTAAAAATATAATAAACCGTAGGATACTTTATGCAAACCATTTTACTAGTTCCCATCAGCCGTGGTATCGGCGTAACGTCAGCAGCGCTTGGATTGATTCGCGCTCTTGATTACAACGGTATCAAAGCGGGCTTTATGAAGCCATTTTTGCAAGATGATACACTTGATAAGCAAAACAGTTTAGACAGCTCAAGCGCGTTAGCAATGCATGCTTTTGGTCTGACGCCACCTAAATCTATCAGTCGGCAGCGTGTTGAGCGTATGATCGGTGATGGTAACCTTGATGACTTGATGGAAGAAGTGGTCGTCAATTATCATACTCTTGGCGATGATTATGATGTGGTGATCTGTGAAGGCTTAGTACCGACCACAGAAACCTCTTATGCCTCACAAATCAACCGGGCGATTGCTCATGCGTTAGATGCTAGAATCATCTTTGTTAGCACCGCTGATACCAGTAAACCAGCCTATCTGGCTGATAAGCTTGACGTTCACGCTCGTGAGTTTGGCGGCATCGCCCATGAGCGTACGCTCGGCGCGATTTTGATGCGTGTACATGACTTGCCAAATGCGCAAAGCACTGTAGAAAATCAAATCGTTGCCCCTGGTGAAGCGGTTGTGAGTTTAGATGACGGCTTTATGCAAGAAGTCCAGCGCCTATCACCGCATTTTAATACTGATGCGTTCCGTTTAATCGGGGTGGTGCCATTCAGTGATTCACTGTCCGTGCCTCGTACGTGGGATATCGCCACTGAGCTGGATGCCAAATGGCTCAATGTCGGTGAAGCTAAGTCACGCCGTATTAACCGCATTAGCCTAACCGCACGCTCGGTCGCACGCGTCGATGAGGTGTTTAAACGTGGCACCCTTATCGTCGTACCGGGCGATCGAGATGATTTACTATTAGCAGCAGGTTTGGCTTGTATCAACGGTATCCCGCTGGCAGGATTGGTATTAACTGGCGGCGTCGAGCCGAGTGCAACCGTCGCTGAGCTATGGCAATCTGCCCTCAAAACAGGCATCCCTGTCATGAGTGTCGAAAGCGACAGCTATGAGACCGTACAGAGCCTCATGCACATGAGCGCAGAGATTCCAAGTGATGATACTGAACGTGCTGAAGAAGTGGCTCGTTATGTCGCCGCCCATTTAAATCTTAGCTGGATTAAAGAATATTTTAGTCAAAATCATGAGCCGCGCCTCTCACCATCTGCATTCCGTCATCAAGTGGTTAAAAAAGCACAAGACGCCAAAAAACGCATCGTGCTACCAGAGGGTTCTGAGCCGCGTACCGTTGAAGCCGCTTGTATCTGTCAAAGCCGCGGTATCGCCAACTGTGTACTACTCGCTAAGCGTAGCGATGTCGAGCAAGTGGCTAAAAATCTCGACTTAGTTTTACCTGAAGGTCTTGAAATAATTGACCCCGACACGCTTGATATGAGCAAGTATATCGCTGCAGTGGTCGAACGCCGTAAAGGTAAAACCAGCGCAGAAGTCGCGGCTGAATACTTAAAAGACACCGTATATCTAGGCACGACCATGCTACAGATGGACGAAGTCGACGGCCTCGTTTCTGGCGCGATTCATACCACCGCCAATACCGTCCGTCCAGCGTTTCAGTTGATTAAGACCGCACCGCAATACTCGCTCGTATCATCAGTATTTTTTATGCTGCTACCTGAGCAAGTGGTTGTATACGGTGACTGTGCCATTAATCCTGATCCAAATGCCGAAGAATTGGCTGAGATTGCCATTCAATCAGCACAGTCTGCTGCCGCCTTCGGTATTGATCCAAAAGTTGCGATGATTAGCTATTCTACAGGCTCATCAGGAACTGGCGCAGATGTCGAAAAAGTCACCCGTGCAACCCAAATCGTCCGCGAGCGTGCGCCACATCTAAAAGTCGATGGACCTCTACAGTATGACGCCGCTTCTGTCATGAGCGTCGGCAAGCAAAAAGCGCCTGATTCACCGGTTGCTGGGCAAGCCAATGTCTTTATTTTCCCAGACCTCAATACGGGCAATACCACTTATAAAGCCGTACAACGTAGCGCCAATGTGGTGAGTGTTGGCCCAATGCTGCAAGGTTTGAATAAGCCAGTAAATGACTTGTCTCGCGGAGCCTTGGTCGATGATATTATCTACACCATTGCCCTTACTGCTATTCAAGCTCATAGCGACGCGATTTAATTGCATTAAAATGTAGGACTAATTGCGCTATAAGTAACCGACTATCAAAATGATGGTCGGTTTTTTATTGGCTATATTCATAACTGACTTTTTTAAAAATTTTCATCACGGATAGCTAAGCGCTCATTTTACCTAGTATTTCAGCGCTTTTAATGACAGATGCCCGCTTGCCCTCTACAATAGCGCTACCATCGAAGCATTTAACCTAAAAAGGTCAGCCGATAAAAGGATAAAATGCATCAACGACAACGTGCCTCTTATCTATTTTTACGCATTTATTTATGCCAAATACCAGCAAAAATCCTCAAAAAAGTACACCTGCGCCAGCTATTCGTGCTTATCTTGGCGGCTCATTTGATCCCGTACATGAGGGTCATCTGCAAATGGCGATGACTGTTTATCAGCGTTTGCTACCGATAGCCAAGCAGCAACAGCGAGCGCTGCACGTGTCACTATTGCCCAATGCGCGCTCTCCCTTTAAAGAAAAAAGTACAGATCCTAAACACCGTCTGGCGATGTTAAAGCTTGCAACACTCAACACACCGCTACAAATTAATGAGCTTGAGCTGTGGCAAACACCGCCTGTCTATACCATCGATAGTGTACGCACGTTGCGCCAGCGTTATCCAAATGACAGTCTAATATTCATCATCGGTATGGATAGCGCGCTGAGTTTGAGCAAATGGAAAAACGGTTTAGAGCTTACGGATTACGTCAATCTTTGGGTGTTTAATCGTGATGACCTATCTGATATTAATCATAAAAATAATCACCTGTTGGCAACCACGACTCATTGCGCCAACAAAACGTTAGTCGCACAGGATACGATGAACTTGCACATCCAATTACCTGCGCAGCTGCAATCTTTACGCATCGATGCGCCTATTGATTTATTACAGCCCACCTCTCAAGCACTGACCGATAGCCGTCTCTTGAAAAACACCCATCAAGGCCACATTTATATAGACTCGCATCCTATCGCCACGATATCCAGTACACAGATACGCCAACAGTTGCAGCCGACGGAAAATCGATCGAATATAATGTCCGCAGCGGCAAGGCAAATGACATCTATCGCACCAATAAATGATATCATAGACAATACTGCACCCAATCCATTAGCTAAATGGCTAAATCCTGCTGTTTATCAATATATTATCGCCCATCAGCTATATTCTGCTGCTCAATTCCGTTAAAATCGCCTTATCTTTGTCATTTTGCCCATCCAGTCTCTACAGCTGACTGGCGACATCTAGTCCATTCGACAATGCCAACGCATGCAAATTGACGATTTACCTTTTTATTTTTAATATTGACGATTCAAGAGATCAAAATTTATGACCAACACCATGACTGAAGAACGCTTAAAAGAATGCTTAGCCGTTGTTGAGACCGCTCTAGACGATATGAAAGCGAAGAACATCACTGTAATGAATGTAGAAGATTTGACTGACGTAACCGAACGCATCGTTATCGCTGACGGTACTTCTAAGCGCCATGTACGCGCAATGGCTGACAATGTCGGCGCTGAAGCGAAGCAAGCGGGCTTTATGCCACTTGGTCGCGAAGGCGGTATCGACTCTGACTGGACATTGATTGATCTGGGCGCTGTCGTCGTGCATGTGATGACGCCACAAGCCCGTGAGTTCTATGACTTAGAAGGTCTATGGTCATCACCTGAGCAATTGGCTGAGCTGGTCGCTGTACCGCGTGAAAAGAAAACCGCTGGTCGCCGCAATAAAAATAAATAATTTTATTTATTTTTATAACGCTGTGAAAACCAAAAAGACCAGATATCTATTCTGGTCTTTTTTTGTCTAAAATTTACCGTTCTAATACCCTTTCACCTACTGCTAAATATTAAGCGGCTGAATGCTTAGCATTAGATGAATGATTAAGCTAAGATAATACGCATTATTAATACCAGTATCAAAGTAGCCTCTCCCCTAATAAATCCCTATAGATTAGGAAAACCTATGAGCTTAGAACCTATAAATGTAGCAACGCTAACACCCTCTACCCAAAAAGATGTAGCCGACTTTAACCAAACCCTGCCGCTACATATCGCCAATCTAACCTGCGTCCGCGCTGGCAAAGCCATGCCATTCACTCGTGAAGAAATGAGCGCCATCGATAAAGCGCCAATTAACGCACCTGTCGCGGTCAATTTTATGGGATTAATTACTGATGAACAAGCCGATCGCAAGCATCATGGCGGCCCACTCAAAGCCGTGCATCAACTGGCACCTGCAACTTATGAGAAAATAAATGCAGAGTTTGGTCTAAAAGTCCGCGTCGGTACATTGGGCGAAAATCTTACGACTGAACCCGTCAACGGTCTACCTGAAATGACCGAATCTACAGTTTGTATTGGCGACGTTTTTGAATATGGTGATACGGCTACTAGTACGGATGATGTTGATAATTTACAACTGCGTATCGTTCAACCGCGACGCCCCTGCTACAAAATCAACGACCAAATCGGACAATTTACCAGAGTGCCAAATATCGCGGCATGGGTCAGCAAACAAGGTATCGCTGGTTGGTACTTCAAAGTGGTGCGTGATGGCATGATTAGCGCTGATTTGCCCGTCTATTTAATCGAACGTCCCTATCCGTTTGCCACGCTTGAAAAGTTATGGCAACTGGCTAATGCTAAAGAGAAATATGATGCCGAAGTAATTGAGCCGTGGCTGTCGATTGAGTGCTTGGAAGAGAGTTGGAAAAAGGTGTTGGCGAAGAAGATTCGCAAGAATTAAAAAAGCTTTCAAAGATATCTCGACCTCATCTACCTACTATCAATAAAAAAATAAAGGCAAGTATAGTCAATCCTATATAAATCAGATACGGTGTCAGGCTCGCTTAGTCTACTATTTGTAGTACTTTCGCTCGCCTTCCTTGTATCCAAATTATATTGAAACGACTATATCAAAGCTCACCTTTATTCACACAGAGCATTTCATGGTAAAAAATATCTTTTTAGCGTTTGGCTTAACACTGCCCTTGATTGGCTGCGTGACCACGACCTCTCCAGTGGCAAGTACTGAGAACTACATCGTGGATAGCACGACATATCAAGCCACTGGCAAAAGCGAACGCATCAAAACCATTGTGCTGCACTATACAGTTTCAGACAATGACAAATCTATCAAAACACTGACCACAGGCAAGGTCAGCGCACACTATTTAGTGTTAGATAATGACGATGATAAAATCTATAATCTAGTACCAGAAAACGAGCGCGCTTGGCATGCAGGTGATGGCGGCTTTGCGGGTAGAACCATCCTGAACGATACCTCTATCGGCATCGAAATTGTCAATGCAGGGATTGCGCCTGAGTATCAAAATACACTAAAAGATGGCAAGTTGGCGTATCATCCTTATGAGCATTATGTGCCATTTAATGAGTTGCAGATTAAAAAGGTCGCGGAGTTGGTGCAAGATATCACGGCGAGATATGACATTTCACCAAAGAATATCATCGGTCATTCTGATATGGCACCCTCGCGCAAAATAGACCCCGGTGCCAAGTTCCCTTGGGAGCAACTGTATAAGCAATATGGCATCGGTGCTTGGTATGATAACGCTGATAAATTTGCGTTTACGGACATAGAAGCGTTTGCGGCAGCCACGATACCTGAGATCAAGCAGCAGTTTCGTGACTATGGCTATCAGATTAACAGTAGCGACGAGTGGGACAAAGCCAGTCGCGATGTCATCTATGCGTTTCAGCTGCACTTTAGACCCCGTAACCCAACAGGAACGGTAGACTTAGAGACTTATGCTATTTTAAAGGCATTGAATAAGAAGTATGCTGATAGCGACGATTTTTATTAGCCATTAACCACCAAAAATCTATCCATAACAACAATGAAAAAGGAAATACTATGAGCACATTGTTTAGCGTAAATTTGAATAAATTGGCTTTGATCCGTAACTCGCGCGGTACTGACTACCCTAACTTGTTGACCTTCGTGAAAAAGCTGATTGACCTAGGGGTTAAAGGCTTTACCGTACACCCGAGACCCGATGAGCGTCATATCAGATACCAAGACGTCTATGATATCAGTGCGTTCTTAAAGGATTATCCAGAGATTGAGTTCAATATCGAAGGGAATCCAAACGAGCAGTTCTTAAAGATTATCCGTGAGGTAAAACCGCATCAATGCACGCTCGTACCAGATAGCGACGATCAGCTGACCTCCGATCATGGCTTTGACATCATCACTCATCATGAGTTTTTATCAGCATTGAGCAAAGAGCTGCAAGCCTTTGGTACACGCTGTGCGGTGTTCATCGACCCTGATATTGAGCAAATCAAAGCGGTCATCGAGAGTGATGTACAGACGATCGAGATGTATACCGAAGAATGGGCGCGTGCCTACAATAATGGTAAGAACGGCGACCAATTCGATGAGGTCAAGCAACGCTTTAGCGACTGTATTAATCTAGCCAATCAAAACGGTATCCGCGTCAATGCGGGTCATGATTTGAATTTGGATAATTTGGCTGATCTGCTCGCGCTTAGTGATATCGCTGAGGTGTCTATTGGTCATGCTTTTACGATTGAGTCATTGGAACAAGGTATGGATAACGTGGTGCGTCAGTATTTAGCAATTTGTGGTTAGTTCATATTAATGAGCAAATAGTCTATTCACTTTACACTCGATGCGGTGATGCTGGGATATATTTTATGCAGCCTCTGTCAGCGTAGACACAGCAAGCAAGTAAAATTTATACCAGTAGCACGGCAATATTGGCGTATCAATTTTATTTTAAAATGACTACAGTTTGGTTCGATCGGCAGTCCTAATATCTGCATTATCAATGCAAACGCTAATAATATTAAAAAAGGAATCTTTATGTATCAAGACTTTAAGAAACATCTACAACAAGAAATCAACGACATACGCGCGTCAGGTCTGTATAAAACTGAGCGCGTTATCACCTCCCCGCAAGATGCGCTCATCAAGATCGCCGATGGTCGTGAGGTGCTGAATTTCTGTGCCAATAATTACCTTGGATTGTCTGACCACCCTGAGATTAAAAAGGCGGCTACCCAAGCCATTGAAAACTCAGGTTATGGTATGTCATCGGTGCGTTTTATTTGTGGTACGCAAGATTTGCATAAGCAATTAGAAGCGGCGATTTCTAAGTTTTTTAATACCGAAGATACGATTCTTTATGCGGCCTGTTTTGACGCCAATGGTGGTGCCTTTGAGCCACTGCTAACCAGTGAAGATGCGATTATTTCTGATTCGCTAAATCATGCCTCAATCATCGATGGCGTGCGCCTGTGTAAAGCGGCTCGCTATCGTTATGCCAATGCAGATATGCAAGATTTAGAGACGCAATTACAAGCGGCGCAAGCACAGCGTTTTCGTTTAATCGTCACCGATGGTGTGTTTTCGATGGATGGTAATGTCGCGCCAATGGATGAGATTTATGCATTGGCACAAAAATATGATGCCATGGTAATGATTGACGAGTCGCATTCAGCAGGCGTGGTCGGGCGCACGGGTGGCGGCGTGACTGAATTGTTTGATCTGCGTGGTGATATTGAGCTGATCACTGGTACACTGGGCAAGGCATTTGGCGGTGCTATTGGCGGCTTTACCACGGGTAAAAAAGAAATCGTTGAGATGCTGCGTCAACGCTCACGCCCGTATCTGTTTTCAAACTCCATTCCTCCCATGGTGGCTGCCGCTGGGGTAAAAGCGTTTGAAATGCTGTCGCAAGACAATACCTTACAAGACCAATTGCATGAAAATACCGCCTATTTTGTGAAGCAAATGCAAGATGCGGGCTTCGATATCAAGCCTACCGCATCGGCCATTTGTGCAGTAATGCTCTATGACGCCAATGTCTCGCAGCAAATGGCAGATGCACTGCTTGAAGAAGGCATTTACGTGATTGGCTTCTTTTACCCTGTCGTACCCAAAGACGAGGCTCGCATCCGTGTCCAGCTCTCTGCCGCTCATACTCGCGAGCAGCTAGATAAGTGTATCGCCGCCTTTATCAAAGTCGCCAAGCAAATGAAGGTGATTGATTAAGCCTCGTTCGGTATTTATCTAGATTCAACCATAAAATGCAGCTACATAAGAGAAACGTATGAAAGCACTGGTTAAAGCCCATTCCAAAAAAGGCATCTGGATGCAAGATATGCCAGAACCTACTGTTGGCATCAATGACGTCAAAATTAAAATTAAAAAAACCGCCATTTGTGGTACAGATTTGCACATTTATAAATGGGATGAGTGGTCAGAAAGAACCATCAAGACGCCGATGATAATCGGACATGAATACGTCGGTATCATTAGCGAAATGGGCGATGGTGTAAAGCACTTTGAAGTGGGTGATCGAGTCACTGGCGAAGGACACATCGCTTGCGGGCATTGCCGTAACTGCCGCCGTGGCAAGCTACATGTGTGCGAAAACACTATCGGCGTGGGCGTCGACCGCGATGGCGCGTTTGCCGAATATTTGGTGATACCTGCCGATAATGTCATCAAACTCGATGAGCGTATCAGCGATGAGATGGCAGCCATTATGGATCCCTTTGGCAATGCCACGCATACTGCCCTTTCATTTCCTGTCCTTGGTGAAGATGTACTGATTACGGGTGCGGGGCTGATTGGTTCAATGGCAACGGCTATTTGCCGCTTCGCAGGGGCGCGTAATATTGTGGTCAGTGATATCAGTGACTATCGCTTGGAGCTTGCCAAAAAAATGGGCGCGACGATGACGATAAACCCAGCCAAAGGTGAAACCATCGAAGGCGCCATTGCTGAGTTAAAAATGCACGGCTTTGATATTGGGCTTGAGATGTCAGGCTCGCCTCAGGCCTTTGATTCGATGATTAGTAACATGTATAACGGCTCTAAAATTGCGCTCTTGGGTATTTTACCTAACACCACCACGGTGGATTGGAGCAAGATTATCTTTAAGGCGTTAACCCTAAAAGGTATTTATGGCCGTGAGATGTGGGAGACGTGGTATCAGATGGAGCAAATGCTGATTAGTGGTATTGATCTGTCGCCAATCATTACCCATCGCATGCACATTGATGACTTTCAAGAAGGCTTTGATATCATGGAAAGTGGGCAATGCGGCAAGGTGATTTTAAGCTGGGATTGATAACGTGGTGCATCAGTATTTGAGGAGTCGTGGTTAGCTTTTACATTATCACGATTGATAAAACGGCACTGATTTCAGTGCCGTTTTTTATAGGGTAAAAATCATATGGAGGATAAGCTATGAGCGATTCTGAAGCCGAAAAACTTGAAAAGTATTTAGCAGAAAAAGCCAAACAAGATCAGGAAAAAGAACAAGCGTCTGAGCCGCTCTCTGCCTATGATGCTTGCGTGCTAAAGGAAAGTGCTAAGATTCATGGGTTGATTGCTGAGGCTCAGAAGTGTTTGGATGGTGAGTAATTTTGATTAAATCATTATGTATAAAAAAATGATCTTAATCGATATTTTTATTTTTTAACACATCATATGATGTTATAATTTATAAAAATTACATGGATGAAACTAATATGTACCAAGCACCACAGTATGAAATCTTCAGCGACTTAGATAGCCGCAACACAGATGGTGAGCTTATAAACAATAGTGAAGCCGTGGAAATTTTGAAGAATAAATTCGGTTTTACTCCTCAAGTCATTTTCGATGCTATTCAAAAAGCTGATCAAAATTTCAATATGAAAACTAAGGTAAACTGTGCAAGCGGTATAGCGCGTTGGGGTGACATTGGGGAAAACATAGCCCTACAATTAATTTCTAACGAAATCGAATTTAGCCGAGGTCAAGGACAACCTACATTAACCATCGTTGATAACAATATTCAAATTATTATCATGTCCAGTAATGACGCTTTAGGTAATATGAACTTGCCGATTTCCTCCAACTGTTCAAAAGGTATTGAGACGAAACATAAAATTGATATAAATAAATATAGAAATATGACTAGCGAGAAACTAGAAACTTGGGTTCTATATTATCCTTCAAGAAAACACGAAATTTATCAAGATGATGCTCCAAGTTTAATTTATGAACTTGCAAGACCAATGTCTTATATAGTAATGGATGATGGAAAAATTTTTCCAACTGATCATGATTGTAGATTGATGTTTTCTTCAGATTCAGAAAATGAGGTTCAGTCATATATGAGTGAGTTTGCTGATGAATCAGTGAACGAGGACTCGTTTGAAATTGGGTATAAAAATGCGAGCAATGAAGAGTAACTTTGAATTCAATAAGCGCCGTCTAAAAATAGCTAAAGACTTAAAGGGGAAAACGAATAAAGATCTAGCAAATATATTGTCATGTACTGAAGCTACAATTTCAAACTATTTGAACGAGAATAAACCTTCAGTGCCTGATTTCGAAAAAGTAGTCAAGTTAAGTGAGTCATTAAACCTACCTTTTGACTTCTTTAACTCCACTTTCAAAACACAAGTGGTAGATGAGCAAATTTTCTTTCGTTCATATAGCCGTATAAAAGCTCAGTACAGAAATTCTGCACTTGCTTACAGTGAGTTTGCAATTCAAACCTTAGAGTATTTTGACAAAACAATATCTAATCTTCCCATTTTCCAAGGCTTCGATATTGACACTTTGGTTAATGAGCCTGAAAAAGCTGCTTTAACACTTCGTGGCGATTGGCAATTAGGTATTCTACCGATTAAAAACATTATTGCCCTACTCGAATCACATGGTATTGCAGTATTCCGTTTGCCAATGGAAGTAAAAGAAGTTGATGCATTCTCTTTTTATCATGATGGGCGACCTATAGTATTTTTGAATACAGCGAAGTCAGCAGAAAGAATGCGCTTCGATGCTGCTCATGAACTTGGTCACTTAGTTCTGCACAGTGATGATAAAAATGTACTTGAAAATATGAAGGACAAAGAGCACGAAGCTGATAGGTTTGCTTCCAGTTTTTTAATGCCGAGAGAAGCATTTGTAGTTATGGCTCCAAACAATCTAAATCTACCGAATCTAATCAGCTATAAAAAATACTGGAAAGTATCTCTTGCAGCTATGAACTATAACTTACACACTAATGGATTATTAACTGATTGGCTTTATCGTTCTAATTGTATCGAGTTTAGTAAACAAGGATATAATAAGTTAGAACCTGAACCTATTGAACGTGAACAACCGATTCTACTTAATAAGATTATTAAGGTTCTCTTAGAAAAAGAAGGTAGGAATTTTTATGAAAATATTGATTTTGGCTATCAAATTTTAGATGATATAACGTTCAAGTTAATCAGTAAAAACACTAAGCCTAGACTGAAATTACTCTAAGATCATTACTCCAAACACAAAAAAGGTGAGCCGAAGCCCACCTTTTTTTATGTCTAAAACAACTTAAACTGTCTAATTAACGAATCCAAGCACGAGCGTTACGGAACATACGCATCCACGCGCCGTCTTCATCCCACTCTTCTGGTTTCCAGCTGTGGTTGTAGGCTTTTAGGTTACGCTCAGGATGCGGCATCATGATAGTGACGCGACCATCGGTGCTACATAGACCCGTGACACCACCGAGCGAACCGTTTGGATTGAGCGGATACGTCTCGGTTGGATGACCTTGGCTATCGACATAACGCATCGCGAGCTGACCGTGTTTAGCCATACCGTCGATTTCGGTATTGTCTAGTGTGGCATAGCCTTCACCATGCGCCACAGCGATTGGTAAGATGCTGTCTTGCATCCCTTTGAACAGGATCGACTTGGTACGCTCAACTTTTACATTGACCGTACGTGCTTCAAATCGAGCTGATTTGTTCGCGACGAAACGTGGGAAGTTTTCCGCACCTGGGATGAGGTCTTTTAACTGCGCCATCATCTGACAACCGTTACAGACACCTAATGAGAAGGTATCAGGACGGGCGAAGAAGCGGACAAACTGCATGCGTAGCTCGTCATGGAACAAGATAGAGTTTGCCCAGCCAGAGCCTGCGCCCAGTACATCACCATAACTAAAGCCACCACAAGCGACTAAGCCGTCGAAGTCACGTAGATTGATACGACCATTCAGTAGATCGCTCATGTGTACATCGACCGCTTCAAAGCCAGCTTGCGTAAAGCCTGCTGCCATTTCCGTCTGACCGTTGACGCCTTGCTCACGCAATATAGCGACTCTTGGCTTATTCTCTCGACTGGCTAAATATGGTTCTTCAACTTTTTGATTTAGATCAAAGTTCGGCGCAGCGATCAGACCTTGATGGCTCGCATCAGCGATTAAGTCATACTCTTGCTGTACGCACGCAGGATTATCACGGCGACGCGCGATTTGATAGCTGACCTGAGTCCACGCTTGCTGCAATTCAGTACGGCTAAAGCTGAGAGTGTCATCGCCCATAAGCGTTGGCGTTTGGATAAGGAGACTGTCTTCTTCCGAGCTTTGACCCACGAGGCTGAGCATGTCAGCAACGTTAAACTCTTCTGCCAATTGCATTAGAGCCGCGACGTTTTCTGGCAATACTTGGATGACTGCACCCAGCTCTTCACTGAACAACTGACCGAGTAAGTTATCATCGGTCAATGACAGCTTGATACCTTGACGGCTGGTGAACTGCATCTCAGCGATAGTTGCCAATAGACCACCATCACCGATATCGTGATAGGCGCTGATGATGCCTTGCGCGTTGCCCGCTTGGACAAAGTTAAAGAAGTCGACCAAGTCGCTTGGCTGTGCCAAATCTGGGCAATCGTTACCCAATTGGCTCAGCGTTTGCGCAAGGATTGAACCGCCTAGACGCAGCTTGCCTTTAGACAAATCAATACGGTAGAACGCGCTGTCGCCATTGATTAGCTCCGGGGTTAGCGTTTTTGCCACGTCAACCACAGGAGCAAAGGCAGTAATCACCAAGCTCATTGGTGATACAACTGATTTATCCGTCTCACCTGCTTCACTGCTGTCAGTCCAGTTAGCACGCATCGATAGCGAGTCTTTACCGACTGGAATAGCGATACCCAGTGCTGGGCACAGCTCTTCACCGACGGTATATACCGCATCAAACAATGCAGCGTCTTCCGCATCATCGCCACATGCTGCCATCCAATTCGCTGACATCGTAATATCAGACAACTGAGCAATGCACGCACCAGCGATGTTAGTAATCGCTTCGCCAATTGCAAGTCGTGCTGACGCTTGTGGGCTGATTAGCGCAACTGGTGTACGTTCACCGATACTCATGGCTTCACCGCTCATCACCTGACCATCTAACGCCACTAAGCCTGACGCTGTCACAGCACAATCCGATACGGGCACTTGATAGCGACCCACATACTGATCACGCACGACCATACCCGTGATAGAACGGTCACCAATACTGATCAAGAATGATTTGCTAGCGACCGTTGGATGACGCAACACGTCTTTGATAGACTCAGCTAAATTAACATCGCCAAGCTCTAATGCAGGTATGCTCGTGTCATGACGCTCAAAGCTACGCTTCATCTTCGGCGTGCCACCGAGCAATACTTGCATCGGCATATCAACTGGCTGCTCATCCAATAACGTATCGTCAACGACCAGCTGACGGACATCCGTGGCTGTTCCCAAGATAGCATACGGGCAACGCTCACGCGCGCAGATGGCATCGAATTGGGCTTCGCTTTCTGGGTGAATCGCAAGGACATAACGCTCTTGCGCTTCGTTTGACCAGATGGCCATTGGTGACATGCCAGCTTCTAATGATGGAACTTTACGCAGATTTAGTACCGCGCCCATCTCGTGGTCATTGACCAGCTCTGGCATCGCATTAGAGATACCGCCCGCGCCCACATCATGCAATGACACGATAGGGTTGCCGTCTTTGCCATTATTACTCACATCGACATCACTACCCGCTAGTGCCCAGCAGCGATCTAAAACTTCTTGGCAACGACGCTCCATCTCAGCGTTATCGCGCTGCACAGAAGCAAAATCCAAACCTTCATCAAGGTCACCACTATCAACCGAAGATGCTGCACCACCGCCTAGACCAATCTGCATCGCAGGGCCACCAAGGACGATTAATAAATCACCTTGCTGAATGGTGTTTTTTTCAATGAGGTTGCGTTTGATATTGCCATAACCACCTGCCAGCATGATTGGCTTATGATAGCCGCGCATCTCGCTGCCGTCTTTTGCCGCTGAGGTATCAAGCTGAAAGCTACGGAAATAACCACACAGATTTGGACGACCAAATTCATTTGAGAAGTTGGCTGAACCGAGAGGCGCTTCGGTCATGATCTCAAGACTGGTTGCCATACGATCTGGCGTACCGTAATCCTGAGTACTCAACTGACCTGATTGCTCCCATTTTTCAGCGAGCTCTGGGATATGCAAGTGTGATACATGAAAGCCTGTCAGACCTGCTTTTGGCTTACCGCCACGACCAGTCGCGCCTTCATCACGAATCTCACCGCCCGCACCTGTCGCCGCACCCGAATAAGGGGCAATCGCGGTTGGATGATTATGGGTTTCGACCTTCATTAAAATGTCGATTTCTTCTTGATGAAAGCCATAAGGATGAATTGAATTGGCATCCATCGCGTCAGTCGGGATAGGATAAAAACGCATGCCGTTAGAACCTGCCATTACCGCAGCGTTGTCTTTATAGGCAGATAAGATACCTTGTGGATTGGCTTTATAAGTATTCTTAATCATTTGGAACAGTGACTTTGGCTGTACTTCGCCATCAACCGTCCACTCAGCGTTAAAAATCTTATGACGGCAATGCTCTGAGTTTGCTTGGGCAAACATCATTAGCTCAACGTCCGTTGGATTACGCTTTAGCTCATTGACATACGCATTCATCAAATAATCAATATCTTCGACAGATAGCGCAAAGCCGAACTGGGTGTTGGCTAATTCTAGTGCCGTACGACCTTGTCCGATGACATCGATATGATTCAGTGATGCTGGCGCTTGATCGTCGAACAATTTACTGACATCGCTCAAGTCATAGACCAGGCTCTGCGTCATACGGTCAAACAACACCTGCTCAGCGGCAGTAGACAGCTTTTCACTGATCTTGCTATCGATGGTCAGCGTATAGACAACGACACGCTCGACGCGATTGATCGCAATTTCACAGTTATTAAAAATATCAGTCGCTTTACTTGCCCATGGCGAAATCGTGCCAAAACGTGGACCTACGATGACTTGTAATTGATTGCTTTTTGGGGCTTCAAGGACAGTGCTACTATCGACAGCAAGTAAGTCTAGCGCTTTTTTATGCTCATCACCTTCTAGTTCTCGTGATAACACATACACTTGCTGGGTATGGATTTGGCTGACATTTAGCTCGGTTTTTTGCTGGAACTGACTGATGAGTTGCTGCGTCTGAAAATCGGTAAGAAACGGTTGTCCGGCGATGGTCATCATAAAGGCATAATCCGTAAGATCAAGGCATCTCTGCCATGCAAAGTAAATGGTCTGGGTATTATAACAAGAAGCCCTGTAATAAGCAGGTCAAAACCAAGATAAATTGCTGATGCTTGCTATTCAATAATAGTGGAATCTTCGCCATCGTTGAAACCCTTGTTACTTTTAAAACAGGCTACTTTCACAACAGAAACTTAACAGCGATGTCGTCACAATTTTTACCTAAAGCTTATAGTCCTTACAAACCCTCACATCGCCTTACGGGCAACCTATATAAACACAAGGTCACAACTAGGTATTCTAGTTTCAGTTGTTAAGGCGACGATCGTTTTTCTCAATTCATCTGGTTTTCGATACTTGGAAAACGCTTAATTTGAAAAACGCTTAGCCTGAATAAAAACTACTATAACCAATCAACTATTTAATCACTACGACTTAATCAAAATAAAGAAAGGGAAATTTACTATGAGTAGACAAGACCACATCAATAAAGTGCAAGAATTGGTAAAAGACATTAAGTTTGCCATGATGACAACTCGTACTCACGAAGGGCATTTGCATGCCTGCCCAATGACGACGAGCGAGATGAGCATCGGTGCAAAAGAAATTTGGTTTATTGGTGATAAGACTACCGAAACCGTGAGTGACATTGAGAAAGACCCGCAAGTAAACTTGGCTTATGTCAGTCAAGATGCCAAAAATTATGTCTCAATCAATGGTAAAGCGGAACTGGTCGAAGACCAAGAGAAATTAGACGAGCTATGGTCGCCGATCTACAATGCTTTTTATGAGCAAGGTAAAGAAGATCCAAATGTACAGCTGATTAAAGTCGTACCACACGGTGCTGAATATTGGCTCAGTGGTAGCTCGGTCGTCAATATGTTTAAGATGACTACTGCTGCTGTGATGGATGGTAAGAAAGCAACTAACCTAGGTGAAAACAACTCAGTGACGTTATAAGTTATCTAAACTAAACCAGAAATAGCAAAATTAAAAACGCCAGTGGCTAATGCGACTGGCGTTTCTTTATGCGTTATCTATTATCTATTGATAGGCATTACTGTGGTGGTTTCGCATAACCATTGTCCGCAGGGTAAGCTTGCGGCTGTTGAGGCTTCGGCTTAGATGGATCATATAGGCCATAAACTGCTGTACCTATTACACCTGTATTATTGATAGAGCCTGAGCTGGTATTAGCGGCATAAGCACTCTCTGGCTTGCTAAATATAAACGAAGCTACTGAGCTTTGGCTCTTACGGAAACCTTCAATCACCAAATTATCATGTGGATTTAGCACATATCCACTGTCATAGCGACTGGCAGCGCTACCATTGAGGACATTGATTCCATCGACACTAGCGACGATTTCATAAGTGTTGTCGCTGTTATTATGATACACCAAACGATAGGCCTGACCCGCTTGACCTTGGACGTAATAATTGCCCGAGTCTCGATAAAGTGATAGCGCGCCCGTATCTGTTTCCATCGAAAAATCAACCTTGCCCGCCAGTAGCGACATGCTATTTACCGCACGTCCATCATAGGCTTTGTCTGCATAACGAACCTGTATCTGCTCGATCGGATCACTACTCGTACGGCGCAGATCAACAGTCGTCACTTCAGAGTTGACATCATCGCCCCACTTTGTGCCCAAACGCTCCGATTCTGCCGCGTCCTGAGTGGAGCGTTCTGCAGTAGCGTCTGTTTGGATAGATTTTTCTCGCTGAATGGTTGAGGTGGACTCTTCTTGCATGTTTGAGCCAGAAGAACACCCCGTTAATAATGCCAACAATAATACGGCAACGCCCGATTGTGTCTGATGTACTGTCATGCTTATTTCCTTATTTGAATGCCGTTTCATGATAGCTGGATCAATTTTCTTGTATTTTGTTCAGGGTCTGTTGAAAATTCAAATGTGGTGCTGGCAGTCATTATTTTTTAGACAATATGCAGTGAAATTTTTGATGCCTAGTCATTCTAGGTTAAACAATTTCGCCATATATTGGCAAAAAAGAGTATTGCCCTGAAAGGCTGATGCTAAAATTACCCCAAACGTTGTTGCAAGCCTAGCTAAGGTCTCGACATTATCATCGGTTTGCGCCTAGTTTGGTGCAATTTTAGCAATCAGCAGCCCTAATATTTGAATGTTCAACAGACCCTAATAATTTTTAGTATATATCAACCATACAAACAATGTCTAAGACAAATAGGCAACATCAGCCGTATTTCAAACAGACCATAAAAAACGCCAGCGGCTAATGCGACTGGCGTTTTTTGTTGTCTATGTTGTTTGTTGATCATATCTGCGTTATATATTTACCCGCTTTGCTTTAGGTAAGGCCAAGCCGCTTTAAGATAAATCATCATCGACCATAGTGTCAAAATAACAGCAGCAACCATCAGCACATAACCGATCGTTTCGAGCGACTCCCAGTTTAATAAAAGTACCGTAATAGCCACCATTTGAAACGTCGTTTTTAACTTGCCGACATACGACACCGCCACACTGGTACTTTTGCCCAACTCTGCCATCCATTCACGTAGCGCTGACACCGCAATTTCACGCGAGATAATCACAATCGCGGCGATTGCCATAATAATATTGGGATGCCATTGCACCAAGATAATAAGCGCCGCCGCCACCATTAACTTATCAGCAACAGGGTCTAAAAAACGACCGAAGGCTGACATAACATTAAGCTTACGGGCAAAATATCCATCAAGCCAATCAGTAATCGCTGCAATAATAAAAACGCTAGTCAAAAGTAAATGGCGTAACAAGCTATCACTAAATTCGCTCATACCGACCCGCGCAATCACATTGTCTGATATGGCAGGCAGGCCAATTCCCATAGCAGGTGGCCAATAAGCAATCGCGACAAATAGCGGAATCATTAAAATCCGCGCGATAGTAAGGTTATTAGGCAAGTTAAAAATACTCTTGGTATTTTGCGGCTCCTGCGTATGCAAATGCGTATTCTCAGTCATGGCAAACCCAGTTTTATATAGACATATTAATGGTAGATAGCTTAGCATTTTTCACGCAGGTCGTCATGCCATCTCTTTAGCTATTCAGTTATCGATATAGTCAGTTGAATTTAAAAATAGCACAAGGCAACCGAGTGTAGATGTATCTTTAATACTTCAAGCGAGGTTAACGCAGTAATATTTTTATAGTGGAATGACTATTAAAATTAATCAATCTTTCATATATAACTACAAAACTTTGATACGTATTTATCAATATTAGATATGACACGACTAAAAGACTCATCTACTGGAGATGCAATACGACGTTAATTTTCTCTCTCATAAGCTCTAAACGTAATGTCATGTAACCAAAATAGCCAAACCGCTGTCAATTGCGCTATGATAGCGATTCTGATAAAAACACTTGTACACTTAAATATGTAAGTAAATATATGCAGTTATTGAATTAAGCACCACCACCCTAATATTAGTTAATATAGAAAAACTCATAATAACAATAAGTCACAACCACTGCCTCTGTAGTTCCTTTACACGATCAGTTTTCCTCGGCCCACAGTTCCTCCTCTGTGGGCTTTTTTTTTGCCTACAATTCATGCTTAGTTAAAGTTTCTTGTCATATACAAGTATGACTATCTGCAGAAATCTGTATTGTTTGAGCAATAATCTAAAAAGCGGCATATTGCTTACAAGGAAAAAACCACCATAAGGTGGGTTTTTATAATACAAATGATGAGTCGGCGATGGCTTAATAAGACAAATAAAGGTATTTAGAGCTTTACATCACTCAGTGTCATCGCCGTTATTTTAATTGGCACAGCGAATAGCCACGCAGTACCAGCAGTACAATAGAATCTGTTGTTATGATAAGACACGATTTGGGCAGTAAAATCGTTTGAATCTTGATCACACATAGCTTCTTCATCACTATTATCATCTACCGCACACCATATCTCATGGCAGCCATGCTCAAGCATTACACGAGTCAGCTCACTTCCTCTAAGCACTATATTCACCTCTAACTTCGTACTATTTTGTATATTATGTTATACGAATATAACTGTTTCTTAGCAATTTGGGTAGCTTTATTTTCAATTAAAGTATTACAAATTAATATACAAACTTTCAGTTATAAGCGGCTATAGATTTATATCATCATAAAAAAGTTCTACTTTTTTTACTGGTATGGCGCATTGCCATTCAACGCCTTCTTTACAGGAGAATTTATCATTTTCAAAAGAAATAATGTGCCTTAGCAAATCATATTCAGCGCTATCGATACTAGCCATCGCTTGCTCGTCGCTCTCATTACTGACCGCGCATAAAACCTGCTTATCCCCTCGTGCTAGCATGGCACAAGTCAGTACACTACCTCTCAATCTGGTACTCATAAACTATCCTTTATTTTCAATAAGTTATAGATTTCTTGCTATATCATATAGATATAGAGATACTATATAGTATTGATTTATAGTCTCTTTAGTATTTAAGTGTATATGCACGTTAACTCATCGCACCCATCGCTTAGTATTTTTTAACTTTAAAGGGCTCTGAGAATTGCAAAATCAAAAAGCCAACGACCGATAATATAATGGCAATCTCATAACGACCGTAAGCCACTGAAATACCGATGGCACCTGTATTCCATAAGCTCGCTGCCGTGGCAGTACCTTTTGAGCCTTTTTCATTTTTAAAAATCGCCCCACCACCGATAAATCCCATACCTGTGATGATGGCATACATGATTCTCGCTTCACCAGTAGCATCATAAATATCCATACCAACCAACATGAACGCGCATGACGCAATGGTTACCAGTGGAAACGTCCTTAACCCCGCACCGTTGTCTTTCATCTCGCGATTAAGGGCAATCGGTAATGATAATATAAAGGCGATGCCCAACTGGAAAAAATGATAGCCCATCAGCTCTAAATCTATATCGAATCCAAACATCGTTATCACCTTTTCATATTAAGAAAACGCCCTTAAAGTCCAGTATTTTGCTTTGTTAATTGCCTCAACCGTCTGTTGCGCCATTTGATAGCAACTTTCTATATTGCCTTGTCCGCACCAATCACCACTGACAATCCATTGATGAGACTCATCTGTCAAGATGCCTAATACTTCTTTATCACTATCAGTGACAGTGGCGGCATAACGCCAACGATGGCAATCTATTTGGCTAGGAGCATGTTCATCATTCCAATTCAATGCTTGCTTGGCAGCTATTAATAACTGCGTTTTGATCGTCTCCATATCGTCATCGACATGCTGCTCTGACCAGTCGTTGCGCACATGAATAGTGACACTGGGTAGCAGGTCATCGCGAGCAGGTTTTTGATGCTCGATAAATATTCTATCGAGTATAGAGCCATTCAGATAAGCCACATCCCAGCGTGGCTCTGCTTGAGCGCTTAACATTTTTGGTAATGTATCAAAATTATTCCATCCTAACATCAGCGTATAGCACGCCAGCATTGTTGGCTTAGAAATCTTGGCTTGCTCAGCAAAGCCGCTCTCTGCCATTAGCTCTATGGTCTGACCGTTTGGCGCGGTACATATCACCCAGTCAAAGTGACCTAGACTCGCACCAGTCTCGTCAAATAGCTCAGTTTTTTTATCAACCTTTTCCGCTAGAGAATTATAATATTGAGCCAATGGCGCAACGCGGGTTTTAAATTTTATGGTGCTGTACTGCAACTCATCAGCCAGTGTACGTCCCCAACTGGTCATTTTTGGCGTACTGATATAGCGGGCTTGCGTGGTGTTCCATTGCTCCTTACTCTGAACATCGGGCGCTTGAATATCAGGCGATTGAGTATCATGATTCGCTGGTGTTAAATCGATCACCTGCGCGCACCATGGCTGTAGCAATCCCGTCTCTAACCAAGGCGTAATGAATTGCTTAAAACTTGCCGTCTTGGCCGTAAAAAACTGCGCCCCAAATGCCCATTGCCAGTTTTTGCCAGTGTGGCTATCAGTACGATAACGAGTGGCTAAACGCCCTACGCTACGTGACTTTTCAAAGACAGTAATTTGCGGTAAGGGTGTTTGCGCACTATCTTGTGCTATGTTCTGAGCAAAGGCGCGCTCTAATAATGTAGCGGTAAACAGCCCTGTCAAACCACCACCAATGATAGCGATTTTTGGTGATTGGGTAGCGACAGCGTGCAAAGAGTGATTGGTCATAATGACAGCAGGCCTCATATAATGTTTGATAAAAAAGGGAGTGATAATAGTAGGAATGTTTTCGACAGTATGGTTATCGTTAGATAAGATGGTTATAGAAAGTATTGAACCTTTAAAGTTTGTTGATATCAATATCGTCTGCGTAAAAAAGCCATGCTAGTTTTCATAACATGACTTTTCTGAACGCTAATCGTCTATTTATTGAACGTGCTTTTAGCAATATCTAATTATCGATACTTTAGCCTACTCTCCTCGCGCAGCTTTGACTACCTCAACCAGCTGATTAATCACCGAGCTATCCGCAAGAGTAGACAAATCACCCAAACCAACATATTGACCTGCTGCAAGGTTACGTAAAATACGGCGCATGATTTTGCCCGAGCGGGTTTTGGGTAGCGCTTCAACGATATGAATAGCATCCAAATTGGCAATCGGACCAATCTCAGCGCGAACATGTCGGTTCAGCTCAGCCTTTAGCGCCTCTGTCTCTTTTTCACCCGATTTTAGAATAATAAAGGCACAAACGCCCATGCCGCGAATCTCGTGCGGCATCCCGACAATGGCGGCCTCCGCTGTCGCAGGATGCGCGACCACGGCGCTCTCAATTTCTGCTGTTCCCAGACGATGCCCTGCGACGTTAAGCACATCATCGACGCGACCTGTGATCCAGTAATGTCCATCTTCGTCACGCTGCGCCCCATCACCAGTGAAATAATAACCGGGATACTCACTAAAGTACGTCTGTAAAAAACGCTCATGGTCATTATAAATAGTACGCATTTGACCCGGCCAACTGCTGTTAATAGCTAGGTTTCCTTCAGCAGAGCCTTCTAGCATAGTACCGTCACTATCAACAATCTCTGGCTTGATACCGTACAAAGGATTCATCGCTGCACCCGGCTTGAGGGCGACCGTGCCTGGTATCGGTGCCATGAGGATGCCGCCTGTCTCAGTTTGCCACCAAGTATCTACAATCGGACATTTGCCGCCGCCGACGACATGATAATACCAGTCCCATGCTTCGGGATTGATCGGCTCACCGACTGTTCCGAGTAGCCGCAAACTTGAACGATCAGACTCCCGCACAAAGACATCGCCCTCCTTCATCATCGCTCGAATCGCCGTCGGTGCAGTGTACAGAATGGTCACATCGTGCTTATCGATAATATGACCGATGCGTGCCCATGTGGGATATTCTGGTACGCCCTCGAACATCACCGTCGTCGTGCCATTGGCAAGCGGTGAGTAGGTTGCATAAGTATGACCTGTGATCCAGCCTACGTCCGCAGTACACCAGTAGACGTCATCGTCTTTAATATCGAACACATCTCGAAAAGTAGAGAGAGCATAGGTGATATAGCCGCCCGTGGTATGCAGCACACCTTTAGGTTTGCCAGTAGAGCCAGAGGTATACAATAAAAATAGCGGGTCTTCGGCATTCATGACTTCTGGCTCGCAATGTTCTGACTCGCCATCGACCAAGTTATGATACCAAACATCGCGGCGACCACTCATCGGTACAGAATTACCCGTACGATGAACGACAATGACGTTGGTGACGCTATCAGTGCCATCCATATCTAGTGCCCGATCGACATTGGCTTTGAGCGGCGTATGCTTATTACCACGTAAGCCTTCATCAGCCGTAATGATGATTTTTGAGCGACTGTCTATCAGGCGATTACCCAAGCTCTCAGCAGAAAAGCCACCAAAGACCACGGAATGTACAGCGCCAATACGTGTACATGCCAGCATCGCTATCATTGCTTCAGGTATCATCGGCATATATAAGGTCACGCGATCGCCTTTTTTGACCCCAAGCTTACGCATGGAATTACCCAAGCGACAGACCGCTTGATGCAGCTCTTTAAAGGAGATGATTTTGTGCAGTGAAGGGTGATCACCCTCCCAAATAATGGCAGGCTTGTAAGGATTTTTTTTGACATGTCGGTCGAGACAATTGACAGAGATATTCAACTCGCCGTCCTCAAACCATTTTATGCGAAAATCATCCAAATCATAGTTAACGTCGCTGATTTTGGTCGGTTCTTTTATCCAATCGATCAGCTCGGCACGCTTCGCCCAAAAAGCATCATTAGCCTGAGGTGATTCGATAGATTTTTCATAGTCTTCGCGGTATTGTTCGGCGGTAGTATTGGCAGCAGCGATAAATTCGGCCGCAATGGGGAATGATTTTTGAGTCATTGTATTTGTCCTTTTTAATTATTATGACCTGCACGCATAACGGTCGAAAACGACTGCCTGTACAGGTGATAAGGGT
Source organism: Psychrobacter sp. AOP30-A2-5 (assembly GCF_052378115.1). Classification (NCBI taxonomy): domain Bacteria; kingdom Pseudomonadati; phylum Pseudomonadota; class Gammaproteobacteria; order Moraxellales; family Moraxellaceae; genus Psychrobacter; species Psychrobacter sp. AOP30-A2-5. The sequence continues at coordinate 8,157 of NZ_JBQSXK010000006.1, read as the reverse complement.
CATCTTCCATAATGTGTGACACTCATGGTTAGTTTGACAAATAAGCAGAACGGTTGCAAGGTATCAACAGCCATTCATAACAATATGCCTATATAGCGGTATACTTGCTCACCCATGATAAAATTTATTGACGAGGTGTGGTTTTGCATCTACTCGCTTTTGGTATTGGTATTGGTATTGGCCAATTTAAAACATGTTTTGATTTTGGCATAAATTTTGATTTTGGTATAAACAAAGGCATCACCGTCCAGATATCAGATAATGATATGACATTTAATCCTTGTAACCTTGTATGAAATATGGACAATAGCTACACGCGAGATACGACGCCAAAATACACCCTTCACCAAACCCTCTTATTGACCTGCTGCTATGAAAATAAGCAATCGACGCTGTTATTGATTCGATGACGGATTTGGTGGCTGGTTTTTTAAACCTATTATTTTATGAGACTACCATGAGCAATCACCGCAATGCATCACAATACACCCACTATGATGTCATCATCATCGGCGCTGGCGCGTCAGGGCTATACTGTGCGCTGACAGCGGGTCGCCGTGGTCGCCGCGTACTGGTATTAGACCATGCCAATAAAGCGGGCAAAAAAATCCTCATGTCAGGTGGTGGACGCTGCAACTTTACCAATTATTATGTGGAGCCTGAGCACTTTATCGGTGCCAATCAGCATTTCTGTAAATCAGCGCTCAGTCGTTATCCCAGCTGGGAGTTTATAGGTATGGTGGCAGCACATAAAATCCCTTACCATGAGCGCGAACACGGTCAGCTATTTTGTGATGATTCAGCGCAAGATATTTTGACCATGCTCCTCGCAGAATGTACGGCAGCTGGCGTACAAATAAAGCTGAATGCGCAGATTGACAGTGTACAGACTGTTGAAAATGACAAGAATGCCAGATTTGAACTACTGACCACCAAGCAACTTAATAAAAAAGAAAAGCAAGAGAGAAAAGAATCGGCAAATCAAACCACACTGCCGCAAACAGGCTACCGCTGTGAGTCGCTCGTGGTCGCTACTGGCGGACTGTCTATTCCAACGATGGGAGCCAGCGGTTTAGGATATGAATTGGCGCAGCAATTTGGACACACGCTGATCGCAACCGATGCCAGCTTAGTGCCTTTTACCTTTACTGATAAAACTGGTGAGCTTATCCGCGCTTTGGCTGGTATTAGTTTGCCGGTCATCGCCAGCAATGAACGCATCTCTTTTAAATTGCCTATGCTGTTTACCCATCGCGGCCTCTCTGGCCCCGCTATGCTCCAGCTATCGAACTATTGGCACACTGGCGAGACCATCAATATTAACCTGCTACCCGAGGTAGATGTCACCGATATTTTGCTTACACGCAAAAAATCACATCCACGGCAACTGATCCGCACTGTCTTGGCAGAAAACACGGACAATGCACTACCAAAAAAACTACTGGCAGCACTACAAACCCACCTTTGGGACGATATCAAAGACACCGAACTTGCCAATATTAAAGATGAGCGGCTGATAGAGCTTGGTGCAACTTTGAATGGCTGGCAGCTCAAACCCTCTGGTACAGAAGGCTATCGTACCGCTGAGGTAACACGTGGCGGCGTGAAAACTGATGAAGTCTCCTCAAAGACTATGCAAAGCAGTTTGCAAGATGGCTTATACTTTATCGGTGAAGTATTGGATGTTACCGGTTGGCTTGGCGGCTATAACTTCCAATGGGCATGGGCCAGTGGCTTTGTCTGCGGTGAAGTGGTTTAGCCTCATTTAATAATAACGATGTAGCATTGTTTCATAATAAACAGTGTTTATCGACAGTGTCATGGTCGAATGTTAAACACGCCCTAATAGGATGTCACTATTTTTATTCTACTTAAGTTGCCTTTTATCCACAATAGCTCTTGATAACTATTAAAATAAACACAATATAGATAGCTATAAATGTAGAATAACTTAACAGAAATTTTTTATTACAAAAATATGTTTTGTCTTATGAGGTAACAAATGCGTCCAATCAAGAATATTCATGGTGATAAAGCACCGCATTGGGTAGGTGACGGCTTTTATGTAAAAACCTTAATCAATCACCTTGATGATAGCCCTGATTTTAACTATAGCCATACCGACCCGTTTTTATTGTTTGATTACGGCACACCAACGACCTTTGACCCGAACCCTAATTATAAAACACAGCCTCATGGGGTGGGACAGCATCCACACAAAGGCTTTGAAACCGTCACTATCGCCTACGAAGGTGAAATCAGTCATGCCGATTCAGTAGGCGGACAAGGGACTATTCAAGAAGGCGATGTGCAGTGGATGACCGCAGGTCGTGGCATCATGCACGAAGAGTTTCATTCGGAGGCTTTCGGTCAGCGCGGCGGCGTCTTTAGTATGGTGCAACTGTGGGTTAACTTGCCAAGTACGCACAAGCTGACCGACCCAAACTATCAAAGCATCAAACGGGCAGAGATGCCTATCGTTGAGTTGATCGACAGCCGCAATCTTGACCACCAAACGACGATTGGTAAGGCGGCTATCATTGCTGGTACTTGGCAAGAAATAACAGGCGCGGCAAATACTTTTACCCCGATTAACTTATGGGATATCGAGCTGCATACTGCGGGCGCGACGACGCTAAAAGTGCCCAATACTCACAATACGCTACTGCTGATACAAGAAGGTGAGTTACTGGTCAATGGTACGTCAGTCAGTGCTGGCAATTTGATTCAATTTGATGCGCCAACTCAGCACCGTACTGATATGCAAGCTGAACAAAAACCGGCTACTGATACTATTGAACTGCTTTATCCTGCTACCGAAAGCGGTGAGCAAGCACCTGTCAAACTGTTACTACTCAGTGGAGAACCTATCGGCGAGCCAGTCGCAGGTTATGGACCCTTTGTAATGAACACTCAAGAAGAGCTTCGCCAAACGTTTCGGGATTACCAAACGGGCAATTTTATTAAGTAGTTGAAATTCAGGCATTAAAAAAGCCACCTGACGGTCTTCGTCAGGTGGCTTTTTATTATGCGCTTATGTATGAGCTAGCTAACAAGGGTATATTTGACACGCCTTAAAGTTAGCTCATCATAAGGCCAACTGATCATCCATTACGCTTGGTTAAGAAACGGATAATCCGTATAGCCTTCAATACCACCACCATAAAAAGACTCTGGGTGCTGCTCATTGAGCATCGCCCCTGTGCGGATACGCTCAGCCAAATCAGGATTGGCAATATAGTCACGACCGAAAGCGACGGCATCGATGTAGCCTGCTTTGATATTTTTCTCTGCTTTTTCAGCAGTATACCCACCAGCAGCGATGATCATATTATCAAAGGCATCACGGACACGCTGACGAAATGCATCGCTATAAGGGGTGCCACCTGCCCAATCAGGCTCTGACAGATGTAAATACATCAGACCACGCTTGTTGATCTGCTCAATCAGCCAAATGTTTTCGTCTTCGTTGTAGCCCGCTTCTACATTGTTGAAAGTACCTAGCGGCGAGATACGAATACCAACATGATCAGCATCCCACGCATCAACACAAGCATCTATCACATCGAGTGTTAAACGCGCACGATTCTCACGGCTACCGCCATACTCATCATCACGCTGGTTGGTTTGCTCAACCCAAAACTGATGCAATAGATAACCGTGTGCACCATGAATCTCTACCCCATCAAAACCTGCTTCTTTAGCATTTTTAGTGGCCTGAGCAAAATCAGCGATGACTTGCTTAATCTCATCAAGTGTCGCTGGACGTGGCGGCGTGGCGTCTACACGAATGGCTTGATTGTCGCTATCGCGAAGTGAGGTACGAATACCAACATCAACATCAGAAGCAGAAATGGGTGCTTTACCATCAGGCTGTACGCTTTTGTGCGACACCAGACCGGTATGCCAGATTTGTACCACAATTTTGCCACCTTTGGCATGGACATTATCAACGATAGTTTTCCACGCAGTGATTTGCTCTTGGGTATGGATACCCGGCGCGCCCGCGTAACCTTTCGCCTGAAAAGATACCTGCGTCGCTTCAGTAATAACAAGCCCAGCACTCGCACGCTGTGAATAATACTCTCCAGCAAGTGCCGTCGGTACATCACCAGGTTCGATCGAACGCAGACGTGTCAACGGTGCCATGATGATGCGGTTTTTTAGGGTTTGCGTACCCATTTCTACGGGTTCAAATAAATTATCGTGTGCCATAAAAAGCCTTATTTGTTGTTATAAAACCATAATGATTGGTTTGTTATTAATGAATAAACAGCGCGCTCGTTTTTTAATACGCTATTTATAATCCGTAGTCTTTATAGGGGGCAAACATGATAATTCCAAGGAAAAACGACCAACAAAAATATCAATATGGCATGATATCGGTATTGATAATACTCATTATTCAACGCCTCTTATCAGCCTATTAAGCGAATGGCTTTAATCATTTAAAAACATAAATGGCAAAACAATATTATTTATCAATAACATGTGCTCATAACCTCTCAGTCAAAAGTCTACTTAGGGCGTGTTGAACGATGACCCAATCGAGATTTTTACAATTTGAGCATCTTTTTAATGGACAACTCTAAAGACAAGTAAGTGCCAAACAATATCACCATCGAGCCGATGATCGCAGGTGTGTCCAATGCTTCACCAAGCAATAAGTAACCCAATATAATCGCAAAAATCGGAATCACCAAGGTAATACTGGTTGCGCGCATAGGACCAATACTTTTTATCAATTGATTCATAAAAATCAAGGCAATGGCGGTTGAAAATACGCCAATACAAATGACAGAAACCCAAGCAGTAAGGCTAATGCTTTTACCATACGGGAATTCATAGACTGCTATCGGCAGCATGATAATACTGGCAATGATGAGCGAACCTGCGGTAATAGCGACTGGCGAGACATTGTATAAGTAGTTTCTGGTGATATTGGCACCGACAGCATAACCGACACAGGCCAATAACGCATAGCCCATTGGTAGCAACCCTGAACTTGACTCAGCGCTCTGCCCGCTACCGCTAAATAAGTTTTCACTCATCAAAATAATCACACCGATAACACCGATGACTAAACCGAGAATTTGCGTTCTTGACAGTCTGTCTTTAAAAAAGGTACTGGCGATGAAACCGCTCATCATCGGCACAGATGCATTAAGTACCGCCAACACCCCTGCGTTTACCGAGCGCGCTGAAAAGGCAAACAAGATAAAGGGAATAGCCGCAGAAAATAATCCAACCAGCGTCAACACTTTCCAATTATCCCGTATACCCTCTCTGTTTTTTGGGCTGATCAAAACAAAAACCAACATGGTCAGCCCAGCCAAGACCACACGAAGGCTCGCAAAAGCTAACGAGCCAAACTCAGGCACGCCGATACGATAAAAAATAAAAGACAGCGACCACATAAAGGATAAGGTGATAAAAATAATGAGGTCGCGGTTAGACATGGGGTGATCCTATCAAGCGTTAGACGATTGCTCCTTACTTATAAAATGGCGATTTATGAACTTCTCATTATCAAAAATTCATCATAAAAGCGCATTTATAAAAGGCTCAGTCGTAAAAAGTATCGTGTGATAAAAAAAACCTCGATGATAACTTTTTAATCGCTCAATGGGTGTTGTATTTTCTGTATTTATAGCCGATTTCTTCTACAAATTAACTTTATCCAAAATAAAATCAATGTCTTTATCGCCTCGCCCTGACAAATTGACCAAAATCGTCTTATCCGCTGACATATCTTTGGCGATTTTCATCGCATAGGCGATGGCATGTGCCGACTCTAAGGCAGGAATAATACCCTCAAGGCGCGATAATGCCATAAAGGCTTCTAAACATTCTGCATCAGTCGCCGACTCATAAGTGGCCAGTTTCAAATCTCGCAGATGCGAATGCTGAGGTCCAACCCCAGGATAATCAAGCCCTGATGCAATCGAATGTACGGGAGCTGGCTCACCTTTTTCATCGAGCAGCACGTAGCATTTAAAACCATGAATCTCGCCTTTCACGCCCAGTGACATCGTCGCTGCATGATTGGGGGTGTCCAAACCTTCACCAGCTGGTTCCACGCCGATTTTTTCTACATTTTTATCATCAAAAAAGCCACTGAACATACCGATAGCATTAGAGCCGCCGCCAATACAAGCGACGACCTTATTAGGCAGCTTACCCGTTGTCGCTAAGAACTGCGCACGTGATTCATGTCCGACCACTGACTGAAAATAGCTGACCATTTCAGGATAGGGCGCGGGTCCTAGCGCCGATCCAATCGCAAACATGCTGGTATCTAGCTCATTAAGATAGGTCTCAAAGGCGCTATCGACCGCTTCTTTTAGCGTACCAGCGCCGCGCGATACAGGAACGATATTGGCACCCAAAATCTTCATGCGGCTGACGTTTGGATGCTCTTTTTTAATATCGACCACACCCATGTGAATCTCACACTCCAACCCCATCAATGCTGCTGCCGTTGCTAACGCTACGCCATGTTGCCCCGCGCCCGTTTCGGCAATCACTTTGGTTTTGCCTAATTTTTTGGCTAATAATACTTCACCCAAACAGTGATTAATCTTATGCGCGCCCGTATGGTTTAAGTCTTCACGTTTAAAATAAATCTGTGCGCCGCCGCCATGCTGGGTCAAACGCTGCGCATGATAAATGGGACTTGGGCGACCAACATAGGTCTCACGCAAGCGTTTCATCTCAGCGATAAAATCGTCATTTTTAATGATTTCACGAAAGCCTACTTCGATCTCTGCCATGGCTTTGGCCAGCTCAGGGTGGGCAATCTTGCCACCGAACTCTCCGTATAAGCCATCACTATTCGGTAATATTGATTGATGTAAACCGTAGCCAGTGTTGGTAGTTTGCGTTGTCATAGTTAAGCCTTATTATTGTAAAATGAGGATTAGTATTGGCATTTTTGCCGAATTATTTAGCAGGTTTGATGATAAAAATATTTTTATGTATTTACGTTCTAGTACATTGAAACAAGATAGTAAGGGAAATTCCTTATTTGGTCAAGTTAAGGAATAAATCTAACAGAGTGGAGTGGCTGATGAGTTTGGACGCGTCAAAGGGCACAAAAATATATACGTGCAAGATGGCGCATTAATCCCCGGTAGCGCTGGGGTCAATCCGTATGTGTTTATCACCGGACTTGCGGAGTGTAATATGGCGGCTATTTTGAGGGAAGATTTTGTTTAGATGATGTAAGATTTATAAGAACTGGTTGGATAAAAAAACGCTCTTGAGGGGCGTTTTTCAATCTAGTTTATCCAGATACTATAATCAAGGTGTCCTATACTTTTTGATAAATGAGCAATAGCTATTGCTTGACCGACGCTAGTCAACGTGACTTGACCACTAACACCATTTTCTTCAAATTGTTCAAGAAGAGTTTTGGTTATTGGACAATATTTATCAATATCAATTTTAAATTCTTCTTTGCTTTTATAACCTAAATCCTTATAAATATTGCTCCAACCATCGTATATATCAACATGCATCATTGACGCAATTGAACAAGCTCCAGCATATTGAATGTGTTTTTTTTGTGAGTCAGATAAATTAAATCCTAGTGATACAGCAGTTAATGCTAGCTTGGAGTGATGCTCTAATTCAGAAATATGGCTTATCCCTCCAATTGAACAGCTAGTCATAAAATGTATAAAAGATAAATACGATATCTGAGCATTGGTTAACTTAGGTACTACTAGCACAGCTTCAGATAAAACAATGTCTTTAAAGTCATCATTAGCAATGGAAGCTCTCTCTGAAATAAGGTCTATAAGGACACTTGGATTAGCTTTCACACCCTTTCTAGCACTCGCCTGAACAGCATCATTAATCATAGCTTGGACATCTGGGTCTCTAAACTTTTCTAGAGCAATAGAGCCAATCTTATGGGCAAGTTCTGACTCTAACTTCGTTGCAAATATCTCAACATTACTTTGAGCTTCTCGCACAGCTTCATCTCTTAATGCGGGAAAGTTATCCCTTAGAAATAATAAGCATAACTCTTTGACTTCTGAAAACATCAATCCATTATTTTGAGTTAGATTAACGTCTCCACCTGCTTGAATCGCAGTAGAGTTTTCCTCAGTTCTTTGTTCCTGCTTTTTACCTAGCATTAATCGTCCTTAT